>NZ_NADV01000003.1:0-104929 GCF_003264175.1 Bacillus sp. SRB_331 | reverse complement strand
AATTGCAGTTGAATCTAAGTTACTAAAATGACTGATTCAAAACAAGACCTTATTGAAGGCGCTTTCATTCTCGTGTCAAATACACTTTTCCTTTTGATCACATACCTTTCTTAGAGTAATCATGTCAGTATGTCCAAATTTAAAAAGTTATTTACAATGTCATTAGGATTTTTGCAAAAAAACTAGGTTTGATACTTTCTCTAGAGGTAATAAATTCTTTCTCGACGCCCTCATTATAGCTTGTATATTTATGAGTACAATATTTTTTTATTTTTAGAAAGATTGAATAAACAGAATCTTGAATGGGTAATAGATTACACTTAGCATGTAGCAATTGTGTCCTTTGTTTGAAGCTGTATTAGTTAGTAGAAAAGCAAAAATAACACAGAGTTCCTTTCATTAACACATTGATTATATTGGAAAATCATTATAATGATACTTATATTATCCTTTGTTGAAACATTTAATTTTGGACATGAAAGCTGTTGCAATAAATGATTAATATAGATAGCAAGTAATAAATTAATGAACTATAAAATCATTTTTGAATATTAATCATTAATTTTGCATTAATATTTATTTTTCAGAAAAAAGGAACTTCTTTTTTTATAATCTTAACTTAAAGTAATATTTTGGTAATATCCAACAATTTACACCATCCCCTTTACAGTTATGGAAACCCTAATTAGATTTAAAAAGAGAGAAGAGCTCATCGATGCTCCTCTCTCTTTTTTATTTACTTAAGATTACTATTCAAATTGCTTATTGCATCTTTAAGCTGACTTTTAAATTATAAACTTTAATTTCCATACTTCTTTACAAGCCGATAAATGAAAAAAGTATATGTTCCTTCAAAATTAAGTTATAAAAGAGTTATGTTTTCCTGTAACATATTATTCATCCTTCTATTCACAGACAGTACGCTTCCACACTAAATAAAATCTCTCCGTAAACGTCCAATAGCTCTAAAATATACAAATATTGAAGAATATGAACAAAACACTCTTATGAGTGCCCTTCTTAGCAACTAAGTCCGCTGCAACTATTATCATTACCCCGATGAATTTTGCCTGTAAGAGGAAATTTTAAGTTCATATTTAATTATTAAAATAAACCGCACCAAAGTTTTCATTAAATCTTTTACACCAAACAGAAACCGAACCATATTCACTTACATCTATCCCTTCAGGAATTTCGTAGTTTTGGTCTCCTTTATTTCCCTTTAATTTTCCTAATTCAATATACTGATAGTTTTTCACGTCTTCATTATTTTTCAAACGATTTGTAGGAACTAATACAACTCGTACATCTGGCCCATTAGATGTTGCAAAATCAGAAAGTCGTAAAACACGTTTTCCATCCGCTAATTGGTAAATTTTTGCCGTTCCAGTTGTTTCATGGACACCGTTTTGAAACTGACCTTCCCTTATTACTCGATCACTTTGTTGCCTTACTTCAGTTGATTGTATCTCTGCTTGTGGCAATGATTCATTTACGTGCTTATCAATAAATAATTTCTCTGGTCGGAACAATGACCATAAAATCCCCAATACAATTATCAAACCACCTATAAGCCATACATATTTTCTTTTCATAAAGTAAAAAACCTCCTGTAACATACTGTGTAGTAGTATGTTAACAAGAAGGTCTTTCATTTTTCTAACGTAAATGTTACAAAAGTCTTTCAGCCGTCTTATTTTTTTACTGATGTGATGGGAAGAGTGAACCAAAATTCACTTCCCTGCTTACCATCTGCGCGATTCCTTACACCAATTTCCCCTTTGTGCATTTCAATCAATGATTTTGCAATAGCTAATCCAAGTCCGGAACCTCCAGATTGTGAACTTCTTGATCGATCTGTTCTAAAAAAACGTTCAAATACGCGTAATTGATCATTTGGAGAAATTCCCATTCCTTCATCCCGCAAAGTGAATTGGACCTGTTGAGTTGGTTTATTTTCCACTACAGTCAATTCAATTGTTCCAGAGATAGGAGAATATCGAATTGCATTATGTAATAAATTACCTATGACCCTTTCTATTTTACAAGGCATAATCAAAAGTCGAGGTAATGTATCAGGGACATCCAATTGCACATGGATTTGTTTGTCTCCTAATAAGACAGAATGTGACTCTAATACATCTAATAGAACTTTATCTAAATGTGTGAAACTTGGGTGAAAATCTACTTGCTCAAACTCTAACTTTGAAAGATCAAATAAGTCGTTAATTAATCCATTTAATCTTTCTATTTCTTTTAAAACCGTTGCTAAGTATTGCTTTTTCATTTCAGGATCTTCAATCAGGTTATCTTGTAATGCTTCTATCATCATTTGCATGCTAGTCATAGGTGTTCGTAAGTCGTGTGAGATATTGGTAATTAGCTCCTTACGAGAGTTTTCCTGTTCCTCTAACTTAGTAAACCCTTCTTCTAATTTTTTTGCCATCTGTTGAAAGGCTGTTGCCAATTCTTTAAACTCACGTGGTTCTTGCCCAATTATATACATCGTTTCAAAGTGTCTATCACTAAATTGTTTCGTCAATTTTATTAAATTTTGTATAGATCTCATGATAGGACGTGTCATTAACCAATAAATAAACGTTGAAATAATGAATGCCACAAATGCAATTACTGTTAATAACCGCGTTTGTTCCGGTTCAAGTAACATTTTCGTATCACTATACCATATAGCAATTACCATAATACTAGTACTTAATAGATTCATGAGTAACAATTGAATACGTAATCTCATGTTTCATTTCCTCCATTTGGCTCAAAGCGATATCCTATACCCCAAACCGTATGAATCCAACGATTCTTTATCGTATGCTTCTCGAGCTTTTCACGTAAACGACTCACTAACACGGTAACTGTGTTTGATGCTCCTTCATGTCCAAAATCCCAAATTAATTCAAGAAGCTGCGAGCGAGAAAATACTTGTTTTGGATGCTTTGCCATGAGATAAAGTACCTCAAACTCTTTCACCGTTAACTCCACTTCCTTATTACAAACAAGTACATATCTTGTCTTTGGATATATTTTCAAATCTGGAAACTCTATCACTTCCAATAAGGATTCTTTCGCTTGTATTTGTACATGGCTTCCTCTTCTTAGTATAATTTGAACCCTTAATACTAATTCACGAGGGGAAAATGGCTTTGTTAAATAATCATCTGCCCCCATTGTTAAGCCTAAAATTCGATCCCTTTCCTCTCCCTTAGCAGTTAACATAATAATAGGGACATTTGATTGTTGACGAATTTCCTCGCATAATTCCCATCCATCTTTTTTTGGCATCATCAAATCTAATATAATTAAATCTGGTTGATGTGTAAGAAATAAATCCCAACCTTCTTTACCATTTACAGCGGTATAAACTTCATATTCTTCTCTTTCTAAATACCGTTTGCATACTTCTCGAATATTTTCTTCATCTTCTACGATTAAAATTCTTTTCTTCATATACTATCCTCACTTCTTTTTCACCAATAACAAAAAATTTATTTTTTCTATTATCCAATAAAAATATCTTTATAGGTAAAGATATAAAAACTAATCACATAAATAAATCAGAATTCCACATTTCACCCTCGAAACGAATGAAAATTCGGAAAATAAATCATGTAATACAGATAGTAATCTTAACATTTGATTACTTATATGACTAGATAAGTATTTAAAATAGTAGTTTCTAAATTATATAAATTAAAAGGAATGAGTCCGATTCAACATCGAACTCATTCCTTATTAGTAACCTAAATTATTGTATCTAACTTTTCGGATTCAATTCATTTCCAGTTCTCTTTCCAAACTTAGCAACAGAACTGTTACCTATTACTGAACTCTTGATAGATTCCATGCTATAGTATCAGTCCTATTCTCTCCATTACCATATTTCATATAATCGATTAAATATCCTACCTTTAACTTATTACCATTAGATAGTATGTTCCATTGCTTATGGTGTCCAGTGAAATTCTTTGGATATGCATGATTAAATTTAAAAGTACTTGCGTTCTGTTTTTGATCTAAATGGATATAACTATCTTGAAGTTTTAAATATGCATAATCTGAATAAATAGGATTTTGAAATTTAATTAATACCTCTTCATCCTTTTTAATTGGTTTTCCAGGTTTAGGTTGACCTACTCTTTCAATAATTACATTCACTTTTTCATCGCTAGATTTTTCAGCCCAAAGATACTCCCATTTATTCCCTGCATGATGACTTCCCAAATAAGCTGTATTTCCATATGAAGCCACGGTATAAGGAACTCCTTCTGTAACAAATTCACCTGAATTATCTACTACATAATCTTCAAATTCTTTATTAGCTTTAATTTCAGTATCAATCTTTTGTGTAGGCGTTAGATTGTGTGCGTCATTGATTTCAAATGTAACTTTTCTGTGCGCAGCAATTTCAGATTTAATAGGGTGTATATTTTCTCTAGACTCATATGTAAATCCATTTTCACGTTTAACCAGTGTTACTGTTTGTGACGGAGCATTCCATTTCTTACTATAAGTAGTAGGAATATCTTTACTCACTCCAAATAAACCAGGTA
This sequence comes from Bacillus sp. SRB_331, assembly GCF_003264175.1. Classification (NCBI taxonomy): domain Bacteria; kingdom Bacillati; phylum Bacillota; class Bacilli; order Caryophanales; family Bacillaceae; genus Bacillus; species Bacillus sp. SRB_331. The sequence goes on along the minus strand of NZ_NADV01000003.1, from coordinate 100,364 downwards.
AAATTGTTGCCCTAATCTTTTGCGTCACAGAATCATAACTACCTTCTACTAATGTTGGTTGCTGTAGCTTTGCAAAAGCTCCGTGTACAGAGTCTTTATGTAAATAACCGCGATCTCCCTGTCCCGCTTTTAAATCGTTCAATGCATCAGTTCCATTATTAGCTGAAACCACTGATACGTTATTAGTACTTTTAGCCTTGTTTACAATATGATTTACTTTTTTCGTATCTATATTTACCTGTTGAAAAACTTCGTTATAGGATAAAACTGGCTTATCAGCAAGAGATTTGTCTTTAGGAGTATATACCCTAAACTTTGGTATATTTCCTATATCTGTTTCTAATTGTTCAGTAGCTGCATTTACTCTAGACTCATATCTCCCTGAATCCCCCAAATGCATAATTTCTTCACCTTTTTCAATAGATAAATCCATTGTACTTGTAGGTAAAACTTCAATCGAAAGAAGTTCCCCTTGTTCAACAGCTTTCAATTCATCCAAAGATAAGACAATATTCGCATCTGCTTGTCCTTCTAAACTGTCAATTACTACTTCTGTTTTATTCCGTCCACCTTTTTCTGTACTTAAATAGTTTGCTTTATAACGATCTTGTGTTGCCTTTACAGTATTAATAATTTTGTTTCCTAAACGAATATTAAAATGAGGCGAAACATTTTCAGCGGATGCTGTTCCTACATTCTTATATTCCAAATGTACCCGTAATTTTGCTGCGTTCGCTGTATCCACAGTTGTTGCAGTAGACCAATCAAAATTATTTGTATAACTCTCCGTTTCCGTAGTTGTTTTTGAATATCCGTATCCCACATTTGCTGAAACACTTCCGGAAGGAACAGGACCGGCTGCTGAGCCTTCTACACCACCTGAACCACTTAAACCTACATTAAATGAATGTTGTGTAGATACACTTTTTTCCCATCCTCTACTAACTGATCCGCCATTATTATCCGTAATGGTTGCAATAGGAATTACTTCAATTCGTTTGACACCAATTTGCAAATTCGGCATGTTGGCAACTATCGGATTGAAATTAGTATCAGAATCGTTGTTATAATTCTCAACCTCATACATATCAGTAAAAGGATCACCATCCGTATTTGCATTCATAGGATTCGATATAAATTTTGGTTTCCCTTTATCCTTCTCGGGATCCCATGCTTTCGCTTCATTTTTTCCAGTTTGTGAATTGAATTCAATTTTATATCCATTAATCTCTAAGTCGTTGGAAATACCATCTTTATCCCAATCGTTGTTTGCCATTTCAATGTTTTGTGTAATGAGTGAACCTATTTCCCCATCAGATCCGAGCGTGAAATTCTTATCTTCTTTTTTTACATTTGCATTCTCTTTGAATATTTCAACTGTACCTCCTGGATTCGGTTGTTTTACATCTGCTAAAGCAGGAGATGCTAAAGTCAGTGCCATCGATACACTACCTAATACACTAATTGCTGGCTTCAATTGTTTCATTGTTATTTTTCCTCCTTGGTTTCTAGGTCCATTAGAACACCTACTAGTAAGATTAATTTCATCATATATAACAAATCTTTCTTTTCTCTCTCATAACTGTTAAAAAAGTCTCTCGTAAATATTACAAAACACTTACAGAGTTTTTAAAAGCCATAAAATCTATATATGAAACATCAAAAAGCCGTAATATGAAGAATCGATTACAATATATACAAAAAAGCAGCTAGCCAAAGCTAACTGCTCACTAACTTATAAAATTTCAGTAAAAGAATGTATTAATTTTGAAGTGTGCAAATTGGGAGAGTGACTTCAACTATAGTCCCCTTATTCACTTCACTCTCAATAAATACCTTCCCCTGGTGTGTTTCAATAATTTTATAACAGACCATTAATCCTAAGCCGATTCCCTCTTCCTTAATACTGTAAAAAGGTTCTCCTAAATATGGTATACGTTCTTTTGGAATCCCACATCCTTGATCGATAAAGCGAATCCTTATTTGATTATTATCAAGTTTATCAAATTGAATCAAAATTTCTCCTCCTGTTGGCATGGATTCAATTGCATTTTTTATAATATTAACAAATACTTGTTTTAATTGATTTCCTTCACATGGAATCAGTGGAATACCAGGTGTAAAATCAATTCTAATTTTTATATTATTCATCATTGCTTGAGGTTGCAGTAGCATTAAAACTTGATCCATTAGCACACTAATATCATTAGGTTGTATCTTTACCACCTGTGGTTTTGCTACCGCCATAAATTCATTAGTAATACTTTCTATACGCTCAATCTCTGATGATACTATATTTATATAACCCCGATTATTCTCAGTTTCCGTTGATTTTAGTAATTGCATAAACCCTTTCATTGCGGTTAATGGATTATTAATTTCATGAGCCATTGCAGTCGCTAATTGTCCTACGACAGCAAGTTTTTCAGATTTCCGTAGTAATTCTTCTGTTTTTAGCCGTTCAGTGATATCACGAGAAATACTTAGGAAAACTTTTTTACCATTTAAGTTAAAAACACGGACACTAAACTCAGTTGTTATTATTTTTCCTGTTGGAAAAACATATTCATCTTGCAAAGTGAAGGAAGTTTGTCCCTCTCTAATTCTTTTTAACAACCTTACAATCATTTTAGAATCTTGTGGTACTACATTTGGAAATGGTAACGAGAGCAGCTCTTCTCTACTATATCCAAATCTTTTACAACCAACAGGGTTTACCTCAATGAATCGACTTGGAACATGATTTTCATTCAGCTCTACTACATATACTGCATCAGTTGCTTGTTCGATTAGTGCACGGTACTTCATTTCACTATCTTTTAATTGTTGGTGTAATCGATGTCGTTCTCTTTCTGCTTGTTTTCTTTCAGAGATGTCTCTACATATCGCAGATAAAGCTATCACATTTCCTCTTACGTCTAGTATAGGAGAAACTGTCAGACTGACATCAAGAAGACTTCCATCGTTACGTCGTCTAACAGTTTCTAATCTGGTAACTACGGATTCACCTGTTAGAATTTTCTGAATATTTTTAAGTGATTCTTCCATTAAGAAATCTGGTACACAGGGTAATCTCTTACCTATGATTTCTTGTAATGACCATCCAAATATCTTTTCATAAGCTTTATTTGCTTGTAAAATATGCCCTTCTCGATCAGAAATGGTAATAGCATCTACATTATGCTTTATAAATGATTCTAGTAATTCTTTGGTAGCTCTTAATTCTGATTCTACCTTTTTCCTTTCGGTTATATCGACTATAGAACCAACAACTTCCATAACTTGTCCATTTCGTTTAATCGGCCTAAGTGCAATAAGAATAATCGTTTTATCATCTGGCCAGGGTAATTCGAATATAATTTCTTTCCCTTCCCATGCCTGAAGATAATACTTCATCAATTGTGGAACTAAATGTGGTGGAACAATAGAAGCATCAATAGTCCGTAAGCTTTTCCCTACCACCTGTTCAGAATAAAATCCTTTTTGATAATAAAACTGTCCATCACATAAAGTGTGTATAAAGTGCTTACCCACTTTTTTAAATTTAAAAATCCCTCCTTGAAGCTCATGTACGGTATCTGTGAGTTCTTGCTTGGATTTTTTTAATTCTCGATTCATTTTAGATAAGTCCTGTGTTAAATAATATAATCTCTGGTAGGCTTCCATAAGAAATAGCCCAATTAAAAGCCCTAAAGCTATATATAATAAGCCTCCAGTGTAAAGTAACTTAGTATTAAAGAATACACCAACTAACCACTTTATTCCGACAAAAACAGAAAAATATAAAGATGCACTTTTAAAAGGATGAAGGTTTTTAAAATATGTTTTAAAAGTAACAAATAGGATACCCAAACCTAAATAAGCAATCACAGGAGGTTCCCAGTAACCTCCAATGTAAAAGATACGCATGATAATAATGCTAATTAATGTAATCCAACCAGCAATGCGACCAAAGTAAATAAAAGATAGAATAAGAGGAACAACTCGAAGATCGTAGGAAAATCCCATGTATGGAAAAGAAAAGAGCATCAAAGTAACTGCAATAATCCCTCCATAGAATTTTTCGAAATATCGCCTGGAATGAATCAAAAACACTTGAATAAATATCGCTGCGCTAACTAATAAAGAAAAAATAGAAAGATTGATGAAATAGTCTTTAATAATCATGTAATGTCCCTCCTTGCATTAAAGATATATTCGACAAAAAAACAGAAAATCCTACAAATAGTACAAACAGTTCAGGTGCAAAAAATATAATTCCCTACATGACAGTACATGTAAATAGTATCATATTGATTCAAATCGAAAACCAGGGAATCTTCCATTTGAACCTTCAAACACCCCAAAAATAAGGTGTTTATTCTCTCTTTTTATTTAAATGTTATGTACAAAAAAACGTAGGAATATTTAATTCCTATGTTTTTTATAAATTAATCAATTCCTTCACTATTACAATTCTTCAAATTCCTCAATTTCGGCTTTTCGCTTTAAAAATATTGCAATATCTTTATTACAAGTTGCTCTTTTAATGTATTTGCAATCTTTTGGTTAAGCCATACACATAAAGCAACCAGCACCTTGATTCAATATTCACTTTTTTGCTGTACAAATTCTTTTGCTTTAGCTAGGTGTTCTAGGAAATAAGGAGCCTTATGCCGTTCAATTTTTCACTTAACTTGGTGTCTAGTTTAGTGTACCATCCCCATGCCCATCAACTTAAGAAAATAGATTCACCCCAAAACGAAAAAATGAGCTTTTCTGTTAAAAGTTAGCACAAAATTTCGTTCTGGGGGTATTTGTTTTTCTTAGCTTGATAGCGATGTGTACCATCCCCAATTAATGCATTTTTTTGGGTTCAGTTCATTATATTTTCTACTTTGTCTTTATACACAACATATTCTTTCCCATCCACTATTGCTACCACCGCAAATTCATCATTTGGATTGAATGAAAGCCAGTCAGCCCACATGCTTGTATTAGCACCTCCACTCCACATATGATGAACAGTGTTTTTAGTTAAATTCATAACTTTATAAGACGCATTTGGTGCATTTGTTCCAGTCTTTATTTCAAAAGTGTATGCGTTATGGATTTTTTTATAAAAGTAAAAAACGTTTGATGGACGAAGTAGATTCATAAAATCCTGTTCTTTCTTCTCTGCAATTTTTATGCCTTCTAGTAATGTGACAACATCTGTTCTTAATGTTTTCCAACTATCTTTAGCTGAATTCAAGTTAGGCTTTAAAAATTTATATCTATTTTGATCAGCTTTTTCATCAGCTTTATCAATATGCCCCAGTACGCCCGAATATTGAGAGTCTAAATCATCCCATTGTGTGGACATATAAGTAAGAGCAGTAATAGCACTATCAATCGTACTATGCATATCACTAATATTATGAAATGCAACTCCGACTACACGATTTAATGTAATTTTATAATCAACAGTTTTACGTAATTCTGCTAAAGCAGGCTCTAATCGACCTAAATTATCTCTAGCAGTACCTATCATTATGCCACCAGAAATAAGCGTGGGGATAAAAGGTATTTTCACCATTATTAATCCATCAGATTCTAATTTCTTATAATAGTTTACTTGTCCTAAAACTTCATCTAAACGCTTTTGATCAGTCTCCACATCAGCTCCTTGGTTTTTTAAAATCGATTGCAAGGTCTCTTTATGGCTTCCAAATACTCTAACATCTTCTCCAATAGCGTTTTTAAATTTAGTTAATTCTTCTATTAATGCTTTTGCAGACTTTTGGTTTCGTTGAATTCCCCCCCTTAAATCAGTAATCCCCTTTTTTAAAGTATCCCCATTTCCATTGTTGATCGCCTCTACTAATGTTTCATAATAATTTTCAAACTTTGTATCGTATTCAATAATGCCGGTCAATGTATCTAAAAGCTGTTTTTTTACTTTTGTATTCCATGTAACAGCATGTGCTCTTGCATTCTTTTGATCCTGTACAATTTTACTAGGTAAATCTGCATACCCATTAATAGAAATTCCTTCAAAACTCACATCTGGATTATTAATTAGCAAATAAGAATATTCATTCATAGCTTTTGCAAATAACCCAGCATCTTGTACAGTTTTTTTCATCTTTTCTTCATTTGCTGAAAGAGACATATCTCCAGTGTTCGTTTGTTCAGTTTCAATTGCAAAGGTTGCTACTGGTGTGACTGCATAGGTAGTTGTCATAATTAAAAATGCTGATACAGCCAGTATTTTATAAGTTTTTTTTTTCATCTTTTCTTATTCCTCCTGTATAGAGTATGATTTCAAGTCCTATTCTTATTAAAAGACGATGTAGTTGCATAGATTCGATATTATTAAGCGAATCTATATAAACTGTCCCCTATTAATCGATTCTGTTACAAATTTTTAAAAACAAGTAAACTACATGGCTATCTTTTTATTTGGATAAAACTTATATATAAGTGAAAGGCGAAGTCTTTAATGAGACTCCGCCTTTTTAATATATAAGGATTTATTAATTATCGCTTTACTGTTTAACAGTGTAATCATAGACTCTCTATGTTATGGTTCACTTTGCAACAGAATTAATATTTCCCTATTTTTGTGGAGTAACAGTTTCCACTTTTAATTCCTTTATCCCTTCTTTTAATGTAACAGCATCTGTTCTTAATGTTTTCCAACTGTCTTTCGCTGCATTTAAATTAGGTTTTAAGAATTTAAATTTATTTTGATCCGCTTTTTGAGCTGCATTCTCAATATGCCCTAGAACGCCCGAATATTGAGAATCTAAATCATGCCACTGCGTGGACATATAAGTAAGAGCGTTAATAGCATCATCAAGTGCCTTGTGCATTTCATTAATATTACTATAAGCAACTCCAACTACGCGATTTAATGTTACTTTATAATCCACGGTCTGACGTAATTCTGCTAATAAAGGCTCTAACTTACCTAAATTATCTCTTGCTACTCCCACTATAATACCGCCAATTATCGGTAGACCCAAAATAGCACCCTTCATTACATTAAACCCATCAGATTCTAATTGTTTATAATAGTTTACTGATCCTAATACTTCTTCTAGACGCTTTTGATCGGCTTCAACATCTGCACCTTGGTTTTTTAAAATCGACTGCAAGAGATCTTTATTGCTTCCAAATGCTCTAACATCTTGTCCAATAGAGTCTCTTAATTTAGTTAATTCTTCTATTAGTTGTTGTGCAACCTTTTGATTTTGTTGAATTTCACCTCGTAAATCTGTAATCCCTTCTTTTAAAGTTTCTCCATCCCCTGTATTAATCGCCTCTACCATTGTTTCATAATAATTGTCAAATGTTGTATCATATTCAACAATACCAGTCAATGTATCTAAAAGCTGTTTTTTTACTTTTGTATCCCAAGTAACAGCATGTGCTCTTGCATTCTTTTGATCTTGTACAATTCTACCAGGTAAATCCACATATCCATTAATAGTAATTCCTTCAAAGTTCACATCTGGATTTTTAATTAACATATAAGAATAGGCATTCATAGATTTTGCAAATAAACCGGCCTTTTGCAAGGTCTCTTTCATTCTCGCTTCATTTGCAGAAAGAGCCGTATCTCCATTGTTCGTTTGTTCAATTTCACTTGCAAAAGTTGTTACTGGTGAAACTACATTAGCGGTTGTAATAGTTAATAACGTCGATACAGCGAGTAATTTGTAAGGGATTTTTTTTATCATTTCATTTTCCTCCAATTTAGGTTTTAATTTTCAGTTCTATTCCTGTTTAAAAGCAATATCTTTTGAAATGAATTCTGCATCTTTATGAATATCATTCCAACTTTCTTTAGCAGCTTTTAAATCATCCGGTATTAAAGAGAATTTGTGGTCTTGCATAGAATCGATATTATCCAGTAAATCTGTATAATTTGCGCCCATTGTATTCCATTGCTTTTGAATATTTGTTAGAGATAATATCGCTTGATCTACAGTCTGATATAGATATGCCAATGTTTCTTTCGCGTTAGTAAGCGAAAGAACTGCTTGATTAGCACGATCTGCTTTCATACTTAATTCTCCGATTTTGTTAGAAATTTCGTTATAGGAGTCCATATGCTTAGATGCCGTGACACCCGCCGCAGTTCCTAGACCGATACCAGCTGCTCCAAGAGCTGAAAGTCCACCAACAACAGCTGGTGTTGCTGTACCACCAGTTACAACAATTACAACTGCTCCTCCAATAGCTGCAATAACTAAAATAGCTGCTCCCAATCCACCACCAATTGACCATGCTAATACATCATCAAAATGTTTTTTCTGAGTAGAACGAAGTTGCTCAATTTCAGCTTGAAGTTGCGGAATCGTTGCCTGTTGACCTGCTAATATTGCAGTTAATCCACCTTTGCCATCTGGACCACCAACATTATTTTTAAAATCTGTAGAATTTTGATATAGTTTCCCTTTGAAGTCTTGTAGCATCTTAATTACATCTGTAACCTCTTTTGAATTTGTATTAATTGTAGTAATTAAATCACTTATGCCCTCTTTTAGACCTGCCTTATCTTTCTTTTGTACAGTATCTACTAAAGTGTCGTAATAATTTTGAAATTGTTCATCGTAATTTACAATATTACGAGCTGTTTTTTGAATCTGTGGCTTCGCTTTATCTAACCAATAATTCGCATTGATTCGTGACAGTTCTTGATTAAGGTGAATATTTTTGAGCAACTCCCCTCCTTCTGATCCTAAATCGATATTAGATAAATTTACATTCGGTTGCTTAATCATTGTTTTTGCGTACAAATCCATTACAAGAATATGAGACCCTGTTTCAGCCAATGCTTTCTTCAGTCCCTCGGGACCTAAAGCATAATTGCCTACTTTTTGTTCTTGAGCGGTCGTTTCTTGTGCAAATGCATGAATAGTGTTACCAGTAGTAGCAGTTATAACCGTTGCCAGAGTGGCTAAAGTTAGCACTTTGAATGGGAATTTTTTCATAACTATTCTCCTTCTTTCGCTAGATTCTTATAATCTTTATAGTTTTTTCAAAAACGTAATATCAAAATTTATATACCTGTTCTTCAAGGTAACTTATTACATTTTTTAATTGTCTTAATGTATCTTTTTGAGACTGCTCGTTAGTTGCATCAACATTAGTAGATAATTTTGTAATGTTATTTTTTATTAGATCCAAATCTTCTTTATAGCGCTTTAGTAGGTCAAGTTCTACATCTACTTGGTTTGCAAACGTATGCAAATCATTTTGTGAAAGAAGAAGCATTGATTTTTGTAAATCTGCTATTGATAGTTTCGTTGTTAAATCATATATTTTTTGGTTTTGTTTCTCTAAGTCATCTAAATATGCTCGCTGCTCTGCTGTTAGTTTATTTACTTCTGCGAAGACACCAAATGTTTTCTTAATCTTTTCAGTATCAATGGCTTTCATCAGGTCATATTCTTGCGTTTTTGCGGCTGCAGCTGCAGCTATTTCACCTTGTTTGCTTTTCTCAATTGCTTCACGAGCTGCTTTTTTGGCCGATTCAATCTCTAGAGCAGTTTTACCTTGTTCTGTCGCTTCTTGCGCCGCTTTTTTCTCCGCTTCTAGAATAGAGTTGTTAATTTCTTTTCCTTTGTTATACGCTGCCATCCCTGCTTGAGCAGCCGGTTCAATAATTTCTTTTGAAAGACTATAAACTTCTTTGAATATAGCAAATCCCTGCTCATTTAAAGCTCCTGGTATTAATGCAATTTGTTGTAAATCATTTTGAATTGCTTTTTTGGTATTTAATATTTCATTTTTTAACTGATCTATTTTTCCTGTTCCATCTGTACCTAATATGCCTTGCGCAGTTGCCACATTAGTATCGAAATCTTTTAATTTTTTATCAAGCTGTAATTTAAGATCTGTTAATTCATTAATTTGTCGTTGCGCATTTTCTTGATTCGTCATAGCCATTTCTTGAAGAACTTCAAGTCTATCCGAAAACCCTTCTCTATCTTCTTTATTGTCTACATACGATTTTAATGTCGGGTAATAGCTATTAAATTTCGTTACAAATCCTTTACTTTTTGAATTTAATAGAATTAACTGTGGATAGAGTTCCGATGACCATTCCTTCATATCTTGTTTAATTAGGAATTGATTGGTATTTAAAGCTGGGACTTCCTCTAGCTGTACATTAGGACTCATTAAAGATTGATCAATATACGTTTGGATTAATTTAGATTGCGCACCTAATTTTCGTAATGATGAAGAAATATCCATGCTTTCCTGTTGAGTTTCTGCTTGAACGATTGGTGCTGCGAGAGTATTGATAGGAATAGTTGCTCCAGTTACAATGGATGTTATTAAAAATCCTGTCATTATTTTATTTTTCATTCCGTACACTCCTTTACCATTGTTTTTTATAACTTGATTCATATAACTTGTACGCCCTAGCGCTAGGCTCTCTCCTTGCACACGCATGGGGAATGGGAAGTCTTTCGGATAGGGTGTTATCGTTATTATTTACTTCTAAGAGGATCTAAGGATTTTACTTCCCTCTCATTTAGATACTCTATTTTTCAAATAGTAAACGATAAAAATTCATCAGCTATATTTGAATTAGCTGCCCAATGAGTAGTAAAATATTATTTCCCCCTTAGAGCTGCTGTTTAACTTACAGATCCGTGAAGATAGATAACCATTGCTTCTAGAGTTAATCCTGTCATGACCTTTTTTTAATATCAATTTCATAATATGGTTTTTAGTTTTGTCAGCAATAGCCTTACAAGACTACAAAAGATGAAATTATACTGTACATTGCTTATACTTTTATTGCGGAATAAATTCACTTTTGCTATGTAGAAACTTAAAACCCATTTTTACAAAAATACTACTTTTGAGATTCTAAATACCTTAAAAAATAAACTGATTATTAAGGAAATTATCCACAACATAATGTTACTTGCAAATTTAATAACCTCTATTAGCTTGCTCTTCTCCCTTCTGTGTGGTCATACCAGTTATGTTGTTCATTAAAACATTAAATTTCCAATGCGTAAATAGCAAAATTTTGTCGATTGAGCTCGATAATTTAACTATTAAGTAAAAATACGAGCCTGAAAAATTATACCGATATAATTAACTAGGAATTACAGCTCTGTAATTGTAATGATTACAAATTAAAGTGTATACGGTTAATAAATAACCATTTTAGCTCAACCAAGCAATTTTATTTTTTTAAAAATACTTATAGAATAATTTAATAGGTTTTTTTATACTTTTTTTCCTTTATTTGGTTATGTATAATTGCATATACTATAGATATATCAAGTGATATATGTTATATTGTTAAACTTTATGTAATAGTCCCTAATATCACCATTATTAAATACTTAACATGAAGATATTAATCTATAAACTTATTCCTCGTTATAACCATGGGTTTTAAAATATAAAAAAAGCCGCAAAGCTTTCTCGAAAAGAACCTTGGCGGCCTTCTGTTTTTTTGTCTCCTTAGAAAAATAATGGATAGTGTACTCTTTAAAATTAACAACATGTTATAAATCTTACCCTTGTCCTTTGGCTTCACTAAATGTTTCATGGACTCTTCAAGATCTATTTGAATACATATTCCTTTTCTAGATCAATCACATACCCTTTCTAGAGTAAAAGAAACAGTATGCTCAAGTTTTAGAGTTACTTGCGCGTATATTAAAGTTTTTTCACAAGAAACTGATACTAAGCTTATATTACGGTATATTTTTCACGATACTGTCTAGGTGTCATGTTAGTTGATTTTTTGAAAACCCTTGTAAAATAACTTTGGTCGTTAAAATTAAGCCAGGCACAAATATCTGATAGTGGATATGTAGTGAGTGTTAATAATTTTTTTGCTTCTTCCACTCGTTCCCTTTGAATAAATTCACTTAAAGGAATCCCCACTTCTTTTTTAAATAATTTAGATAAATAAGTAGGGGTAATATCCAAATGATTAGCGAGTTCATTGAGAGATATTCCATCGTAAACATTTTTACTAATATGATTCATACATGTAGTAACCGCATTTGAAAATTTTTGCGCATTGAATTCTTTCACCCGATCTGCAAAAGTACGTAAAGCATCTCCTGACAATCGCCTTACAGAGTCCACGTTATCTAGTTGTTCCATGGTTTGGATATACAAAATACTAAGAGCAAAAGCAATGTCTGGTGGGAGATTACCTTCTATCGCATATCGAGTAGCTAAAGTAATCGCAATAATCCCATGGTTTTTTTGGTTTCTGAGTGGATCCGCTGTTAAAATTAATTCAGTATCTTCCTGCGAAACTGCATACATATATTGCAACAACTTCTTTTTATTTCCCTCTTTGATTGCTGAAAAATAATTATGTACTAATGCCATGTTGTGAGTTTTTGGTTTATTTTGTTGACGTTTTAAAATATATAGATCAGGTTTCACAATTTTATAGGGAACTTCCTCTAACACTTTATTTTTTTCTACAACAATATCAACATCTAACTTTTCATTGAAAATCATGTAATGCAATAAAATTCCCATATCAATTAAAGAAGTTTTTTTAACCTCAGGTAGGGATTGAAAATAGGTTAGTCTTTCTTGAATATTATTATTTGAGTTAAATTCTTTTCGAAGTTTAAAGGTTACATCATCCGATCCCTTTGGATATATAGTGGGGCCAATTATTATAGTCCCTTTTATATAATCATGATTTTCTATATGAATTAGGATGAAATTTTCAAGATAACTGTTACATCTGAAAAGTGGCAAATTATAGGGATCATTTTCTTGATAAATGTCACTAAGATGTTCTTCTTTAGAAGAATAAAAAGGACTACAAATATCCTCAGAATTAGAATGATATAAGATTTTTTTGTCTGTGGATAAAATGTGAACAGGTACATTAAAGGCTTTATGTGCGAGATCACACAAGTGTTGTATATCGATAGAATTATTCATTACCTTCTCCTCTTAATTAGATTACTGATAAATTTTTACATCGTTCCTGTATAGGTTCATAAATTATTTTCCGTCAGGTATAACTCACGACAAAATATTACTATAAAATATCAAATTAGTACAATTTACGACAAAATATTACTATATTTTTTTTATGAAAATCATATATTATTTATTTGTAAGTAGCATCTAAATATCAGAGTAGTTAGGAAAAGTGTGAAAGAAATAGATTCTTTTCTTATAATTTTCTAAACGACAATGAAATGAGCTGAGGTCGTTTCTTAATTCTCCAAGATCTAATCATAGAACTTGAGAAAACAGTGAAGAACCTACAAAATACAGAAACAAGGGATGATTGGAGTATACAACTCTAGTAAGTAATAGCTTCTTGCTAATCCTGCGAAAAATCTAGCCTTTGCGGATACATTGCCAGACGAACTAGAATATGCCCCAGGTACATTACAAATAGTAGGCTAAACAGTGACAGATACATTCGATACAGACAAAAGTAAATTTAATGTAGGAAAAGAAAACGAAGAATTTTGGGATGTGACACATACAGAGTGGCATACAATGGTACTCCATGCGAGGGACAAGCTGGAAAAAAGATTAAAAATACAGTGAAAGTCCAAGGAGATACTGTATCACCGTAAGAACTAACAGCCAAAAATTCAATCACTTGGACAAACTGAGATTAAAAAAGTGGATGCTGCAAATTCGAATATAAAACTGATAAACTGCTGTATTCCAAATTTTTGACAAAGATAATAAAGAAGTCGAAAATTTAACAGCAGATGAAAATGATAAAGCTATTTCTGAACCACTATGCTTCGGAAAATTCACGTTGGAAGAAATTCAAGCACCAAATAGGTCTACGTTATTTAAAGATCTAATTGAGGGAAAGGTCTTATCATCATTACAAAAATAAAAATAGAAAACACAAAAAGCGAATGGAATATTAAAAATACTGACGATATAGGTCCAACTATTTTTATCTAATTGGCACTATATTACTGGTCGCAACATTAGTTTTAGTTTCCGCAAAAGCGGAAGAAATAAATAGATTCCAAAATTATTAGGAATAGCAGCGGTGACACAACATATAAATAATTTTTTTATATGTTGTTAATCTTTGTAGTATCAGTCTTTATGCTACCTAGCTTTATTACTCCATCACATAAACATATTATTTATTTTCTAAGTACAATGGCTATTAATTAACAAAAACAACACCTCTAATTAAGAGGTGCAGTAACATAAATCCAAAGTAATAGTAGACATTAGACACTTATTTCACTGTAAATTGACCTCAAAATAATAGTTACTGCAATATCAGGATTTGTTTATTCTATAACAAAAGAAATGTCACTTAAGCATTCTTTGTATGCTACTTTTAATTAATATATATGACACCCTTAATTTCCCACTCTATTTTTAGTTAAGAATCAAAATACTGAAGCCAATGAAATTGTATTACATTGGCTTCAGTATTTCAGATTTAAAATTACGAATAAAAACAAAACATCGTTTAAACACCCTGTTTTTAATCGTGTGAAATTTAATCCTTATCGATACGTATGACATTCACATGACCACTAAAAACCCTTAAAAAGCAATCTGAGAGTCCGTTTTTCTGATTCACAATCATTTTTTTACAATTTATGTGAAAAATCAATATTTAGTAAATCTTATTATCCGAGACACAATTATTGCCGTAATCAAGATAATAAGGGCGGTTATCAAGCCAGATTCTCCAATCCAAATCTCAGTTTGATATCCTGTACTTGCACGTGCGAAAGGTCCTTGAATAATGGCATTCCAAGTAGTATGGATGATAACCGAAGGCCAAATGCTACCTGTGATAAGTCGTAAATAAGCTGTAATATAACTGAATGGCACAATACAAAAATAGATGCCAAGTACTGAAAGAAAGACAGATGGTCCCTCTACATATAGACCAGCAATAACAATTGGAACATGCCACGTTGCCCAAATCAATCCACTAATAAGGATAGGCCGTGAAAACTCTGCATCGACTAGCCTTGTGAGCATATAACCTCGCCAGCCCATTTCTTCTCCCAAAACTGGGATTAAGTTAAGCAAACTTCCTAAAATGCCGCTCAATATTACTAGATAAATGAAACTGAATGGTGCCGATAGATACTGAAGTCCAAGTATATTGTAGATTGGTTCTAACATACCACCTTCGGGATGCTGAAACTTCGCAATTCCGCTCAACCAGGCGATAGAATAAGTAATTCCACAAATAATCATAGGTATTAGCAGAGCAAGACCAATTCCCTTCCATATCTTTAAGTTACCGAGACTAAAAGATACATCTTTAAACCCTTCTTTCAGTATTATGCGAGTCAAAATAGAAGAAAATGCTGGGGTAAACATATATACCACAATAAGCGGCATACTTTTAGTAATCATTACTACTAAATTTAGAATAATAGAAGTAATGAACAAGATAGTTAAAAAGAGTCGAAGTCCTCTTTTTGCACGTTGGACTTTATCTTTATTGCGGCATGATTCTGCATGTAATATCATTGTAATCCGCCCTTCCCCTTTTATTAATTTGTTTATCGAACCGACTTCCTGTCATTTCAACAAATTCAACTTAGAATGAAAATATTTTGGCATATAGATTAATCCATCTTTAAAACCCCTCTCAAATTCATAATCTCGTCTTACTTGCGATTCAATAATGTAATTATTATTCATAAGTTGTCATAACCGATAGTACGAAAGTGTAATGATTAGCCAATGACCTGTGTCAAAAAATCTTATGACAATATGTAACTAGAAAATATGATATGGAATAGATGAAAATTGAATTAAGGCGATTGATTCGTGCAAGTACATGGATCAATCTTGCTTTTGAAAATAATTCAATTGAGGTGGAAAAAATGAATAAGAAAAGAATGGTTGCAATAGTTAGTACAGCTTTATTAGTCACAGGATGTGGAGAAGTAGGAAAGGCTCAAACAGTAGCAGTCGAAAATTCAGGCCAATCAATCCAAAAAAATATAGTTAAATCAATACAATCACAGGCTAACCCATTAAGAACGATAGAACCGTCAAAACCATTTGAGGATTTAAAACCACTTAAGAACATGATTGGGAGCGCACAATATGTAGGATTAGGAGAGAATACTCATGGAAGCTCTGAAATTTTCACCATGAAATTTCGCCTTGTGAAATATTTGGTTACTGAGATGGGTTTTACGAATTTTGGAATGGAAGAAGATTGGGGAAACGGCTTAAAACTAAATGAATATATCCAAACAGGAAAAGGAAACCCTAGGGAATTTTTAAAATTGTTATATCCTACTGATGAAATTATTGCCATGATTGAATGGATGAAGGATTATAATGCTAATCCTTCCAATAAAAAAAAGATCCAATTTATTGGACTAGACTTAAAGACGCTGGACCAAAGTGTCTTTAATAAAGTAATTGATTATGTAAAGCTGCATCGACCAGATTTGCTGGCAGAAGTAGAAGAAAATTATAAAGAACTGTCATCTTTCACTGGAAGTGTACAGGAATACATGACGCTTGCTCCTGAAATGAAAAAAAAGTTCAAGGCAAACGCTGAGAAAGTAGCCCAATTACTTAAAGATGAGAATGGGCAGGCAAACACAGAAATAGTTTCATCCGAGTACATCTGGGTAAAAGCAACAGCGAATGCAATAGAGAAATTCACCACAATGCTGCTTCCTAATGACTATGCAAGTATGATAAAGCTACATGAGCAATACATGGCCGATCAAGCAATGTGGGCACAAGAGACATTGGGTGGTAAAACTATGGTATGGGGACACAATATTCATATAGCTAAAGGAATTATCGATGAGAAATTATATCCTTATGCTGCGGGGCAGTTTTTGAAGGAACGTTTAGAGAATAATTATGTCACAATTGGTAGTACAACTACGGAGGGGAAATTCACATTATACAGCGAATATAATCCTTCCACTGGAGGTAAGATTGCAACGGATACTATTCCACAAGATGTAAATAGTTTCAATTATACCCTTGGAAAAGTCCCGTATAAAATGTTTTTGTTAGATAACCGTCACCTTAAAGGGCAAGCAGATAAATGGGTTAGAGAAAAAAGGCCATTACTGAGTATTGGGGGACAACTCCTCCCGAACGGTTCGTTATACTTTGATACTTCATTGCGTGAGCAATTTGATATTATTTTTCACATTCGAAAAACAAGTCCATCTCATATTAAATAAAAGTACAAAACAATCCCGTTCTTGCATCTGCAAGAACGGGATTGTTTTATGGAGATTAATATAAGCATCTTTTTTAACCAGAAGTAGGTTACTCTCCCCTTTTTAGCATCATTTAAAAATGTCATATGACATTTTTACACTGGTGAATTTGACAAAAAAAGCAGTATGATGCGGTTATTACACAGAGAGGAGCGATGAACTTTATGAAATCAAGATTCATCCAGAATGGTTATTTTTTATTGCTAACTTTCGTTACAGGATTGTTTTATTTTTGTTTTTACCTAATAGCTTTGCTATTCAGTTTCACCCTTTCATTTACGGTAGTTGGGATTCCATTAGTTATACGAGTACTACAGACTACCACACCTTTTATCCAATTCGAGCGTATACAGACGAAAATTTATACCGATATTTCGACTGACTCTTACGATAGAAGTATAACAACGGATACATCAAACTGGGCTCAGGTGAAATTAGGACTTACGGATCGTCGCACCTGGTCTGCTGTCTTTTGGTTAATGCAGAAATTTGTGATTGGCATTTTCAGTCTCATTAGTGTAATCATTTTTTATATAATGCCACTTATGTTCCTGTTGGCACCACTACTGTATCGATACATCGATATGAATATTATTTTCATACAGATAGATACTTTTTCCAAGTCACTCTTTGTCATGTCTATGGGTATAGTGTCTATCGCCATAAGTATTAGAATAGTAGATGGTTTGACAAAGAAATTTGGTGGTTATACACGTAGTATGATTCGGCAACTAAATCGATAGAAGTTTGCAGTCTGTGAGAGGATCGCAGTGTAAAATTAAAAAGTATAACAATGCATAAAGGATTAATTTATAATATAAGAAGTAAAAAGGTAGGCTACTTAGGGGGTAAATAACTTGTTAGATATGGTTAAGTATTGGTTTTGGTATGATTGGATTATGTTAGGGGTCCGTCTAATTGCTAGTGTGTCTATCATCCTAGCTACATTAAATTTTCAGGATGGTTTAACATTGCCACTTTGGATTATTATTCTTTGGGAGGTTGTTGCCTTCTCTATTCCATGGGTAGCCTTACTGTTCAATTATAAATATTACTTGTTCACAGAAATACTGCTATATGGTGGACTGTCTATATATTTAACCTCTTTATTTCCGGAAGCTTACAACACATTTCTTATATCGGTATTTCTTATCGCTGCGAATAGTAAGCATTCGTCCTATTATTGGACAGCTCCAACAACAGTTTTTATAACAACTGGAATTTTTTATGCAGTTGCGCCAAGTAATAACTATTGGATTATGGTCACCTACTACGGACTCTCTTATGTAATGGGGTTTGCTTTTCATTTATTAATCGTCAATCATAAACAAAATGAAGCGATTCGTAAACAAAACGCGGTACTTGAGCAATATATGTCTCAAATCGAACGCATTACACTGGCAGAGGAACGAAACAGACTGTCGAGCGAGCTTCATGATACAGTTGGTCACGCTTATACTTCTATTATTATGGGGATGGAAACGTTGCGCACCGAGCTTGCTACCGAAATGGGTATTCAGAGGCTAGATTCTCTGCTTGAAATGGGACGTAAAAGCATCGAGGACGTGAGAGGTTACCTACATCAAATGGAGTCTCCGTGTCAATCGCCTTCCTTGATTCAATCTCTACAAAATCTTGGAGCCGAATTTCAGGAGCACGCTCGGGTGAATGTAAGCTTTCGAGCATTCGGAGAAGAATACCAACTGTCTCGGCAAGCGAAGATAGCGTTTATTCGTTGCTTACAAGAGTCCCTTACGAATGCAGTACGTCATGGTCAGGGGACTGAAATTATAGTTTCATTGCAGTTTGAACAACAATATACGAGGCTGGAAGTGCAAGATAATGGAAAGGGAAATGTAGAATGGCAGGAAGGCTTCGGTATGAATGCTATGAAAGAGCGGGCAATGAATTTACAAGGTCAATTGTCTGTATATACAAAGCCAGAGGAAGGAATGCTTGTTACATGTACCATACCGCGACAAACTGAAATAAGAGATGGACTTATTCGTTTGTTAATTGTAGACGACCAGCCATTTGTTCGGGAAAGTTTGAGGACACTACTCGATAGATATGAAGATTTAAATGTAGTCGGTTTGGCTGAGGATGGCAATCAAGCCATCGATTTGTGTGGGCGCCTTCAACCCCACGTTGTACTTATGGATTTAGATATGCAGCACATGGATGGAGTCGAAGCAACCAAAAAGATAAAGCAACAATGGCCACATATCCGCGTATTGATTTTTACAACGTTTCAGGATACGGAACAGGCGCTGGACTCGCTTCGTAACGGTGCGGATGGTTTTTTACTTAAATCTATTGAAACATTGGAGCTAGCTAATACGATCCGACTTATTCACAGAGGTGGGACACTAATTGATCAGGGAATGTCTCACAAAATATTTGAGAAGTTTGATGAGCAAATCGAGACACCACAATCAAAAGCTACTGCTTATGAGCTAACAACCAGAGAGATAGAAATATTGCAGCTAGTAGCATAAGGACTCCGATACACTACAATAGCTTCAAGGTTATATTTGTCGAGTGGTACAGTCAGGAACTATGCTTCCTCGGCTTACACAAAGTTAGGGGTGCGTAACAAGGAAGAAGCTGTCCAGAAGGCTCTCGAAATTGGAGTTATTGAATAAGAAAAATGTTTGTTGTTTCTTTAGAGCTAAGTAAGCTGTAGTTACAAGATGCCGTAAAGGATAAAACTACGAATTTTATTGAATATCATTTTTGATAGGTAATTTTCCCAAAAAAGTTTACCCTGTTTTAAAAACTTTAAATAGCGTTACTACATATTGAATGTAGTAACGCTAGTGTTTACTATATTAGAAATTAAACATCTTTATTATTGCTATACGGAAGACAGTTTCAGGTCTTTTCATCTGATAATTATTCCTTTCTAATTCGAAATAATTATCTCGTAATTTCTCCACCTACAGAACTATTTTCATGTGAGGATTCCTCTAAGCCAAATGCCCCTAATTCACTAGCTGTCTCTGAAAATAGCTATTTAAAAATATAGTTGCTAATTTCATTTCGATCTTCCTTGCACCCAAATAGCAATATCATTTATAACATACTCAGGGATATTAGCAGGACTATAATATTCATCAGGTTTACTTGACTCTCCATCTCCTTCTGTAAAGAAGTGATTTAACTTTGGATATAGTCGATAATCAATGTTATCTCGCTCTTTTAATTGTTCTTTCCAAAAAGGATTATCTATCATTCTTTATAAATTGCAAAATTTAAGACCGACAAAGGATTTCTATTTTTTATAAACAGGTGGAATGCTTTGTGGAAAATTGAAAATATCTTCTGGTTCGTATTTAGCCTTCACTTGAGTCAATCGTTTGAAGTTTTCACCATAATATAAATCTGACCAATCTTTCATTGAGAGATCAGGTGTGTTAACATAGACACCTTTTGTAAAAGGAATCAACGCGTGACGAAAAGCTTCTACCCAACGAATCCCTTGTGCAGCTCCCTCAGGTTTGTCCCAAGTGGAAAATAACACCATATTCATTAGAGCTTTTCGATAAAAATAAGCAGTTGCTTCCTCTGGTACTGCAGAAACAGTGCCCCTGCTTAGATAAAAGATAAATTTTTAATTTAAAATCTAAAATAAATAGTTTATGGACCGTAGTGCTAGTCCATCTATTATTTCTAAATTTCTTGTACCCATTCAGGATAATCAATAAAACGGGGTCTGATTATGTTGATACTTCGTATAAATAACATCATTACATTAATCTTTTTTTGGAAGTACAATTCCTTTATATAATTGAACTGTAATCAAGTAATAAATCGAGTAAATTACTACAAAAATAACAAGTGGTAACCAAATACGAAAGTACGGATCGATTAAAAGAGATCCAAACATATTCATGCCAATTAATATGTGAGTAATCCCCACAATTGCTGGGAATAAGAATATGAAGAATAACTCTTTATAAATTGATTTTGTTAATAATTCTCGGCGGACACCAATTTTACGAAGCATTTGATAACGTGCTACATCTTTTGATGCTCCCGACAGAACTTTAAACATTAAGCAACTTGCCATCATTGCTAAAAATGCAATTCCAACGAAGAAACCCATAAACATTAGTCCGCTGGCAAAATCACGACTCATAATATATGTTTGATACTTACTATCCAATTCTTCCACTTTCACATTTTTATATTTTGCTATCTGTAATTCATCAAGTTTTTTCCATTCTTTTATGTATGATCCAAAATCATCTGTTTTCCCCATAAACACAGTACTTTCTTTACCCTTCAACCCATCGTATATGTTTTGATCTACAATTTTTATTTCATAATCAGGATACAAATAATTTGGCTGGATCGTTCTGAAAGCCTGGATCCATTGTTTTGTGTCTGTCTCTCCTTTAACCCATTTTATTGAAAATGCATCAATTGGTATTCCCTCTGAAACTTTCTCTATTTTCATACCTTGCAAGAAAGGGCGATTTTTTTTAAAATCTTCTTTAAGATAATAAACATACCTATCATCCACTTTGTAATGATATTCAAGTTTTTCTTGAAATAAGATACTACCCAAAATTGTCTTTTCTTCCGCAGTTGGATTATGAATGACTGAATCGTAAATTCGTATTTGATCTGTCATGTTTACGATGTTGTTTTTAAATGCCATACCACAAGCAATTCCGCCAGCACCAAGAGCCACTAAGATTGCTACTGTTGCAAGCACATTTGTTAGACCATTAATGCGGAAATTTAATTGTGCAAAAGTAAAAGCATTGAGGCCTTTTTCACTACGTTTTTTATTACTCTTTAGCTTGTTAATCATAACTGGGAGAAGTGATCCAAATATAAGGTAAGTACCAACGGTTGCTGTGATTAATCCAACGGCCATTAATCCCAAAGCAATTAGCGGATTTGCATATGACATATAGATCAGTGATGCATAACCAATACCTAATAAAAGAATACCAAGGAATGCAATTACAACTGTCATTTTTCCTTTTATGGCAACACGTTCTGTTTGTTCATCTGCATGTACAAGTTGCAGTACAGAAATACGAGATAATTTAATACTATTCATAATTGCCGATAATACAAAGAGTGCAAAGAAGAAGACGCAAGTAATAGTTATAGATGGCAGATAAAATGCTTTATAACCTTCGCCAGCAAACTCGAGTTGTTTCATTAATAGCTGACCGATACCTTCTGCAAGTCCTACACCAATTGTAATTCCAATCAAAAGAGATGTGGCACCTAATATGATTGTTTCGATAAACATAAGTAAGGTAACTTTATGCTTTTTTGCTCCTAACATCATATACATACCAAATTCTTTTTGACGAAGAGCTGATAAGAAAGAGTTTGCATATAAAATATAGAAAAATGTGATAACCGCTAACAAAAAGGAACCAATTTTAAATACAGACACAATATCCCTAATAGAAGAGTTAGATTCAAGGAACGTTTTATTGGATGCTAGCGTTTGAAACATATAAAAAGTTGAAATAGAGACAATAAGACCAACAAGTAAAACAATGTAATCTTGGAATTTACTTTTTAGGCCTGACATAGAAAGCTTAAATAACATGATTGAACTTCCTTCCTTACGCTTTTTGTGTGCCTAAGTTTGCAAGCACGTCTAAAATTTCTTTATAGAATTCTTCACGGGTACCACCGCGATGAATTTCTTTATATAACTCACCATCTTGAATGAATAAAATACGCTGACAGTAACTTGCGCTGTAAGGATCATGCGTAACCATCATAATGGATACACCTTGCTCTTTATTTAAGCTTGTCATGGCATCAAGTAAACTCGTTGCATTTTTAGAATCTAGAGCTCCAGTCGGCTCGTCTCCCAAAA
Source organism: Bacillus sp. SRB_331 (assembly GCF_003264175.1). NCBI lineage: Bacteria > Bacillati > Bacillota > Bacilli > Caryophanales > Bacillaceae > Bacillus > Bacillus sp. SRB_331. Next base: position 77,291 of record NZ_NADV01000003.1, on the reverse strand, counting down.
TAATTGCTGGTTCATGAACTAACGCACGTGCTGCTGCGGAACGTTGCTTTTGTCCACCAGATACTTCAGAAGGGTACTTTTGAAGTATAGCTGTAATGCCTAACATATCAGCTACTTTTTCTACTTGCTTTCCAATATTACGAGATGAAACACCTTGAAGTGAAAGTGGAAGTGCGATATTTTCATAGATAGATAAATTCTCTAATAAGTTGAAGTCTTGGAAAATGAATCCTAATTTTTGCGAACGGAAATCAGAAAGCTCACCTTGTTTCATTTTCGTTATATCCGTACCTGCAATTTGAACAATGCCGCCCGTTGCTGTGTCTAACGTTGAAATTACATTTAATAATGTTGTTTTACCAGAACCAGAAGGCCCCATAATACCAACAAACTCTCCCTCTTGAATTGAGAATGATACACCTTTTAACGCGTGTGATTGATTCTCACCTTTTTTACCGTATAATTTTTGAATGTTTTTTACATCTACAACTGGTTTTATCATTTATATCCTCCTACGTTTTTTTTATTTCATTACAATAAGCTACTATGTTTGTTTACTACTAACAAAATAGTCATGTTACATCCACCCTGAAGCTACAATGAAATCTTTCCTTCTATCTTCTTTGCTCACCTCATCACTTTGAATACACCCATGATAAACTATGAAAATTAGGAAACACCCCGTAAAATCCTTAAGAATTCTTAAGTTTTATAAAAAAAAAGCTTATGGAACCTGTAGTTCCATAAGCTTTCTATCTAATTGGATGTTCAACAATAAAGGACATCCAGCCATCTTTATATTCTGCATGTATATTACCATGATGAAGTTCAACAATTCTTTTTGAGATAGCAAGTCCCAGTCCATTTCCTTGATCATTTTTTCTTGCCTTATCACCCCTGAAAAATCTTTCAAACAATTTATTAGGGTCGCTAACAGGCGGCCTCTCGACTTTATTTGATACTTTCAAAATTGCTTTGTTATCTATTAGTTCAAGACATACGGATAATTCGGATGGTTTCATGCTGTACTTTATCGCATTCATAAACAGATTTTCATATACACGTACCATTTTTTCTGCATCTATGAAGATAGGTATTGTTTCTTGTGTGATTGATTTTTGAACGATTAAGCTTTCCTTTTCAAATATAGGAATGTATTCTCCAACTATTTGCTCCAACAAACCTGATAAATCAACTTCATTAAGGTTTAACTTAGCATCTATGCCTGATAAACGAGTATATTCAAACAGCTCATCAATTAAATATTTCAGTCTCTGTGACTTTGAATAAGTGGTTTCAAGGTATTCCTGTAATTGTGTTTTACTGTTGTATTGCCCTCTTTTTAATAAATCTATATAGCCAATAATAGATGTTAACGGTGTGCGTAAGTCATGAGATACATTAGTTATAAGTTCATTTTTTGTACGTTCTAATCGTCTTTCTTGTTCAAATGTATTTTCCAATTCCTTGGACATATAGTTGATATTTTGAGCAAGTTGGGTCAATTCGTCATTCCCCTTAATCCCAATGGTCAAACCCAGTTTTCCATTGGCAATATCATTCACACTATCCGAAATAAGCTTCAAAAAAACTATTTTCTTTCGAACCAATAATAAAAAAATTATTATAAAGTTAAAGATTGCGAACGCGAATAAGAACAACAATGCCAAATTGAATTCAAACATACCAAATTCTTCGTGTTTTTTAAATAATGGATCTATGACGTATGCCAAAATGAGGATTGTTAAACCAAATGAAATAAAAAAACTAACTGCTACAGCACCAAGAAGTTTTATAATGATCTTATTTCTAAAACTAACATTCTTCATATTTTATATCCAATTCCCCAAACAGTTTTAATATAAATGGGATGTTTAGAATCTTCTTCAATTTTGTCTCTTATTTTTGTAATATGCACCATGACGGTATTGTCTGATTTATAAAAAACCTCTTTCCAAACTGCTTCATATATTTTCGCTACACTCAGGACAATGCCTTTGTTGCGGGCAAGTAGTTCGAGAATAGCAAACTCTTTTGGAGTTAACCTTGTTTCTTTTCCTCTTACCCATACTTGACAAGTATCTGTATTCACGGTTAAGTCACCAATTTCTAGAATGCTTTTATTATGTTCTATTGACGTATTGTATTTTTTAAACCTTCTTAATTGGGATTTTACCCTAGCGATTAATTCTAGTGGGTTAAACGGTTTTGATAAATAATCATCTGCACCAGAGGCTAGACCCTGAATTTTGTCTATATCCTCAGATTTTGCAGATAGCATAATGATAGGCATATTACGATCTTCCCTAATCTTCATACAAACTTCAATACCATCCATATTTGGCATCATAATATCTAAAATAATAAGATCAAATTCCTTTTCTTCTAACAGTTGTAAAGCTTCCATAGCATCTTCAGCTTTTTGAGTTTTCAGACCTTCATTTTCCAAATAAACAGAGATAAGATTTCTAATCTCTTTATCATCATCAACAATAAGAATTTTCGACTCCATATTATTCCTCCACATTTTTTATCGTATTGAACAACTAAAGGTATAAGCAGGTGAAACATTTCTAACTTCTCTTTATTGTAAACTTGCAAACAGAAGACAAGAATAAACATAATCAATATTATTATCTTAATATACTGTTCAATTTTCACTGCTAATCTATATACAAATAACAAGTTTCCTTCTTCTTTAAATTTTGCTTTAAATAATAAATAAAATTCCTTGTTATTTTCCGCTAATAAAATAATAGTCTTGAGATTGCTTCTTTTAATTAATTTTTCTATGAATGCACCTGTACTTGGCCCATATTTTACAATGTAAAATTCAATGTATCAAGTTTGAACACTAAGTTTTTGGATTACATTTAATAGACAATCTAAGTAATAAATTTGTTCCACTATAAGATGAGGAAGAAATTTGAGTTTGTATAGTAACGGAGCAGAAACGTTAATAGGGCTACAGCAACGAAAAATGGAATTTGATAAAAAATCTAATCTTAGCTTGATAGACATGTAATACCATCAGCATTTTTGGAACATTACCATGCTAAGCAAAAAACCTCACTTTTCATCTTTTTTCAGATAAGAAGTGAGGTTTTTCGTTTTGGTTTATTTATTTTTCTTAACTTGATGGTGGCCGATTTCTACCCATATAGACGTAATTTTTTACTTTTCTTTAATATTTACAAAATTGACGGCTCCTTTTTCCTGAGTACCTAAAGCCGTATTCACTTTATTTATTTCCTTACTTAATTCTGGTGCTTTCCCTTGATTGACTAAATTAAGATTCCCAAAAGATTTATTAAAAGATAGAATTTGTCTAGTTTTTTCTTGCCCATTTATTTCTTTAAATAATGTATCATCTACAATTAATAGGATTATGTTGGATCCACCACGATGTGGAGATAGCCATACATCCCCTTTATATTGAACATTCATTTTTTTCTCATCAAATGTTAGTTCTTTCAAGTCTTTATATTCTTTATTTGCAAATAAGATAGTTTCATCTTTTTCTATTTTTGGTAACGAATTAATAGAGACTGATGATGTAAGCCCCTCGTTATTATCTCTTTCACGTATGAGCCCTTTTTTATTCATTTGCTCAGCAGTCGTTCTACTTATAAATAATAAATTACTAGTAGCGCTATCACCTCCAAAATTAGTCGGGAGCTTAATTTCAAGCTTGTTATTATCTATAGTCCTTTCTTTTATTTGATATAGGTCTTGTGAGGTTGTTATATCTTTGTACAAGTCTATTATAGAGTTTCTTGCTTGTTCGTTTATCTTTCCTACTTCTATTGAAATTCCATTTGCTGGAGAGTTTTTTGTACCAAATAATGAACATGCTCCTAACATAGTAATCGAAATACCAGCTACTATTAATAATCCAATTCTCTTTTTCAACCTATATTCTCCTTCTTTTATTTATATTTAAATTAAAAAATCGTTTTATACATTTTTTTCAAGTATTGAGAACGAACAAAATAAAAGTATATAATTTGCAAGACTAAGAAACAGATTAATACCATAACTGAACTACCCAAGACTGAAAAATTGACTAATTCTTGTAAGGCCGTAAAAGCTACTGCACTATGTGTAATTGCTATTACAATGGGTAAAAAGAATAGTAATACAAGTTGACGTGACACAATTTTCTTTAATTCAGGTTTACTTAAACCAACTTTTGCTATCATTTTATATTGCTGCTGATTTCGTTCTAAGTCTGTGTATAATCGGAAATATAAAAAGCTTGCGGCAAACGTAAAGAAAACAATACCTATTAATACACTCATGATAGATGCAAGTCCAAAACCTTGTTTCATCGCTATCCATGTAAGAATTAAAGTCGAAAATGTATATTTTTCGTTGTCTATTATATGCTCATTTATACCTTTATTATCCTTCTGAAAAGCAGCTACAATATTTTCCGCAACTTTTTTTGTTTTCTCCCAATCTTTCACAATAAAACCATTAATAATGTATTCAAAATAATAATTCTCTGGATCCACTATCATTTGATTATATACAGCATCTGGTACAATAATTATCGTTACTCTTGTATCTTGTAATTCTTTCGGAGTAAGTATTTTATTTACATGCATATCTTTTTTTATATCTCTATACAACAATTGAAAGCTATTTTGATTAGATTTTGAATTAGCAACTTTTTTTGAAGGTATGATAAGACTATCATTTTCATCTTTTAAGCTTTCTTTTTCAAAACCAAATGCCTTAGCTAACTTATTATAATCACTTAATTTTATAACGGTTGATAATATATTATTGTTATAGAGAGTATCTCGAATTTGTTTTATTGAATAAGTCACCTGTTTGAAATTAAACTCACCATCATGGAGTTCGCTTTCTATTTTTTTTAAATGTTCTTTTTCTAAATGGTTATTATTATGAGACTGATAAGTAAATGCAAAAGGACTTTCCGATTCAGCCATGGATGAGTTGCCTAATCCCATACAAGTCCCCACTGCAGTGAAGGCAACGGTAGAAATAATAGTGACCATAAAAAACATTTTTGCATTATCTTTTAATTGATACACTAAATCTGAGATGATTAGTATGTTTGTTTTCTTAAAGAAAATATTTTCCCTTTTCTTTAATGCACGTAACACATACACACTGAGCTGGGTAAATAAGAAATACGTTCCAAGTACAACAAAGCTCACCCCTGCCGCCATCATGAAAAATACATAATTCGCACCCTTGTACTGAATTGCGTTAACACTATGGAAAACAGCCGTATATCCTAATCCCATACAAATAAGTGCGAATAAAGATAGCCAAAAGGATGCTTTTGGTTCAGGCTTTGGCTTTTCCTCTGCTTTTATTAATTCTACTAATTGCTCTACATTTACTAGTCGAGAAGTGAAAAGTGAAATAAATAAAAATAGTAAGAAGAAAGCTCCAAATGTTATTCCAATTGCTTTAAATGGCATGTAAAATGGGAGTCCTTTATCAATTATTAACAGATTGTTGCTCATAATTAAGATAAACTTAGAGAAAGCCATTCCAATTGTAATTCCTGTTAAAATAGAAGCGCTACCAATTATTATATTTTCAATAAATACTAATTTATTCAACTGTGAACGTGACATCCCATGTAGCATTAGAATTCCAAAATCTTTTTTTCTTGTTTTTAAAAATGCACTTACAGAATATAGGATAAAGAAGAATGAGAAGAAAAATATTAACCCCTGCGATATCTGTAATCCTGACTTTGCAAATGTATTGATTGTTACACTAGTAGCAAGATCGCCTTGTAAATTAGGATGAAATGCAAGTAAAGCATAAGTAAAGAAAATCATAATAGCAAACGTACTACTTAAAAAATGGGCCAAATATGTTCTTTTACTTCGAATGATGTTATTAAACGCGAACTGTCGAAAAGTCATTTGCATTTCCTCCTAATAATGCTAAAACCTCTAGAATTTTTTGATAGAATACTTTTCGATTATCTCCACAATAAATCTCATTGTATAACTGTCCATCTTTGATAAACACAATCCGATCACAATAACTTGCAGCCATTGCATCATGTGTCACTAACATCATCGTTGTGCTATTTTCTTTATTAAGCTTCGTCAATAATGCCATCACATCACTAGCAGATTTTGAATCCAGATTTCCTGTAGGCTCATCCGCAAGTAATAATTTCGGATTATGAATAGTAGCACGTGCGATTGCAGTTCTTTGTGCCTGCCCACCAGAAATTTCATACGTACGTTTATCTAATATTTCAGTTATCCCTAGTTTTTCAGCAATAGCTTCTACTTTCCCTTCCATTTCTCTAGGACTGACACCATCAAGCGTAAGTGGAAGAACAATATTTTCTTTCACTGTCAATGTATTAAGGAGATTAAATGATTGAAAAACAAACCCTAATTCACGTCTTCGAAATAAAGACAGCTGATTTGGAGATAACAGATACGGATTTTCTCCATGAATTAATACTTCTCCTGATGTTGGAGCATCTATAGTAGACACCATATTTAATAGCGTTGTTTTACCACTCCCAGATGGTCCCATAATTCCTACAAATTCACCTTTGTTTATTTTTAAATCAATATGGGATAATGCTGTATAAGAAATTTTCCCAGGATAAACCTTCCCTAAATCTGAAACATGTAGTATCTCCACAAGTATTTCACCTTCCATTTCTCTTTTCGATACATGAAGTGTAACCTATATATAGTATGTCTCATATCGATTTCCCTAACAGTTATCTAACAAGTTTGTAAGATTCACAAGAAAAACCGATGAAAAGTATACCTTTCATCGGTTAACGAGATGCATACGGGAATATGATTCTAACTTTTGTTCCCTTACCTACCTCAGATTCTAGCTCAATCTTATGATTTAATTTTTCACATACTTCTTTAACAAGATATAATCCCATTCCCGTAGACTCTTTAAATTTCCTACCATTTTCTCCAGTATAAAATGGATTGAAAACACGTGGTAAATCAGCAGTAGGAATACCAACCCCATGATCTTTTACTTCCAAAATAATTGCTCGTCCTTTTGAACACGCCGATACTATTACTTTTTCTTGCTTACTTGATGAATATTTAATTGCATTTAACAGTACTTGATTGAGTATAAATCGAAACCATTTCTTATCTGTTTCTACAATAAGATTCGGATCTACTTTTACCTCTGGATACACATAACTACGTATAAATAGACGTTTATTTTCATGAATAGCAGAATCAATCATTTCCAATAACTGCAATCTGTCCACATGAAAATCCTGTTCAAATGTTTCTAAACGAGCAACATATAAGACCATTTCTAATCCTTTTTTGATTCTTTCCGTTTCTTCATTAATACTGTCAAATCGAGAGTCATCTGCATCTTGTGTAATTAACTCAATAACAGAAAGAGGTGTTTTCATTTGATGAACCCATTGATTCATAAAAGTCATTTGTTCTTGTTGTTTTCGTTCCCATTTTTTTAATTGGTTTTGATAATATTGATATTGAGTTTGTAGTAATGTTTCTAAGGCCATTGATAACGGAGTCAAATCACTATCTTTTATTGATTCATTTAACGTTTCCATTGGTGTGGATAGACGCTTGTAGAATGAACGATGACTATAATAACGATATATTAAATAACCCATTAATAAAAAAACACCCAAAAATACAGAATATAATGCTGTCAAAATATGTGGATAACCATCAAACCAATATATAAATAGGATGATAAGCAATTGGGCAAATGTATAACAAATGAGTGGAATATGTTCTTGTAAAAATAATTTCATTATTCCTTTCCTTCCTTCTCCCAAGTAGCATGCAAACGATATCCAGCACCACGAACTGTCTCCAGTGCATTTTCAATACCTAAATCTTGCAGTTTCCTTCTAATTCTACCTATATTTACACTCAATGTATTTTCGTCTATATATGAACTATCCCATAGTTGTTCTAAAATCACTTCACGTTTTACAAGGAGCGGTGACTTTGTTATCAATATTTCTAATAAAGTTGTTTCTTTTCTAGTAAGTAAAATTGTCTTATCATTTAGTTGAAGTTCCATTCTTTCTGGGAACAGGAATAACCCTGATTGCTCAACTATTCGTTCTTTTACTTTAGGAGCATATTCACCGTATGCTCTTCTGAGTTGACTACGGATTTTAGACATTACAACTTCATAATAAAAAGGTTTTGTAATATAATCATCACCACCATTCTCTAAAGCCATAACTTGATCCATCTCTCCACTCCTTGCAGATAGAAATAAAATTGGACAAGTAGAAATAGCTCGTATTTGGCGACACCAATAATAACCATCAAAATTCGGTAAATTTACATCTAATAGCACCAAATCTGGTTTTATCTCTTGAAATATTTCTAAGATATTTTCAAAATCCTCTATAATAACACTTTGGTATCCATATTTTTTTATATGAGTTCCCAGTAATTCAGCAATTTTCATATCATCTTCTACAATCATGATTGTATTCATAACGTACTCTCCTTTAATTTAGGCGCAATTTTTAAAGTTCATTTGCTATTTAATATTTTACTTATGTAAAAAAGATGATATCTTACCTACCCTCTCAAATGCAATAAGTATCCAATAAAGCGTATATTTACTGTTACTTAATTAATAAATTCAATAGGGATTGTTTCTATCTTTTTTCTTTACTTAAGTCGATTCCTTTTAAAATACACAAAAAGACCGTCACAGTTTTGTGACGGAAAAACGGGGAAATTTTAATAACTAATTACTATTATTATTTATTTGTCGCTTTTAAAGCATCTAACGCTATTTTGGTTGCTTCTGCAATAAGCTTATCATCATATTTAGCATCCTCTTTATCATGATTAGAAAGTATCGCAAGAACAATTGGCTTTTTATTTGGTGGCCAAATAATTGCGATATCATTTCTGGTTCCATAAGATCCCGAGCCAGTCTTATCAGCTACTTCCCATCCTCCTGGAACTCCAGCACGAATTAAGTTGTCTCCCGTAGTATTCCTTTTCATCCAATCTATTAATAAATCCCGTTTCTCAGTTAAAAGTATATCTCCTAGCGCAAAAGCCTGAAGACTAGTAGCTAATGCCTTTGGGGTACTAGTATCATGGGCGTCTCCTGGATGCACTTCGTTTAACTCTGGTTCAAAACGTTCAGGATTTGTAACGGTATCTCCTATTTCTCTCAGTGATTTTTTGAATTCACTAGGTCCACCTAATTGTTTAAGAATAAGATTTTGTGCAGTATTATCACTATATCGAAGGGAAGCATCTGCAAGCTCTTTCAGAGTCATACCTGTATCAACATACTTTTCTGTAATTGGATTGTAATTAACAAGATCTTCACGATTATACAAAACTCTTTGATTTAGATCTTCTATTGATTTCTTTTGTAAAAGTACTCCCACGGCTAAAGCTTTGTGGGTAGATGCGTATGCAAACCGTTCATCTGATTGATAAGTAACGGTTTGATTCGTATCAGTGTCCAATGCATAAATACCGAGTTTAGCATCAAATTCTTTTTCAAGTTTAGCAAAAGAATCATTACCAATATTTTCTTGTTTGATTTGATTTGTTTGTTTCGTTTGTTTAGGGGATTCAGATTGAGTATTACTATCGGAACAGCCTATAAGCGTTGCACATGAAAGAAATAATACAGGTACCATCTTTTTGTAATGTAAAATGTTAAAAAACTTGTTTAAGACTATCATACATTTTCAACCTCTTTCAAGAATATATGGTTTTTTTCTAGGTGTTATACATATCGATACAATTAAAGAGTGTATCGGATATCAATCTTCTTGCATCTCACTTTTCATAAAATGAGCGAACTATCATGAACACCTGTTTTATACGTATACTTAATAGACAACCTAAGTAACAAGTTTGTTCCATCTAATTGTCAAATGAATTACCTATTATTTTTCGACGGCAAAATTCATTCCATAGGCTATAGAAGGTATACCTAATTTGATAAATTCCCCCCAGCGATTTGACACTGTGCTAAAAACTGTTTAGCCAGTGCGCAAAGTTTTATATTATAAATTTCAAATCGTGTCAAGAAATTGATTAACACCGTGCCCTTCAAGCTAAGATTATATAGCTTTGGTTTCATATAAGATTTTTTCTTTTTCTACAATATCAGTCCAGCTTATTAAAAAACAGGAAAATCCCGTATTCCATAAAAAATACGGGATTTTTATAAATAAGTTTATTTTTTAAAGTAACACTTAGTCGAAAGAAGTTCATTAGTTAAGTATTACTTATCTAATTAAGAATACTTTATATTCCAGTCCAAACATCTTTTCCGTATCGCCCTTCATCTTGCACACGATCCAACCAATTCCTTGCTTCTTGTTCACTGACTTCATGAATTTCTTGATATGCTTGACAAAGGGTATCTTCTACATCCGGAGCCATTTTACTTCCATCACCACATATATAAAGATGAGCTCCATTATCTAATAACGAAATTAAATTGGTTCTATCTTGTTTTATTAAATGCTGTACATATGTTTTCGGATTTCCTTCTAGGCGAGAAAAAGCTGTGTGTAAAGAAATCAATCCATCTCTTTCATCATTTTCTAGTTCTGTACGATAGAGATAATCCTTTTCAGGATGACGGCAACCAAAATATAAATGCGCTTGTCCTAAGTTAATGCCTTTTTGCTTTTGAACACGACGCGCTTGTAAGAATCCACGGAATGGTGCAATTCCAGTACCTGGCCCAACCATAATAATTGGTGTTTCTGGATTTTCAGGTAATTGAAAGCTTGATTGTGGCGTTCGAATGAAACAGATAATCTCATCTTTATTATGACGCTGAGCTAAATAATTAGAAGCGACTCCTTCATATGTCCCTTCCCCACTCCATGCAGGCGCATTAACAACACCAACCGTAATGCTCAGACGATCCTGTGCAACGAGTGGAGAGCTTGAAATAGAATAGTAACGCGGTTTGAGCGCAGGAAGAAGTTCTAAAAAGCGTTCAAATCGGATTTCACAAGCCTCATACTTTTCAAGAAGATCCAACATTGAAATACGTTTTTTTAATATTTGTTCATGATAAACTCCCTCTTCCAATAATGATTCCAATTCCTTTTTATGAGGAGGACATACTGTGAATGTCACCATTTCTCGTATTTGTGCCCGAGTGGCTGCTTCTTGAACTTCGATACTATAACTAAGAAGGTCAAATAAACTAACAGGACTGTCTAAAGGTATGTGATTTACACTGCGCCCACTTGCGCTCAGTATGACTTGATCCTTCCCGTTTAATCCAAAGCGTTTTAAAATTCGGTTGACATTTTTCTGGCTATTAATTGGCAGCACCCCAAGGTGGTCTCCTTCTTGATACGTAGCGCCTTCTGGCAAGGATATCTCGATATGTCGCGTGCTTCTATCACTGCTGGATGATTGGAGTTCACGATTTTCCAATATAGATGCATAAACTGCTTCATATGTTCGCGCAAGAGGAGATCCTCCAAGACGACTGACAAATTGTAGACTCAAAGTACTGCGCTCTTTTTCCATATTTTTATTGAGTTCCAATCCAAATGCCTTCATCGCATCAGACCACATGCTTTGTTTCCATTGCTCGAGTTGTTCCTCGAAATCACCACTTGCATCCGCTTCTCCACGTGTAGAAAATCTTGTTGCTCCTTTTTGAGCCATTTGCTCATCAATGTATCTTGGAATCCGCTGATAAGTACTAGCCCAATTATGATCTCCACAACCAAAAACTGCGTATTGAACACCTTTTAGCTCATCCGGCTTTAATTCCTCCAACCACTGCACAAACTGCCCTGCATTACTTGGTGGCTTTCCATTATAAGAAGAAGTTACAATAAGAACCGCTCCTTCTTTTGGCAGACTTCCAATTCGATCGTTAAGAGCTACTACTTCCGTTTGAACACCTTCTAAACTAGCTGTATCTGCTAGTTCTCTTGCAATACCTTCTGCTACCCCTGTATCCGAGCCATACAGAACAAGAAGCGAAAGATTATCGGCTCCAATAATAGAAGGAGTCTTCTGAACTTGCTGCTTGATTTCATGAGTTTTCAGCTTCTCCTCTATAGGTGCAAGAACAGTAGGATGGCTGATAGTTTGATTTCGGGGTAGAATCCTAATCTTAAAATCACCGGGCTTTAGCGTTAATGTTTGTTTTACGTCCAACTGATAGTCTTGATAATCGATTAATTCAAAATGTTGAAGAAGCATTCCCATTACGAGAGTGGCTTCATGAAGTGCAAACTGCATACCGATACATGCTCTCTGACCATTTCCAAATGGCTTATAAGCATGATGAGGAACCTTATCCAGCTCTTCAAATCGTTCAGGTTGGAATTCTTCCACATTGTCCCCCCACGCGTCTTTATCCCTATGTAGCTGTGGAATAAGAACCGAAATACGATTTTCTCCTTTCTTAATTGGGTATTTCCCACCAATCACTGTATCTTCTTTTGCATAGAGACTGAATGCTGGAGCAGTAGGCCATAGACGTAGCGATTCATTTAAAATCATCCGGATATACTTAAGTTCCATAACTTGTTGGTATGTTGGAGTAGGATCTGTCAAAACCCGATCTACTTCTTCATAGGCTTTTTTCAATTTATCCGGATTCTTTAATAAAAAATAAATTGCAAAAGACAACAATCCACTTGTTGTTTCATGCCCAGCTATTAAAAAAGTGATAATTTGGAAACGAATATTTTCATCATCTAATTTTTCCCCAGTTTCCGGATCCTGCACATTTAACATACGGGAAAGTAAATCATTTTCTTCCTGATTTCCATTACTTTTACGTTCAGCAATAATATTATCTACTAAAGAAAACATGGATTGAATATCATGCTGAAATTGACGTTTCGTTCTCCACATGAGTTTGTCTTCTATATCCAGTCGCTGTAATTGGTGCATCGCCTCATCTAGAGCACGGCTCATGCTAGTGATAAAAGGATGAGAGGTCTCACGATAAAAGCTATTAAATCGGTAATTAAAACCACATAGACCAATTGTATCCAATGTAAGGCGGGTCATATCCTCCGGAACATCTACATTTTCATTTGGATTAAGTCGTGCCCATTTTTGAACGAGTTGTACGGCAATATCAACCATCATGGCATGGTAATCTTTCATTGCCCGTTGGCTGAATGTAGGCATCAAAATATTATGAGCTTTTTTCCAGTTAGGCTCGTGAGTCTCACTTGTAAATAATCCGTCCCCAGCAAAAGCACGAACCTTTGCTAAAGCACCCTCTATACTTTTATCGAACCGTGTTTCGTCACAGACTTCTGCTACCAGTTCATGTCCCGAAACGACAATGATGGTATCACTTAAAGTTTGAATTCGAAAAATGGGGCCATACTCTTCCGCTAGCTTGATAAAGGATAAGGTCGGTTTATCTTTATCGATTAACGGGAGATTCCCCAGCGGTCCATATGTTTTCGGTTGAGGAATGGCAGATACTTTTTTTTCCATTAAAAACACCCTTTCAAAAAAGCATGAAATAAAATATCCCATTCAATAAAGAGAAGATAGCAATGAATCGCCTGGGATAAAGATATGTAATTGATTACCTTATTTTATCTTTTCCCTAACTATTCATGATTATGATATTGCTTATAAAGTTGGTAATCTAAGTTGTTTGTTGGCATTAGATTTATAACTTGCAGAAAAAATACTAACTTAAAATGAAGCGAATTATTAACGTTTATGAGAAATTGCAAACGGATGTCATCTCTTGTATTTGTTTATAAAACGCTCATTTTGATTAATTTTCTACTAAAACACCTCAAAATAAAGAAGGTGACGAGCTTAAGATTGTAGTATTCGAAAAATCAGTAGTTTAGTTAAACCAATACGATAAGCAAGTATACCGTGTTACTAATGAAAGAGGACCTGATATGAACATCAGGTCCTCTTTCACTATATAATTATTTCACTGCTTCTTTTAGTTCTTTTCCAGCTTTAAATACCGGCGCCTTAGCAGCAAAAAAACTTCTAGGAATCATTATCTAGAGTTTTATTTTTCCCTACCGATTTAACCTCTCGACAGCTTCCGCGCTTGTATCTACACGTTTAACGAAAAAAACTAATAGTAGTGCAACAACATTCATGCCAAGCGCTACATAGAATGAATATTGAATTCCAGATAATAAAGCCTTCTGAGTTACTATTGCCTTCGTAGCTTCTGTGAAGGTTGTTGGATCTACATCAGACATTAGACTTTCAGCTTTTGTTGTTGTTACAGAATTCATAATCGTAACAAGAATAGCAGTACCAATCGAACCAGACACTTGTTGAGCTGTATTATTAACAGCCGTACCGTGCGGATTTAAGCGAGTTGGCAATTGATTAAGGCCATTTGTCATAAGCGGCATCATCACCATCGCCATCCCAAACATCCGCAGTGTGTAAATAAGAATAATATGTGTGTGACTAGAGTCGATTTGCAGGTTTGCCAACATATAAGTTGAAACAGCTGTAATGGAAAGTCCTACTATGCCAAGAATCCGAGGGCCATATTTATCAAATAGTTTACCTGTTATTGGTGACATAACCCCCATTATTACCGCACCTGGAAGCATCATCAGCCCAGAGTTCAGCGGCGAAATGCCACGGACGTTTTGTACATAAGCTGGTGTTAAAATCATACCCGAAAACATGGCCACCGCGTTGACAATTGCAATTACAGACGCAAGTGCAAACATTGGGTACTTGTAAACACGTAAATCCAATAACGGTTCATTCATTTTTAATTGACGGATAATGAATGAAATTAGGGCAATAGCGCCTATGATTAAAGTTGTTAAGACAACTTTATCCGTCCAACCATCTGAGCTTGCAGAACTGAACCCATATAACAAACCGCCAAAACCGATAGAAGATAATAGTAATGAGAGATAATCAAGTTTTGCATTTTTGTTTTGTTTCATGACATTCTCAGATTTCCAAATCCCTAACAGTAAGCTAATAATCGCTAACGGTAAAATCATTTCAAAGAGCAAACGCCAGTCATAATACTCTACAATATAACCTGATAGTGTCGGTCCAATTGCTGGAGCTGTAATCATAACTAATCCAAAAATCCCCATTGCTGTTCCCCGTTTTTCTCTTGGGAAGCTTACTAGCATAATATTCATTAACAAAGGCCCCATGACTGAAGAACCTGCTGCTTGAACCATTCGGCCAGTAAGTAATAAACCAAAGTTCGGCGCTAAAGCCGCTAAGGCAGTACCAAGAATAAAAATTACCATGGATGTAATAAATAAGCTCCTATTTGAGAAGCGGGTTATTAAAAATGCTGATGCCGGAATTAATATACCACTTACAAGCATATACCCTGTAGAAAGCCACTGGATCGTTGAATAATCTTTAATATCTAAATCCTTCATTATTGATGGCAAGGCTACATTTAAAAGCGAGTTATTTAGAAATGAAACAAATGCCCCAATAAAAAGGATTACAAGCATTAAATATGGTGGTTTTCTTATATGTAATGTTTCACTCATATATTTATTTGCTCCTTCATTATAAATTTCATTGATTAGTTTAAATCATTTGCATATCTGCACATGAATACATTATCCTTGCAGTATTTTGCCAAACTCTTCGAATGGATATTCTCTTTTTAGCAATTCCATTTGCTCAACATAACATTTTAAAATCTTTTTTATTGATTAAACCTTTATAAACATTTAAATAAGATTTTGAATGAATATATAAACACGTTTGTTAACGGAAATTAAATTAGGCCTGAAATAAACAAAAGGAGCAACTGAAAATCCTCTTCTAAAATAAAGTGAAACTTTAATCAGTGGGGCTTTTACAGGCAGCCCAACCCCCATCTAACTTCTTTGCTTTCGCTGAATTTTGAGGCGGGGGTCTTACTGCCCACAAATATCGGGATAAATCAACAAGACCACGCACCCATTCCTTTAAATACGGGCTTGTAGATCTAGTTATGTAACTATCCATAAAAAAGAATATTACATAGGCTAAGTCTAACATTACATTTTTAAAGTGAGGGGAATAAGCGTATGCACCAATATTGGTATTTGAATTCAAAGGGAAACGGGGAACAATATAATAACCAAATTTCAATGGCATCATTATATTCACAGCTCCAAATAACTAAAGCTGAAGGAATGAATGGTTTGAAGATTCCTGGGAATTGGAGTTATCGAGTCTATCCAGTTGGTTGGGATTCATCAGCCGATTATACAGGTTTCAATCCCCAGCCCTCCCCCTTCTCTTGGGGCCAGCCAAACAATTATGCGGGGATGATGCCCCAAGGACATCCTGCTAATTGGGCTCCATTATCAGGCCATGCAGGTTCAGGTTTCAATTTTCAAAAACCCCCCTTCCCTTGGGCTCAACCATTCAATCATACAGGGATGTTCGCACAAGGGCATCTTGCCGCTTTACTATCGCCGCCAGCCAAGGCTTTTAACTTTAGTACCAATAACTCGGGTGTTTTTGGAAACCCTCCAGGATGGGGAGGACAGGTAAGTCCCATGGGATGGGGGAATAACGGAGGTAACGGTCAGGCAGGAATGCTTGGAAACTTACTTACAGTAGGAAAAGGCACCATGAATGGAATAGGAATGCTTAGTAGTCTAATCGGTATGGGGAAGTTCTTCTTTTAGTTAATTAGAACGGGAGGATAGGTCCATATCCCAGACTTAAGAATCATTTCCTTTTCCATTGATTTAATCTTCTCAAACATGCCCCCTCAATGTATTTATTGTATGCTTCCAATACTCCCTCCAAGTTCGTTTCCTCGTCTTTCAAATTATAAAAACATCTGTTACCTTGTATCTGATAAGGGATAGTTGAAGGTGATTGCATCTGTTAGCTTAATAGAGATGTGGTCGCACCAACAAAACGCGAATTTCGTACGCTAAGATTCTTTCAACATAAAGATTGTTGATAACTTGTACGTGTCAGTAATACCATCTAGCTGTAGAGTGCCAAAAAAAGTGAAGCAAACAAAATATGAATCTCTTTCTCCCTATTTTAGAAAGAGTTGGAGTAGATTACGTAGTTCCTTTCGCATATTTCATAGTAACTTTTGCTGTTATAGCAATTATATTAGCGGTTTGTGTTTTACTCTATTTAACACAGCAATTATTTTATCTTTCCTTTGGTTCAGTTATCATTTCACTTAAAATACAAATATAATCCGTAACCTAAAAAAATTATTAATATTATAGAAATAATGAGTATTGTGTATATGACCCCTCTTAATGTTGTACTCATATAATCACCCCTCTCACGCTTCAATAATTCCATTATATAACAAATAATTCGTTGGAAGTTTAAAACATGTTTTAAACTAAATTAAGCGAAGTAAGGGATGCCATTTGACTTCCCTTACTTCGCCTTTAAAGAATAATTAGTGAGTAGCTTACACATCAAGCTTATTAAATAACCTTTCACTATTTTTTACACAATTGTAATTATAGTGTTTTTTGACATTTGATCATTATAAATTTAAATGGAGGTTTACTTGCCATATTTTTATGTGGCTCCAAAATTTCCGTAGTTTCTATCAGTCCATATTTTCCAAAGTCTTGTTTTACCGAGTCAACATCATAAAAATACATTTTTACCCCTTCCATTATTTCAAAGTAGTCTTTACCCAGTTGTTTCCCCTTCCCAAACATTGGGGCATCTTTAGAAATAGTAGTAAAAATCATATATCCGTTCGGTTTTAACTGACTATAACAATCTTTAATAAACTTCTCTCTCTCATCCTTATTCAACAAATGAATAAGTGCATAAGAAAATATGCCATCATACAGTTTGTTATCAAAAGGCATATCCGTAACTGAACCATGGAATAAATTGGCATCAATTTCATTTTCCCTCGCCAATTCGATCGCTGTTTTTGAAATTTCAATACCTGTTACTTGTATTTCGTTATCAATAAAAACCTTTGCATTTCTACCGTACCCAATACCAGGAATCAATATATCCTTCACTTTCTTTTCAAGGAAAAAATCCTTCGTCAAAATTGCGGAATCTGCAGCTTCAAATCCCCACATCATTTGATTTTCTATAAAACTTGCTTCCCAAAATTCTGTCATACATCAATCTCCTTTATATATATCGTTGTTTACCGTTGAATGTTGAAAACTCATCGCATATTCACGAAATTGTATCAAATTTCAACATTAATTCAAAACAAAAAGCATTGGATACCCAATGCTTTTTACACTTACGCAAATAGAGACGTATTCGCATATAAAGCTGGTGAACCACCTGAATGTACGAATAAAATGTTGTCTTCTTTATTAAATTTGCCTTTTCTAATTAAATCAATTAATCCTGCTACTGCTTTACCTGTATAAACTGGATCAAGTAAAATACCTTCTGTTTTCGCAAGTAACTGTACTGCTTCAACCATTTCTGGTGTTGGTAAAGCGTATCCTGGTCCTACATATTCATCAAAGCATGTAACTGCCTCGCGTGAAATAGAGTTTGGGATACCAACGTGAGCTGAAGTTTCATCTACAAGTTTTGCTACTTTCTCTTCTTGCTCCGCTTTTCCTCTACTTACGTTAATTCCGATTACAGGAATTTTACTTTGTGTTCCGGAAAAACCAGTAATTAAACCAGCATGCATACCAGCGCTACCACTTACGCAAACAACTGAACTGAAATCAATTCCTTGCTCGAATGATTGTGCCATAATTTCTTGCGCACAAGCAATGTATCCCATTGCGCCAGTAGGATTTGATCCACCAACTGGTATTACATATGGTGTATTACCTTTTTCACTAACTTCTTTCGCTACTTTATGCATCTCTTCCATAAGATCTGCTCCGTTTGGCACAACAATTACGTTTTCAGCACCTAATAAATGATATAAGAAATAGTTTCCGTTAAAGTCTGGCTTTTCTTCTGGCTCAAGCCCTTCTTCTAACACAAGAATACATTTCATTTTTTCTTTTACCGCAGCTGCAAGTGTTAGACGGCAATGGTTTGACTGAATACCACCAGCTGTAATTAACGTATCTGCACCCTTTTCCTGTGCATCCGCAACTAGAAACTCTAACTTTCTCGTCTTATTACCGCCAGCTGTTAAACCAAGTAAATCATCTCGTTTAAAATAAATAGTTGGCCCACCAAGTGCTTCAGAAAAATTGTTTAATTTTTCAATTGGTGTATATGATTCTGTATATTTTTTTCTCGGAAATTTAGCTAAATTCATCAATAACGCTCCTTTTATACTCTTTCACAGTAAATGTAACCATACTATTATTACATGGAAAAATGATGAAGTCACCTTTCTGGATTAAAAATGTAGGGAATTTCGTTTCGGTGCATGAAATTGCATTAACGATTTTAACTTCAATACGGTACATGAAATTTATATCAGCGATTCTCAAATTATATCGACCGATACTTAAAATATATCGACTTGCCGATAAAAAACGACAAAATAAAAAGAGCCCACTCATTAAGAAGTAGGCCCTTACCAATCACTTATTTACCGAAAAACGAAGAAGCTGCGTTAATCCTGGCTCTAAATTCATTTCGCCTTTATGGCGTACGTATACAATTTTGTTCCCATCAAATTTTGGAGGATTCGCTTTATTGTACGTGTACCACTCATTCGTTCCTTCTACATTGTACTCCATATACTCTGTTGCACCAGCGATTACGTTTTTACTATCATCAGCCGTTACATCTGGTGCCATTTGTGCAATTTTTGCATCACTAATTAATAAGTTCTTTATACCTTTATCACGTTTATAATCGTAAGCCGTTACGACAACATCGTTACCATATGCTTTCACTTGCAACCCTTGTTTAAAAGAAGATCCATCCGGAGCATGAATCTCGCCGCCATTTGGACCAGCTGATCTCCATCCTGTTTCAATGCCGCCCGTATTTACAACTGTAAATCCTTTTTCATCTCCGCCTGCAATTTTCTTTTTACCAGCCCAGTCTGGTAAATTTAAATCCCAGTGCGTATGGCTCGTGAAAAAGACAACTTGCGGGTAATCTTTTAATATATCGTACAATTTATCCACGTTTAAATAGTCATTTAAATACGGTGATTGTCTTGAACCAGATACAGAATCAGGTAAAACGTGGTGAGAAAAAATAAAAATCGGCTTATTTTTATCTTTTTGACTGTAGTCTTCTAAATTTTGTTTCAGCCAACCTAATTGTTCCTCACTTAAGTACACTTGATCTGACATTTTTGAATCATGGTACCTCATATATTTTTCTGTCCCTAAAAATAATAGTGGATAACCATCTAATTCTTTTTTATGGTACACCTTTTCTTGTCCGCTAAATTTCAAATATCGATTAAATAGCGTATCTTCTGCTACACCGTTTGGCCATGTACTTTGAGATAACTTTCCATCAGCTGTCCATTTCCCAGCGTAAAACTCATGGTTCCCAATAGCCGACCATACATTTTCCGGATGCTTATTTTTGTTTAACACACGCTTCACATCATCATATTGTGACTGCTGTCCTTCTGGCGTTATATCCCCATTCATAATAAGTGCTCTAGATAGCGGCGTCACTTTGTTCATATCTTTTAATACATGATCAAAATCCGATAAATCCCCTTGAATGTCACTAATTACATTAAACAACGTCGCTGTTTTTCGTGCTTGTGCTTGTTCTTTTCCCTCAGCATTCATCGAAAACGTTGGTAATAACACTGCCATAACGGCTAACGGAGCAACTACCTTTTTCATACAATTTCTCCCCCTAATAATAAAATGTATAAACTGACATGTTCTGCTTTTTCTTAGGTGCTTGTCCAATTCACATTATAGGGGGAGATTGTAAATGTAAATTGGTTAAAAAATTAAGTGTTTTTTAAGAGATTTTGTCTTTTCATTGCACTCCACAATTCGAGATTCGCGCCAATCCAGCTTTCTAGCCTTTAACATTACATAAATGTAAATTTTGATGTTAAATCTTTTAGTTTCATACGTTGTTTTTTATTACTTCTAACTTTCGGGAAAAATCCACTAATTAATAATGTTATAATCCATGCCATTATTAGAATAAAATTTATTGTATTACCGGAATTCAAACTAAAAACTCTCCACAAATAGGCAGCACAAAAAACGAGAATAGCAGTAATAATAAGTAAAAATACCCTAACCACTAATCTTATGTAAGGTTTCTTCTCGTGCTTAAAAATGAAAGTTCTTCTCCCTTTGTACAATCTAATCACAAATAGCAGCAAATATAAACCAAGTGTGGCTCCAATAACAATTGATGTAATAGAGTTGTTTTTTCTCTGCTCAGCTAGAGAGAAGTAACTTTCAGGTAATTTTCCAGTTTCATATTCCATCCATGCGTGGTAAATATCCTGTCGTAAGTCTATACCACCTTCACCATTTGTAAGGATTACCAATCCATCCTTTGTATTAGGAATGAAACCATAAAAAGAATGCCAGCCTCGATTGTCACCAGAATGATAAAGTAATTTCCATTGATTAGATAGTTTTTTTTCAAATATACCTAAACCATTCTCCCCTAATACTGGCTTTTGCATTTCCATAACACGTTCACTTTTGATGACACCATTCCCTTTATTATTTGTATCCATACTTGCAAGTATCAATGTCATCATATCCGTAACATTTGTCTTGAGACCTGCAGCAGCCTGTTCGGTAAATTGGTAACTAGGGAGCTCCTCTCCAAAATATCCATAAGCTTTCGAAAGGTTATGATTTTCAGGGCGTTGTAAGAATGAACTAGATTTCATTCCTAAAGGTTTCATAATTTGTTCTTCCATATAACGATCAAAAGGTATTCCGGTAACCTCTTCAATTACAAGTTGTAAAATTGTATATCCGCCACCAGAGTAAATTGTTTCTGAACCTGGTTTATTGGTAACCTCCACTTGTTCATTAAGCCAACCTTTTCCAGACAGAGACTCCTCAATAGAATTAAGATTTTTCCCTGGTGCAACTCCAAGGTATCCTTTATGTGCAGACAGTCCTGCTGTATGGCTTAACAATCTTCTTATTGTGACTTCATTATTATTAAACTCTGAATTAGGTAATTTCCATTTAGTCAGATATTTTCCAACGGGATCATCTAGTGATAAACGACCTTCATCTACAAGATGCAAGATTCCCCACGCTGTAAGATTTTTAGATATGGAACCAGCTTGAAACAATGTATCATCACTCACCGCTTTTTTTGTCTTTTTATCTACATAACCGTAGTTTAGTGTATAAGCAATACGCCCCTCATGTACGATCCCTATTGCAACCCCTGGTACCTCATAATTCCCCTGCCATTTTGGTACCTGTTCATCCAGCTTTTTTTTGAAATCCTCTATACTCCTATCAGTCAACGTGCCCGATTCTGCCCTCACCACATTTGTAAACCATGCTTCATTCGTAATGAATATACAAATAATTAAACATAAAATACTTTTGCATATTATCGATGCTTTTTGTCTACTCTTCATTTGCCTCACCCTTTTTTTCAGAATATTCTACCCATCAATTAGAGTATCCCATTCTAATATCCCGTTCTATCGATTTTCATTACTTAACCTTACAAAATTGTAATAAAAATCAAAGTGCTACATACTTAAGAGGTTTACTGTTTTTTATCCGAGGACAATGAAATTCATCAACAAGATAGACATGAGGTTATATTTATGGTTTCAGTTAATGCCCCTAAAATACTAGTTTGGTTAATCAATTGGATATATTCCACACTACAAATATTTATTTTATAAAAAGAAGAACCCCACACATTTTGATTAAAATGTGCGGGGTTCTTTTGGCTTCCTTAAGTTTTTATGAAAAAGATTGATTATTTTATGTAGCCTACTTAAATAAACGTAGTTTTTATCTTTTCAAATTTTCTTCATTTAATCCGAACAACTCTTGTAAAATAAAACGTCCATCTTTTCTTATCAGTACATCATCAAACCAAATTTCACCACCACCATACTCTGGCCTTTGAATGTTTACTAAATCCCAGTGTATTGCTGATTTATTCCCGTTGTCTGCACCTTGTAGCAAATCTCCAATTGCTATATGATAACTACCATTTATTTTTTCATCAAATAACGTATTATTCATCGGGTGTAATATATATGGATTAAACGCCAATGCAAATTCTCCTATATATCTTGCTCCCTCATCCGTATCAAGAATGCGATTTATTCGTTCTGTATCATTTGCAAATGCCTCTACTATTTTCCCGTTCTTCATATGTAACTTTATATTTTGAAACGCATAACCTTGTTGAACGGATACTGTGTTAAATGTTATTACTCCATTTACTGAATCTTTGACAGGTGCTGTATACACTTCACCATCAGGTATATTATCCGTTCCATCTCCTTTTAAAACGCCAATTCCTTCAATTGAAAACTTCAAATCCGTACCTTCTCCAATAATCCTAACCTGCTTTGTCTTTTCCATTAATTCTTTTAACGGATTCATTGCTTTCGACATTTTATTGTAATCTAACGTACATACATCAAAATAAAATTTTTCATAAGCCTCCGTGCTCATATTCGCTTCTTGCGCGGACGCCGCATTCGGGATTCTTGTTGTCACCCATCTTGTTTTATACACTGCTTCACTATGAGCTTTTCCAAATATCTTTTGATATAATTTCATTTTTTCTGCTGGTACATCTGCTAATTCATATGCATTTCTAGGGCTACGGAGATTAATATACACTTGCATTTTACTTAATCGATAACACTCCCAATCTGCAAATAACTTAAATTGTTCTTCAGACCCTGACAAAATCAATTGCCTCGTAACAGAAACATCGCGCATTGATACATGCGCATATCCCCCTGCTTTTTCCACCGACTTAATAATTTCGCGAACTACCATAGGGTCTATTTCAGTAACACTTTGAATCAACACTTGATCACCAGGCCGCACTTTAGTTGAATGATTGACTAGTACATCCGCTAATTTCGATAGTTCTCGATTCATTAGACTCTTCATCCCTCATTAATCCTCAATTTCAATTCCAGCTTCCTTAAATGGTACTAATACTTTTGGATAACACATTGAAATATATTCCACAGTTTTTAAATTTTTTAGATTCTGAAATCCTTCAACAGATACTACATCAAATAAACTGTCTTCGCCATCCCAATCTGGCTTTAAGATATGATAAATTTCATTCCCCCCATCAAAGCAAAGGGATTCAATCTTTTCCAAATCACTTATTTCCAAAGGTAACTCTTCTAAAAAATCTCTGATTTCAATAATTTGTCCAGCTCCTGAATACCATTCAAAATTATTCGTATACTTATCTATTAAGTCTTTTAATTCTTTTAGAAATAGTGGCTCTTTATCTAATAAAGCTTCAATTACCACTAATTTAAAATTAAAATCCTGAAACATCTCACTCTTTCCCATTTTAACTTCCTCCAATATTACCCCTGTCCTAGGCTTTTAATCTAACCTGCACTCAAAAAGTTAGTCATCTGTAAAATATCCAATCCAACGGTTAATCCCTCTTCAGCTGAGGTGAAATCTCCAAAAGTATAATTGTATTTACCGTATGTAAATAGCAGAATACATATCATTATACTTCCCCTCACTAAATCTCATTTCCTTGTTTTTCACAAAAAAATAGACACAGAGATTCCTCCCCATGCCTACTAATTCCCTATTTCTTCACCGCATGCACATAATGCACCGTCTCAAAAGCTTCTAAATAATCGTTTCGCCCTTCAAAATATAATGTATGAATATCCTTTGGTGATAAGTGCTCATAAATGAGTAAGCCCGCCTTTTCTAACAGTACTTCCATTTCGGTATAAGAAAAACACGATTTCATCGGTTCTCCGCCTACCGTAGCCATTTTCACCATATTTTCCACTCGATTGGAAAGTCCCTTTTCTGTAAATAAGTTTTCATCAGGATAATCGAAAACGATAGAACTCCCTACCGGAACTATTTCAAATAAACATTCTATTAAACTGGAAAGTTCCTCTTTCGTTAAATAGTACGTAACACCTAATAGGCTAAAGAAAGTCTTTTTATTCTCAAATCCTTCATTTACTAATTTTTGCTTCGAGAAATCTTTAGTAAAATCCATCGAAACAAAATGAAGATTGCTTGGAATTTCATACTCTACTTCTTTCACTCTTTGTATTTTAAACGCTTGCGTAGAAGGATGATCCACTTCAAATATTTCTATTTTATTCTCTAATTCTCGATGTCTAAAACTAAATGTGTCTAAGCCTGCACCGAGTATGACGTATTGTTTTGCGCCTAATGTAATTTCATGTAGTAATACTCTTTCACAATATGCCGCGCGTGCCAAAGGTGTTGGTGATAATTGAACTTGTGTAATCCATTTTAATATTTCTTGTGGATTATCATGAAACTGCTGTGCAATGTCTGTATTGAAAAAATGTATCCCTTGAACCATATTCGTTTCAATATCATTACGTTCCTTTTGTGAAATGAAATCTTTAGCTACATAATCATCAAAGATTTTAGGACAATCAAATTCACTATGATACGCCCTTCCAAAAGCTGATACTAGCGACGTTACACTTGCTTCACCTTTTTTCACGCACATACACTCCTTCATTTTAACAACAAAAATAGGGTTCCCCTGGCCAGGAGAACCCTATTATACACTTTATTTTTATATTGGTAAATTATAGCATAAATAAGTTTTTTTGTCAAATTTTCAGCCTGCTAACACTCCGACACTTTGTATATTCTCTGGCAGGAAAATTGAAACTACATACACAATTTTCTGCATTATTTATCCATTCTTTTTTGAGCAGTATTAGTATCTTGAGATACTGATATATGTTCGGTAGCTCTAGATAAACCTATTTTTGGCATATTAACATAGATTGCTTCAGAAGCACCTTTTTCTATTTGATACGTTTCGTGAAAAACACCGACACTTCCATTATCTTTAATCTTATTATTGTATGATTTCCAAACATTTGAATGATTTTTCCCGTGAGCATAGTTTACTAATTCATCGAATCCCTTCCAGTATTGAATTAAAACCACCTTTCTCCAACTAAAGAAGAATTCTGTATGTAAGAAACCCCATTGTGGGTTTTGATACAATTCTTTAATCATAGGTCCCATAGCATTAAAAACTGGTATCCACTTCCAAAATTTTAATAGGTTATTAATACGCATACCAATAATAAAAACAACAAATTCTTGATCCTTACTATTGGCTATATGCCTGCCGTTAAAAATTTTATCCCCCACTTTACTCCCCCTTTTTTACTGAACATAAATCATGTGTAGCTCCCAAATTAACCATAACACTTTTCCATTAATTTTCCAATCGCTTCAACATAGATTATGAAAGGCTGTATTTAATAATAAAGGGTATTTGTTTCCTACCTTTTTATTATTAAATCTCCTTTTCACCAGGAACATTTTCATAATATATTTCAATAACGGTAGCATTGCCGCCCCCTTTCTAAACAGAATATTTTTAGTTCATTTCAGTTAGGACAACATCACACTACTTCAATTTCACAACAAAAATAAGCTTTTTTATAAAGTTTTCAACTTACTAACACTCCGACACCTTGTATATTCTCTGGCAGGAAAATTGTCGATTCACATCGAATGTTCCAAATTATAACAATACATGTGGAGGTCAATATGAAACGATTAGTCATTCTTACAGTAGGAAAAACCCACAGTGGAAAAACAACATTCGCTAAAGCACTAGAAAAAGAATAACCCAACTCTTTCGTTATGGATCAAGATAACCAAGCCGAATTTATTAACACGCATTATGAAAAATTACAGCCAACTAAGGGCCCTAATACATTTAAGCATGGCCTTTCAAAATTCATTGTCGATTATGCAAAAGAACATACAAATTTACACCTTATAATTTGTAACTCAAATAGAAGCAGAAACGGCCGGATGTATTTGCTAAATGAATTGTTTCAGAAAAAGGAATATGTACGCATACTCGTTCATTTTGACATTCCAGATGATGTACTTTATGAAAGAGTGACTCGTAGCAAGCGAAGCACAAATATATTTAGGGGTAACTATTCTAGTTTCAAAGAGGTACTAAATCGCCAACAGGCCGAATCACTGCATGAAGATGTGGTAGATCCTGTAGAAAACGAGGCTGATTATTTGTTTGTAATTCGTAATAGCAAAGATGTAAACTCTACTATAGAAGAAATTTTTCAACTAGCTAAAGATTTCTCCCCTACCCAAAAATAAGAGACTATAAAAATTACATAATCATAGATTATTATGCAAATACTTCCTCTAGGCGCCGAACATGGTATATAATAATAAGATAATCTACTTCTATATGCTCAATTTTACACAAAACAGCTCATGTATATGAAAGAAAAGAGGTACAAAAATATGAAAACAAAACAAACAATTGCTGCGTCTACACTAGCTCTAGCGATGATTGCTGGCGCAAACTCTACTCATGCGGAAGTAACTGATGCTACTCCCCAGCAAAGTACGGGAGATCGATTAGCTGAAATTAAGCAACATAAACAAGAGTTAGATGCGAAATTGCAGCAGCACAAAGAAAATGTGGATCAAACATTAAATGAACTTAACCAAGTTAAGGAAAATGTTGATACAAAGGTGAATGAACTACATGAACGTAAACAAGTTGCAGATGAAAAAATTGGCGAGATTAAACAACATAAACAAGAGTTAGATGCAAAACTTCAGCAAAACAAACAAATCGCCGAAGATAAAATCGCTGAAATTAAAGAGCATAAAAAACAAGTAGAAGATAAAGTTGCTGAAATTAAAGAGCATAAGCAAACTGTTGATGAAAAGGTTAATGAGATTAAAGAACATAAACAAACTGTTGATGAAAAAGTGAATGAAATTAAGCAGCATAAAGAAAATATCGATGCAAAGGTTAATGAGCTTAAGGAAGTAAAAAAACAGGTAGATGACAAATTAGCTGAGTTAAAGAAAGCGAAACAAACTGCTGAGGACAAACTTGCTGAAATTAAAGAAAATAAACCGAATACAGGTAACACATTAGAAGAACTTAAGAAAATTAAAGGCAATTTAGATAGTCTTTCATCTAACTTAGAACTAGCTAAACAAGATGTGAAAAACAAATTAGCTGAGTTACAAGAAGCTAGACAAGATTTACTAAATAAAATAAACGAAATAAAACAAGCGAAACAAACTGTTTCAGACGATTTAACAAAGAAAAAACAAGACTTAGACATTAAAATAAACGATTTTAAACATACTGAGAAAAAAATTGATGACAAATTAGCTGAGTTACATACAACAAAGCAAAATGTAGATAACACAATTAATGAAGTATCACAACCTAAACAAACGACAGTGAATAATAACACTACAACTACTACTGTTCCAGCGAACAACAATGCTAGAGAACTTCCTAATGCTGGTAGTGAACAATCAAATAATATGACTTTAGGTATGTTATCTGTATTAGGCGGCATTTTATTAATAACACGAAATAAAATTAAAACGTTATTCTCAAAATAAAGCCATTATATCTATTTTAAAATAATCATACAAAGGCCAACTGCACATATATGTACGGTTGGCCTTTTTTCTTTATATTAACTGCCCATCTCTAAGCGTCAATATACGATCACATACATCAAGCATTCTTTCATCATGTGTAATCATAATTGCTGCTTTTTGACTTTCTTTCACTTCACGTTTCATCATTTCCACGACTTCACGTGCGCGTTTTGAGTCTAAGCTTGCAGTTGGCTCATCCGCTAATATTAAATCTGGGTTGTTCATGAAAGCACGAGTGATTGCTACCCTTTGTTTTTCCCCACCCGATAGTTGATTTGGATAATGAGTTTTTCTTTCAGATAATCCAAATGCTGCTAGCAAGTGATCCGCACGCTTTTCAGATTCTTGTTTGTTTTCTTTTTTAAGCTTTGCAATGTAAAGCAATTGTTCTTTTACATTTAAATATGGAACAAGATTTGCGAACTGGAAAATGAAGCCGATTTTTTTCAAGCGAATGTCTGTCATTTCCTTTTCTGATAACTTCGTAATATTTTGCTCACGAATGTAAATATCCCCTTTTGACGGTGATAGTAAAGCACCTGCGATTGATAATAACGTACTTTTCCCTGATCCAGAAGGACCGACGATTCCGATAAATTCTCCAGCTTTCACATCAAGCGACATCGGATGAAGGGCTGTTACTTCTGTATTCCCTTCTCCGTACACTTTACTTACTTTGTCTAATTTTAATAATGAAGTCATTACATCCCGCCTCCAATTGCTTCTAATGCATCAACTTTTAATACTTGATATAACGAAATAAGTGTTCCTAAAATACTAATGACGATAAAGATTGCTGCATATTGTGCAATCATTGGTGTTGTTAATAAGAACGGCATACCCGCTGGTAAAATTTGTTCTAATCCTTGTACAAGAACTATACTGATTACCATCGCAACGACTGATAAGAATAACGCCTGCACGACTAAGCTATTTGCTAAATAAGAATTTTTCGTACCGATTGCTTTTAGTACACCTAATTGCTGTGTTTTTTGCAACGTAATTACGTAGAAGAATACACCGATTAGTAACGCAGCGATAACAAGTAAGAACGCAATGATCATCGTTAATGTTCCTTGCTCTTCTTTAAATCCTGGAATACTTTGTAATACTTCTTTTTTGTCGATAACATGTGCATTTTTAATTTCTTTATCTGTGTTAAGCGCAATTGCACTATAATCTTTTTGATTTGGTTGTGAGATAGCGCCCCATACATCTTCATTTACATAAACGACTGGTGTATGGCTAAACATTTGATCTTTCGTAAATCCAACGATTGTAAATTCTTTCTTTGAAACAGGGTCGATAATTGTATCCCCAATATCAATTCCTTTTTCTTTAATTGATTCGTCAGCAACCATTTCGTTATTTGCTGTACCTAATTTCTCACCTTTTACAATTTTCGGTTCTAAAAATGAATCACGTTCACTTGAGAAAATAGCAACATCCACTTTTTTCGAACTATCTTTCTTTTCATACGTTGAAACTTTCACACGAAACGGAACGGCCTCTTTCTCGCCTACTTGATTTACTACGTTATCTACATCATCTTTCTTAATTTGTGAACGAAGTAATTTATTTTCCGCATCATCTGCTAAAACGAACTTATTTGCCTCCATATTTTGAATCGATGAAGCATTATCATATGATAGTCCATTTGCTAATCCTGAAATGACAAGGACTAAAAATGATAATAACACCATAATCAATCCGATTAATCCGTATCTTAATTTTGATTGTTTTAATTCACGCAGAGCTAAAAACATTTCGCTCGCTCCTTCCTCTTTCTTTCTATGCACTTATCATAAAAAAGAAATATGAACGGAATATGAACAGAAGATTACAGAGGAGAAGATTTAATTTTCAGAAAGTATTGAAAACAATCAGAATCCTTGATACAATTCAGTCAAATAATCTTGACCGAGTAATTTTATTTGAGGAGTTGATCATGTTGAAGCCCATGTTAACACTAACTACTTATAGCCAACTAAAAGCAATAAGCGATCCACTACGTGTCGAAATGATGATGCGTCTATGCGAACGTCCTTATACAGGACAATTACTATCTGAGAAATTCAGCATTCCAAGAGCGAAAATTCATTATCATTTAAAAGAATTAGAAAAGAATGGTTTTATAGAAATTGTTTATACAGAAGAAAAGAATGGCATCATTCAAAAGTTTTATCAATCTGTCGCTAGAGGCTTCACCCCTGCCGCAGATCTATTACCTCATTTAGAAATATTAAGCGAATCAAGTCGCCAAATCTTTTTACAAATGACAGAAAGAACGAAAAGTCATATTCTCGCTGCACCAGAAGAAGCTTTTACATTACGGAAAGTAAGCGAAGACCCAGCTGAGTGGAATTACGTTTCATCTTGCTGGGAGTTTGATGCTACTCCAGAACAATTTCAAGTGTGGGTGAAAAAGTTTCATGAATTAATGGCTGAATTAAATGAGATCGCAAAAGACGCGGATAAAGATCCAAATAGTAAATCTTACTACATTTCTACTACTGCACTACAAATCGACGAGCGAGCAATGCAGCGATTTGTTAAAAAAGAAGAAAAATCGTAATACGATTTTTTTTACCGAGACGGTCAAATTTATTTTACCGAATAAATTTATTATAAAGGAGTAGATTAAATGGACTTATTAAAAAACCGAAATTTCCTCTTATTATTTTTAGGGAGAATTTTCACAAACATAGGAGATAGTTTGTATTATGTAGCAGCGATGTGGCTCGTATATGAGCTGAGTGGTAATCCTTTTTATTCTGGATTGGCTGGTTTCCTTACATTATTACCTTCTACATTACAATTTCTTACCGGTCCATTCGTTGATAGATGGTCAATCAAAAACACCCTCGTCATTACACAAATTTTGCAATGCATTCTTATTTTAATCATTCCCATTACACACTACTTCGACCTACTAACAGTCCAACTACTACTCATCATCATGCCCATCGTAGCCTTTATCGAACAATTTGCCTATCCCGCACAATCGAAAGCTTTACCACTTCTACTGAATAAAACACAATTATTAAAAGGAAATTCACTCTTCTCATTTGCATATCAAGGCATTGATTTAATTTGTACGACTCTTTCTGGAATATTAGTAGCATTACTTGGCGCAATCACTTTATATGTAATCGACTCTTTCACATTCGCGATTACTGCGCTTTTATTTATTTCATTAAAAATGCCTAAACAAACCGAAGCCAGTACGTCACTTTCAACTAAGCAGTATTTCTCTGAATTAAAAGAAGGCTTTTCAATCGTCTTCCGTTCTTTAATGGGCGTTTTCTTAATCGGTTCAGTTGTCGCTAATTTTTCTATCGGTATGACGATGGCAATACTGCCTTCTTTCGCTGATTCTTTAGGAGGCGTGAAATCATATGGCTTCTTCTTAGCTGCTATATCAGCAGGTAGTCTCATCGGTGCATTATTCAGTTCATGGGTCGGCAAACGTAATGTTGGCCGTGTCTCCATTATTAGCTTTGCGGCTGGTGCTTTCTTTTGGTTTCTCTCTACGGTTGTACCGTTTCAATGGCTGTCTATTTTTTTATTCGGCCTAGCTTGGATACCAATTGGTGCCACCAACATATTATTTGCGACAATTAGTCAAATTGTAATTCCAAATCAATATCTTGGACGCATCAATTCAGTCATGCGAAGTATGGGCACAATTGCTATGCCGTTTGGTTCTTTAATTGGTGGATACACCGCAAATGTATATAGTAGCCAACTCATTTTCGCGCTCGCTAGCATCGGGATTTTATTCATTTCTCTCGTATGGCTACTTCATCCGAAATTACGGGCTTTGCCGAAAGCTGATGAAATTACAGCGGATACTTTTGAAGTTCGGTTTAAAGTAGAGCGCGGGAAAGGTGCGACTTTATAGCAGGAACAAATTTAACCCCGTTCTAAATTTGGGACGGGGTTATAATTATAGTTATTTAATTTTGAATGTAAAATACCTCACTAAAAATATAACAATAGCACCAACTAAAACGTTCAGTTAACGCTTTGATGGCCATGCCGCCTGCATTTTCCTTAATTGAATAATTTGACCTGTATGATAAGCATCATGAAGCATGATATCTAGTAATTTCCCCTCAAGTGAACTTTGCTCAAGTTCTTTTTCGGAAATTGCACTCAATGCCTGTCTTAAATTACGTTGGGCATTTTCACAACGTACAACGACTTTATTCCATTCCTTATCATCATTAGATTGATTGGTAAGATAAAAGGTTTCATCACCGTCGAGATTATGTATCCATTCACGGTCTTCCAAGTTTGCAGCAAGTCTCTCTTTGTAATAAATGAGATGATTAACGTTCTCCCAAATGGTTTTAGTTGCCTCTCCATATGGTTTCCAGATAGCCTGTTCGGCTGTAAGTCCTTCTATAGCATGTTTAAACGGTGCATACCAACTCTCTTTATCGAATGTGGAATCTAGTCCGTTTAAAAACAAGTCAATTCGTTTCAAAGTAATCGCCTCCCTAAATAGTTAAAGTTTCAATAAAATCCTTATAACTCTGTAGAGATTCTATATTTTCAAATAAACTTCCTGCTAATCTTATTCCACAAACTGACCCAATTGTGAAATAGAATGACTCGCATTTTTTAAACAACTTTTTATCACTTTACACGTAAGTGATAATATATTGACCAATTGACAAAAATAAGAAGAGGCTGTTCCAAAAACAGCCTCTTCCTTTCCATCTATTTAGGAAGCTCAACTCGAACAGTAGTCCCTTCCCCTTTCGTGCTATAAACTGAAACGGTTCCTTGATGCAGTTCAACAATTTTCTGCACGATAGATAATCCTAAGCCGCTTCCTTCTACGTTTCTTGCTCTTGCTGTGTCTACTTTGTAAAAACGATCAAATATACGATCCATTTCTTCTTGTTCCATACCAATTCCGTTGTCTGATATAGAAATAACAATACTGGATTCTAATTCTTCTACAACAAATTCAACGGTTCCGCCATCGTTTGAAAACTTAATGCTATTCGTAAATATATTACTCCATACTTGATGTAGTAGGTTTTCATCACCTTCTATAAATATGTCCGGCACATCAAATTCAACGGCGATATCTTTTTCACGCCATTTCCATTCGAGCATAAAAATGACGTCTTTAATTTGCTTCTGTAGATTGAATTCTTTTATTTGCAACACTTTCTCTTCTTTATCTAAAGAAGCTAGCGTAAGTAACTGTTTACATAAACTAGACATTCGCTTACTTTCGCCCTCAATAATTTTCAAGTAACGTTTTCTTTCCTCTTCACTCATATTCTCCGATTGTAATGTTTTCGAAAAACCTTGTATCGAAGAAAGTGGAGATTGGAATTCATGAGAAACGTTAGAAACGAACTCTTGTCTCATTTGGTCTAATTCTTTAATGCTCTTTGTCATCTTTTGAAAATTAGTCGCTAGTGTACCAATTTCATCTTTTCGATTTTCATCTAATTCGATATCATATTCACCACTTGCAATCTTTTGAGTCGCTTTCGTAAATGTTCGAATAGGACGAACAATATACCCTGCTGCAATCGCTATAAAAATGATACTTAATACAACGATGAAACCAAGTAATACCGCTAGAAAAATTCTCATCTCGCCGAATTGTTGCTGAATGTCAGGGCGAATGAATAAAGCGTACTGTTTATCATCGTGTTTTAGCGGTACACCGACACTATTAATTAATTCATTATCGAAAAATCCTGTAATAAACAAGCGGGTTGGATATGTGGAAACGCCATTAAACGTTTCACCTTGCAATACTTTATGAACGGTATCATCACTAATTGTTATCTTACGAAACGCATTCCCAATACGCTTTCCATGATTTTCGTCATCTACAATATAAATTTCATACCCTAACTTCGCAATAGACTGTAAGTATGCCTCTTTATTCTCTTCACTTTGCTTTTCATATAATGATTTTACTTCTTTAGCATACATTAAAATCTTTTCACTATTGTACGGTTTTAACTTCACTTGATAATATACGTTCGTTAATAAAAAACCGATAATACTACTAAGAAGCATAATACCGACTGTCATAAAAACAAATCTAGAATATAGTGATTTCATTTTATTTCAACTCCAACTTATAACCGAGTCCGCGTACTGTCGTAATTTGAAAATCATCTGTTCGTTTTGAAAAACGATCTCTCAGTCGCTTCACATGAACGTCAACTGTTCGTTCATCTCCTTCAAAATCCATTCCCCATACTAATTCAATTAATTCTTCTCTTGAAAAGGTTCTTCCAGGATAACTAGCAAGTTGTGATAATAATTCAAATTCCTTTAATGGAAGCAAAATCGTCTGACCGTTACACTTCACTTCAAACCCTTTTCGGTCAATTATCGTTCCGTGTAATGTAATAATATCAGCACTAAGCATTTGATAACGGCGCAATAGAGCTTTCATACGGAAAATTACTTCAGCTGGTTCAAATGGTTTTACAATATAATCGTCCGTACCAGAAATGAATCCTTTTTCTTTATCGACTAGCTGATCTTTTGCAGTTAATAAAATAACAGGTATATCATGATACTTCCGGATTTCTTCGCATAACGTATAGCCATCAACAAACGGCATCATAATGTCTACTATCGCAAGATGAATATTTTCTTTCTCTAAAACGCCTTGCGCTACCTTTCCATCTTCCGCTTCAAAAACTTTAAAGCCCTCTTTTTGTAAATGGTAATGCAATAACTCTCTAATATGTTTATCATCATCAGCTAATAAAATATGTATCATCTTCATTAAACCCTCTCTTGTTCATCCTTCTACATTCTTACATTAAGAAACAATTGTACTTTTTGCAAGAAAAAGAAAAACAAACTGCTATTAGTTTTTTTGAATAAGAGCTGATACATAATACACTACAAGCCAACATTTTAAGATAAATAAAAAGAATCTATTTTGAAAAAAATTATTCAAAATAGATTCTTTCGTTTTAGTATTAAGATTATTTTAATAAAAACAATTTCTACTCTTACTAAGCTTTAGAAATATCAACAAATCCTTCTCCGAACACATCACGAACATCGTGTATAGCGATGAACGCAGCCGGATCCGTAGTTTGAACAATCCGTTTTAGCTTCACTACTTCTTGCTTATTAATAACAATATAAAGAATTTCCTTCGGAGTTTTCGTGTAATAGCCATGACCTGAGTACACAGTAACCCCTCTGCCCATTAAGGTAGTTACCTTCCCGGCAATTTCATTCGGGTTATCAGAAATAATCGTAATAGCCTTTTTCGGATTTAAACCTTCAATTACAAACTCCATCACTTTCGTTGCTACATATAGCATAATAATTGTTATCATCAGTTTTTCTGCACCAATGATGAAATAAGATGAAAACGCAACAATTAAATCGAAGAACAGTAAACCATAGCTAATGCTCCATCCTAAATATTTATGCGTCATCCTTGCTAAGATGGTAGTACCTGCTGTTGTTCCGCCAACACGAATGATTAGACCAATCCCGCATCCTATAAATATTCCTCCGAAAATGGCATTTACGAGCATTTCATCTGAAGTAATAGTCCAGCCTTCTGTCAAATGAAGGAATAGCGAGTTCGTAACTACAGCGATAATCGTATAAATTGTTGTAATCTTATTTAAAAATTTATAACCAGCTATTAACAAAATCGCATTTAAAATTAAGTTAACTAAGCCTGGGGACCATTCAAATAAATAGTACGTAATAATCGTGATACCTGTTACCCCACCCTCACCAAACTCGTTCGGGATAACAAACAAATTGACACCTAACGCAAAAAGAAATGCACCAATAATAATAAAAATAATGTCTGTCGTTCTTTTTTTCATAAAGTACCTCACTTCTTATGTAAATATTTATTCTGTCATAAACTCTCACCATTATATCGTGGAATATTCAAATCGAACAGTGGTTTATTTTTATTTTAATATAGGATGATAAATCAACTTTATTCTATATCCACATGTAATTTAAAAAGGGTAACAACTTTATTTATCCTTTTCGGCAAGAAGACTCCATCTGAATTGTGTTAGGGGTGAAACCCAACAATTCAGGTGGGGATGAATTGCCGTCAGAAGGTGGACTGAACTCTTTTGTTTCGTTCATAACAATTTTTGGTTACGAACATTCGTTTTTTGTTTTACGATATAATCTGCCCTTAGATAAGGAGGGAATATATCGTAAGACAACGAAATTGGATAATAATCATTCGGTCACTTGAGCCAAAAGGAATTACTGTAGAAGAATGGAATTACGATGAAGAACATGTTCATATTTTGTTCCGTTTCGTTCCAAATATTGATTTGTCAAAAATAATTTTAATGAACTCTCTAAGAAAGGTGGTGAAAACGATGGTTAAAAAGAAAGCAGTGAAAGTATTACGTAAACAAAAGAAAAGAGAAAACATGCAACGATTCACGCAGAAACAGAATATCGGACGAGCTTGCCTTACGGCTAAAGAATTCCGCTTACTGCAACGCATGTCACATAGTTCAAAAGCGTTGCGAAATGTTGGATTGTACACGATTAAACAAAGTTATTTGAACCATAATAAAATGGCTACTGTAAAAGAAGTGGACACTGCCATGCAAACCGATAGGAACTACTGGGGCATTCAATCCAACTCTGTTCAAGCGATTCGTAGAGCCTTATTTACAGAAGTGAAGAGCTTTTTTAAAGCATTGGAACAGTGGAAGAAAAAACCTGACACCTTCACAGGTCGTCCAAAGTTTCCGAATTATTCTCGTTCAACTGACAAACGAATTATTGAAATCTATCAAGTTCCAAAAGTGGATGATAACGGGTATTGGATCATTCCGATGAACGTTGCATTCAGAAAAAAATTCGGTTCCATAAAAATACGTATGCCTAAAAATTTAATAAATAAACAAATCTCCTACATTGAAATTGTACCGAAGCAAAAAGGTCGGTTCTTTGAGGTGCATTACACATATGAAATGCACCTTTCTCAAATGAAGAAACAATCCACGACTACTAGTAACGCTTTGAGTTGCGATTTAGGGGTAGACAGATTATTAAGTTGCGTAACAAATACAGGTGATGCATTTTTAATTGATGGAAAAAAACTAAAATCCATTAACCAGTACTTCAACAAAATGATAGGTAATCTGAAGCAAAAAAATGTGGAAAACGGACTTTCAAAACGTGTTGTAACGAACAAAATGGCCGCACTTTGGCATAAACGAGAACGACAAATAAATGGTTACATTTCACAAACTGTAGGCTTGTTGTTTAAAAAAGTGAAAGCATGCAACATAGATACAGTTGTCGTAGGGTATAACGCTGGTTGGAAACAAAAATCTGATATGGGAAAAAGGAATAATCAAACATTTGTTCAAATCCCATTTCATAAACTGCTTGCAGCAATTGAGAATAAATGTGTAAAAGAAGGCATCCGATTTTTAAAACAAGAAGAAAGCTATACTTCAAAAGCTAGTTTTCTTGATAAAGATAGGGTTCCTGTTTGGTCTAAGGACGATAGGACGCATTATCGCTTTAGTGGCAAACGAATCACTCGTGGTCTGTATCGAAGTAAAACAGGAACATGTATCCATGCTGATATCAATGGTGCATTGAATACATTGCAAAAATCAAGAGTTGTAGAATTGGATGACAATCTCAAAGTGAAAACGCCGATTCTATTAGAAGTGCAAAAACGTAAGGCTGTTGCTTCGCGCATAGCTTAGTGGGTGCGTCAACCATCCATGTGTACTCGACTTGTCGGGGCTTGTAGCACACGCCGGAGTCATCTGAGTGGTGGCTTCTTCCATAAGGAAGAACTGCTCTTTTTCGAAAGGGTGGTGCAAGTGGGAAAACAATAGTTCGTTGCCAGTACCAACCAAAAACATACTTGGGGTGTTACCATAAGGTGGCATGAGTGCTAGAGCGTCAAACTGTCTAGCGATAGATGAAAAGACCTAGTGTTCTAACTCAAGCCCCCACTGAAACGCTTCATCTCAGTGGGGGTAGTTGACTATGTACTACAAATAAAGTTTTGATTTCACATGCAATTGACGCTTAAAAATGAATATGAATACTCACTCGCACAAACTTCGAATACAAAGCAAATAGGCGAAGCTATAGAATAAACTTCGCATCAAGCATGTGATCACAGAGATTTATATGTCATTTTATCCCCGCTTATACCTCGGCATTGATTACTATTTCAATTTGTAGATTTCTATTACTATCATCACTAATTCCAACTGATATCCTCCTAAGTGGATTCTACCTTCCGTCTCCCCACACTTATTAATTTAGCTTCGAAAGAAAGTTTCATCAAAATGGATTCTTCTCCAGCAAATTTAAGTTTAGTTTTTATAAACATGCTATGTTCTAAAAGATACTTGCTATTGTATTTTATATTCATACATTGCAGAAAAAGATTTACTTATCTTTCTCCATATATTCTTTAATCTTTCGTTCTTCCCACTCTTTTCCGAATATCCCAAATGGAAAAGTTGTCAAACCGTGTATAACGATACCGATCCCCCAACCTCCCAGTGGATATAAAAACCATAATTTACTTGAATCAGAGCTTATATTTATAAAAAAAAGCATCAAATTAACTAGTATATAGACCGTTAAATGAATGTAAAACGCTTTTAAATTCTCCACCCTTTTTTTAGCTCGTAAATAATTCTCATCTCGCTCCACCCTTAAACACCTCTTTCAATATTGTATTTTTTAAACTCGCTCCGATTTAAACATCATATTCTAATCGAAAATCCCTTATTCTCAAAAAACACAAAATAAAAAATACCCATCAAATTGTCATACACATGATAATTTGATGGGTACTGCATGATACATTTAGTTTTTACATTTATTGTTTGGAGTAAATTGCAAATAACGACTTATACTCGCCTTATTAAGACCAGATCCATACATCCTCATTATTTTCAA
Organism: Bacillus sp. SRB_331; assembly: GCF_003264175.1. Classification (NCBI taxonomy): domain Bacteria; kingdom Bacillati; phylum Bacillota; class Bacilli; order Caryophanales; family Bacillaceae; genus Bacillus; species Bacillus sp. SRB_331. The sequence goes on along the minus strand of NZ_NADV01000003.1, from coordinate 37,783 downwards.
CGTTGCTCTTTGCTTCATGAACTTTTTCGATATGATCTGTTGTGTTGTAGTTAATAGAAATTCCGCCCCAGCCTACATACTTCATATCAATTTTTACTTTCTCACCCGTATTAAATACTTGTCCTTTAGTTAAGTACACTTCAATAATAGCTTTCTTCCCATTTACTGATGGATACTGCACTACAACATATTTAGTAGAACCGTTCCCCTCATCTTCCATCGTTCCTATTTTTGATACTTCCCCAATTATATAATCAGGAGAACCGTCTTCTTTCATGTGCATACCTAATTTATTTGACGTATTTTCAACTGTATTTGCAATCATATATTCCGTAAAATTACGCATCATAGATCCAGTAGCTTTTACTTCATCCCCTACTTTCACATTTGAAAATGAATCAATATACACACTAACAGGTTCCTCATATTGCTTAGATTTTACAACAATTACACCGTTATCCACTTCTACTACTCGCCCTTCTAACGTCGAGAAATTTGATTCAATAGAAGCGGCACTCGCTTTTGATAGTTCTAATCCTGGTAAATTCGTTCCTGATAATGCTGCGATCCCTAAAGCACCTGCTAAAATTAATTTTTTCATACCCATATGTAACCTCTCCATTCATGATGATTATATTTTTTGATTGGATACGACCAACCTGTAACTATTATAGTTACAGGTTATAGAAAATAGCAACCATCTTTCTTATGCAATGTTGCATACTGTGATTTTCAAATATAAATCGATTATTCCTATATTCAACACGAGTGCTAAATTCTTGAATACCAGCAGGTAAACGGATTGATAACGAAGAAATTAATGTGATGCATCATATTTTTTCAATGCTACAGTTTGTATAATCGTAGTCCATTACATTATGTAGGAGCGGAGTTAAAATGTTAATAAAACCAAAGAGATTACAGGCAGGAGATATTGTGGCAACAGTAAGCCCTTCATGGGGAGGCGCAGGCGATTCTGAGATAAGATGGCGTTATGAACAAGGAGTAAAGAGATTAGAAGAAGTTTTCGGTCTTACGGTTGTCCCAATGCCAAATAGTTTAAAAGGTAGCGAATTCATTTATAACAATCCAGAGGCTCGTGCGGAAGATTTAATGACAGCTTTTAAAGATACGCGTGTGAAAGCAATTATTGCGAATATTGGCGGTGAAGATAGCATTCGCTTACTTCCCTATATAGATTTTAATGTAATACGTGAAAATCCGAAAATTTTTATGGGATACTCTGACGTTACCATTTCACACTTGTTTTGTCATAAAGCAGGAATTTCCTCTTTTTACGGTCCAGCAATTTTAACTGATTTTGCCGAAAATATAGAGATGGATCCATATACAGTTGAAATGGTAAATCGGACTCTCTTTTCAAATGAGACAATTGGCGAGATTCAACCAGCTCATGAATGGACAAGTGAGCGTTTAGAATGGATAGAGGTAAATAAAGATACAAGGCGTACGATGCAACAAAACAATGGCTATGAACTACTCCAAGGCTCTACTACCGTACAAGGACGCTTAATTGGTGGTTGTATAGAAGTATTGGAATTTGCAAAAGGAACGGAACTTTGGCCTGAGAAAAAACATTGGGAGAATAGTATCCTTTTCTTTGAAACCTCTGAAGATCATCCAGAACCAAGTTATATAAAGTATTGGTTACGAAATTATGCAGCGCAAGGCATTCTACAAAAAGCAAAAGGCATCATTTTTGGTAAACCAAAAGACGAAATGTATTATGAAGAATATAAACACGAAATACTGCAAGTTATGAAAGAACATAATTTAGAAGATTTGCCGATTCTTTATAATTTAAATTTTGGCCATACCGAACCAAAGTTTATTTTACCTTACGGTGCGATGGCAGAAATTAATTGTGAAAATGTATCCTTTTCTATTTTAGAGAGTGGCGTGGAATAAATAAAAACACTCCTATGAGATATGACTGTGAATTGATACTTTTTAAAAGTATATAATTGGAGGGGGATTTACGTTTATGGAAGTAACATTTACAGTAAGTAAATGGGATGAAAAACTAATCGATGATACTAGAAAAGATTTACCTATTAATATTGCCCATGTTGAATATGATATTGATGGTGAATTAAAAGGAAAAGCTTTTGTTGAATACTTATTATATTATTTAGACTCAAATATAAATGATGGTCACTTGGCTACTGCTAAAATTTCTGGATTTTTACACTTTGAAGGAATTTATAAGGGGCAACAAGGGACATTTACAGCTATAGAGCAAGGAATATTTGATAAAGGAAATCTAGATTCCCCAGGAACAATTATTAAAGCTACCGGTAACTTAGAAAGTCTGAGAGGATCCTATCATTATCAGTTTACAGGTCAAACTAGTAAACTAATTTTAGAGTTTGAATTTTAGCTAAATACCCTATAATATAGTGGAAAGGACATTTCTTGTACTACTAGGAATGTCCTTTTTGTTGACGAGCTTATTCAACTATTCTTCTATTAGTTAAGAAAAGAACAGAGTATATTACATAACGTTTTATTATCAGTATTCAGCAATGCATAAAACTTTCGTTATGGTGGAATTAAAAATCTAAGCCCGAGTGACATGGCCCCCCACCTATTCATTACTTTTTCTACTAACTAAAGAATAATCCCCGAAAAACTTCCCTTCAACACTTCCTTTTCCAGTTGATTCCTACATATAAACATCGCAATAATTTTTGTGCGATGTTTTTCATCGGGTTCAAATTGTTCAATAGTTACGTCACAACGAATTGTATCACCGCTAAAAACAGGACGTAAAAATTCAAAATCCATCTTGCGAGCTAGTACGTTATAGTCACCGCCAATTTTTGTAGGCAGCGTTGATGTTAACAGCCCTTGTACAACAAATCTCCCCTGCTCATCTGGTGTAACATGATGAACACCTTCATCTTTAGATACTTCTGTAAATAAAACAACATCTTCTTTTGTAAACGTTCGTTCAAAGGTGATTTTTTCGCCTACTTGCAATTTCATCGATACCCCTCCTCAAAAACACTTTTAACATAAGAAAAACCGAAACTATAATCATTTCGGTTTTTCAATCTAAAGAAGTCTATATTTATTTTAACGAATGAACAAACAACCCACTGCGCAGTTTTGGTTCAAACCACGTTGATTTTGGTGGCATAATTTCTCCAGCGTCTGCGATTGATAATAAAGCTTCCATTGATGTCGGATATAATGAAAACGCTGCTTTATATTCACCGCTATTTACAAGGCGTTCTAGTTCTTCTAATCCGCGGATTCCTCCGACAAAATCAATGCGTGAATCAGATCGTGGATCATGTATTTCAAGTACTTGGCTTAATAAATGATCTTGCAGAATAGATACATCTAAACCTTTAACGAGATCATTCGCATCAAACGTTTCCTCTTTCACAGTGAGCTTATACCACTTCTCGTTTACATACATGCCAAATGATTTTGGTTCATTTGGTTTATACGGAGAACCATTTGCTTCTTCTACATAAAAGTACTGCGTAATTTGCTTTAAAAACTGCTCGACTGATAAACCATTTAAATCTTTCACAACCCGGTTATAGTCCCAAATTGATAATTCATCATGAGGGAATAAAACAGATAGGAAGAAATTGAATTCCTCTTCTCCTGTGTAATTCGGATATTGCTCTCTTCGCATTAGTCCTACTTTTGCAGCTGATGCAGAGCGGTGATGTCCATCTGCAATGTAAAGACTAGGAATATCTTCAAATGCGTTTACTAAATTTGCAATTACTTCTTCATCAGCTATTTTCCACGCAACATGCTCCACACCATCTTCTGCTGTAAATGTAAAGATTGGCGCATGTTCTTCTTTCCAGCTTGCAATGATACGTTTCACATCTTCTTTCGTACGATACGTTAAAAAGATAGGCCCCGTATTTGCATCACACACATCTACGTGGCGAATACGATCAAGTTCTTTTTCATGACGCGTTCTTTCATGTTTTTTAATTGTATCATCTTCATACTCGTCAATCGATGTACAAACGACAAGGCCTGACTGCGTTCTTCCTTGCATCGTCAGTTCATAAATGTAAAGCGCTGGCTCCTCATCTTGAACGAACACTTCTTCTTGTATAAATTGCTTTAAATTTTCACCCGCTTTTTCATATACGCGATCATCGTACGGTGAAAGTGCCGGGTCTAAATCAATTTCTGCTTTATCAACGTGTAAGAAAGAATATGGATTCCCTTTTACAACTTCTCTTGCCTCTTCACTATTTAATACGTCATACGGTAAAGCTGCTACTTGTGCTGCTTTTCCTTCTACTGGACGAATAGCACGAAACGGTCGGATTTTTGCCAAGTTTCTCTCTCCTTTACACAATCATTCGAACAGCTACAACACCTGTGATTTTGCTTATATTTTCCACAATATTCTCTTTTATTATATCATCAATTCCGTTATCAATATCAATCATTGTGTACGCCCAAGAATGTTTACTACGATTAATCATATCCGCAATATTAATATGATGTTCTGCTAAGCATCCTGTAATTTGTCCTACCATGTTCGGAACGTTTTGATGCATAATTGTAATTCGTTTTTTTCCAATGTACGGAAGTTCTACGTTTGGATAGTTTACTGAATTACGAATATTACCTGTCTCTAAATATTCACGTAATTGACGTGCAGCCATTACTGCACAATTTTCTTCAGATTCAGACGTAGATGCACCAAGATGAGGCGTTGCTGTTACATTTTTCATCTTTATCACATTTTCATTCGGGAAATCTGTTACGTAATGTGTAATAATATCTTCTTCTAACGCTTTTTGAAGAGCTGTTTCATCTACAAGTTCTCCTCTAGAGAAATTGAATAGACGCATTCCTTTTTTCATCGTCTCTATAGCGTGTTCACCAATAATCCCCTTCGTTTGGTTCGTAAGAGGAATATGAAGTGTAATATAATCACACGTTGCAAAGATTTCATCTAAGCTAAATGCTCTTTGTACTTGCGTAGAAAGACGCCATGCTGTTTCAACTGATATATACGGGTCGTAGCCAACAACGTCCATCCCTAAAGATAACGCATCGTTCGCAACTAAAGCACCGATTGCGCCAAGACCGATAACCCCTAAACGTTTCCCTGCAATTTCTGATCCAACGAATTGCTTCTTCCCTGCTTCAACAAGCTGTGGTACTTCTTCTCCATCCAACTCTTTCGTCCAGCTCACTCCATTTATAATATTACGGGAAGACATAATAAGGCTTGCGATAATAAGTTCCTTCACTGCATTCGCATTAGCCCCTGGCGTATTAAATACTACAATCCCTTTTTCCGTACAACGCTCAACAGGAATATTATTTACACCGGCACCAGCTCTTGCAATCGCCTTTAAATCTTCTGAAAACTCTTCTTGATGTAAAGAATAGCTGCGAAGTAAAATACCATCTGGATGACCTACTTTGTCTCCAATTTCATAGCGATTCCCATCAAAAATTTGCAAACCCTTTTCGGCAATTTGATTTAACGTCTGAACACGAAACATATCCCCATCTCCCTATCTATTTTCAAGCTCAAATTCCTTCATATAGTCTACTAATTCTTGTACACCTTGGGTTGGCATCGCATTGTAAACACTAGCGCGCATACCGCCGACTGAACGATGTCCCTTTAGCGTAACGAAACCGCGCTCTTTCGATTTTTGTAAAAACTGATTGTTAAGCTCTTCTGACGGTGTTGTAAACGGAATATTCATAAGTGACCGATACGTGGGATCAACTGGTGAAGTAAACAATTTAGATTCATCTAAAAAATTGTAAAGAAGTGAAGATTTCATTCTATTTTGTTCTTCAATCGCAGATACCCCGCCTTGTTCTTTCAACCACTCTAGTACAAGTTTTGCTACATAAATACTAAAGGATGGCGGTGTATTATATAGGGAGTTATTTTCACTGTAAGTTTCATAGTTTAACATCGTAGGACAATCACTATTTGCACTGCCAATTAAATCTCTTTTTATAATTACAATCGTTAAACCCGCTGGCCCTAAATTCTTTTGCGCACCCGCATATATGAGACCAAACTTCGTAACATCATATTGTTCTGATAAAATATTTGAGGACATATCCGCAACGAGCGGCACTCTTTCTAAATGTGGAATATCCACATATTTTGTCCCCTCAATTGTATTGTTCGTTGTAATATGTACATAATCTAGTTCTTCATCATTTGGTAAATCATCCATTTTAGGAATCGTAGTAAACTTCTCTTTTTCAGAAGAAGCAATCACTTGTACTTCTCCTATTTTTCCGGCTTCTTGCAGCGCCTTTTTAGACCATGAACCTGTCAGTACGTACCCGGCTTTTTTATACGTACTCATTAAATTTAACGGTATCATAGAAAATTGTAATGACGCACCGCCCTGTAAAAATAAAACTTCATACTCATCAGGAATGTTCATTAATTCACGAAGTAAGCTACTTGCTTCATCAATAATACTTTGGAAATAAGAAGATCTATGGCTCATTTCCATAACAGACATGCCTGTCCCGTTATAATTTACAAGCTCCTTTTGCACTTTCTCTAAAACTGGCAAAGGGAGTATAGATGGTCCTGCTGAAAAATTATACACTCTCTCCATCACCCAGATAACCTCCCTATTTCTCATTTTTATTATTTTTTAAACTTTCTGAATTATAACCTATATACAATACATGGTCAATTTGTTTTCCGTTATTACGGTGCAAGACGCAATGGAATCGCTTGCATGTGCACCCTATTTTTTATAAACATACAAAAAAGTGTTAAGTACATAATCGTACTTAACACTCTAGTAATTAAGTATAATAGCTACTTACTCGTAAAGAACCGATCGAAAATTTGATAAATAGCTGAAAGACCAAAGAGCCAATAAATAGTATCCACAAGCGCCGGCATAGAACCAAACCATTTCTCAACTACATTATAATCTAACGCCACAAACAACCAATTCAAACCGCCAAGAATCACCAAAATTACTGTAAGGTATGACAAAAATTTCATTATGATTGCCCCCTAGGTGATAAGATGGTGAAAGGCCTTTCACTAAAATATATGTAATGGATTCTAAAACTTACCTATTTTATAAAATTTATTTTCGATACCAGCCATTAATAACTGTCTCTGCTTCTTTACTATGTATTTGATATGAATGATTACTATCATTAGATCCGATAAACCAAATTGAAAACCCTTTAAAATATGGCTTCGGTTCTAATACATCTCGGTAAGCACGCCACCCGTTAAGTTGTACATCTTTTGAAAACGTATTCGTAACATCTGGGTTCCACGGGCTTTGTAATCCAAGTTCGCGTGCTGGAACGTTAAATCCACCAAAATAAACTGGCTTTCCTGTTGTTTTATGTAATGTCTCAAGTTGCTGAACGACATTTTGGCCACGATTGTATACTGTCGTCGCAAATAAGCTTTGTTTTACTTCTTCGTATGATGGATTTCTTTTTCCTGAAACTTCAAACCAACTATCAATACTTACAATGTCCACCTTTTTTAAATACGGGCGATTTATTTTCTCTTCAAATTTCGCCTCAAAGGAAGGATCCCAACTTGCAGTTAACCACCAGTTCATTTGATACAAAACATTTCCTTTATACTGCTGGCGAACAAAATTAATCGTATCATTCCAATATCCTTCTGCATATTCCATATTAACGAAATTAGAAGCGATTTTCAGCCCATAAACATTGTACTTACTTGTAATGGAATTAAAAATATCTTGTAAAACAACCGTTTTCCAATTCCAGAAGAAATCGTTAATATTACTAGGGTTCCACTCTGTTTCTCCAATATTTCCTTGCTGAATAAACGGAAACGGCTCCAATATAACTTGTATATTACGCTTTAATAATTCTTGAATTAAAATAATAGCTTGTTTCTTTTGCGCCTGATTAATTACCATATTAGCCGAATTCACATCCGAAATATCTACTTGAATAGGTACATTCACCGTATTTAAATTCAAGCGCTCTACATCTGCTAACACTTTCGCTACATTGCCTACTTCCCATACCGTTACGTTTCCTGATTTTATTTTTCCAGATTGAACAGTATTTACATCCGCCTGTATATTTCCCTGGAAACAAAAAGAAAACAACATGATACACACTCCTAAAATACTTACTAAACTCTTACTTTTCTTCACAAGTTTCCCCCTATATTTTTTGGCATTCTTGATTATTTTATACAACATTACACATATATTCCATAAGAAAAATAATTCAAAAAAAGAGCGGTTCTCCCGCTCCTTTACAAACCATTCCATCTCAAAATATCTACACATTATTTAGGGACTAAATTTAACACTTTCCCTTCTATCCCATCTGTATTAAGTGTAGTCGTATGATACTCACCGTTCACCCAATCATCTATTTGATCATGATACCAATCGCTTCTAAAATGTCCTGATTGTCCCGGCCCCACTATATGATAACCGTTTGACATATCTTTCGTATCAATAACGAATCTCCAAGACGCCCCGTGATTGACAATACCGTTATCTCCGTAACTCGCTGCTTGAACGGTAACTTGACTTCCTCCAATTGGAACTGGTTTCTCACGATTAAATGCAAGTAATGCTAATATACTAGATGATTTCGAAATTGGATGTGTAAAAGCAAGTTGATGGTAATCTCCCCACTTCCACTCAGCTACATCGGGTCCATACTCCTTCTGTAATTTCTTCATTACATTCTCGTACGATGTATGCACAACTTCTGTGAAACCTCCGTACTTCGTAAACCAAGCGCTATTTTCTCCTGCTACTTGTTTCCGAATCAATTCATCAACAACTTGTGACTTACCTTCAAATAACTCCATTACATTTTTCGGTATCTCTTTTGAAAATAACGTATTCGAAATCTCTTTCATTAACAAATGGAATATTAATGGTGCCGCTTCGTCTTTACTATCGTAAAAGTTCCACTTTGTTAATTGTTTTACGCCTTCTTTCTCCACTTCATTTAAATCTGTTTTATTTAACTCTTTTAAAAATATAGGGGCAAACTCTTTCCCATATAAATTTTTTTGATCCATCTGTAAATCTTCTAAATCTTTCACCGTATACTTTTCCTTCTCTTGTAAAAACTCTTGAATACGCATTTGCCTATATGGCTGCGCCCACGTATTACTAATATGGTACGGATAATTATCATCAACGATTTTATTATTTGCAGTTGAAATAAACCCTTGTTTTGGATTTATTACTTTCGGTAGCTGATCAAACGGAATATACCCTTCCCATTCATATTCGTCTGTCCACCCTGGCACAGGCAAACTACCATCACCTTTTTTACGCACTGGTATATTTCCATTCGCTTTATAAGCAATTGTGCCGTCGTTTGATGCAAACACAAAGTTTTGAGTTGGTGTATGAAAATCTTGAAGAGCCGTTTCAAACTCATTCCAATCTTTCGCCTTATTCATATTTAATACAGCCTTTAATTCAGCGGAAGGCTCCAAAGCAGTCCATTTCAAAGCGAATACTGTTTTTGTTTTCTCTTTTCCTTTATCTGCAAACTCTGAAATAACTGGACCATGCCTCGTAACCGTAACGTTATACGGAATTGTTTTCCCGCCTTTTACTTTAATAGATTCATCAACAACCGTAGCCTTTTCCCATTTATCGTTATACAAAAATTCATTTTCATTATTAGGATTTCGCTTCTCAATATATAAATCTTGCACATCAGGACCTGTATTCGTAACGCCCCATGCTATTTTGTCATTGTGTCCTAATATAACGCCTGGTACTCCTGCGAAAATAACGCCACTCACATGTAAATCTTTCATTTCAAGTTGCGATTGATACCAAATAGAAGGTGTCGCAAGAGATAAATGAGGATCATCCGCTAAAATCGGCTTACCAGATACACTCTTTTCACCACTCACAACCCAGTTATTACTACCGTTAAACTCTGGTGGAATAACTGTCTTTGAAAAACTTTGTGCTACATCCACATTTGTATTTTTCAATTCAGCTAGCAATCTAGGCGCATCTTTCGGATATGTAGGAAATAGCTCATTTGCTTGCTCTTTCGGTAAATTTTACAGCGCCCAATATCGAAATGCTTGTCCGTGCCAATGTCCTCCTAAATCAAACGCCATATACTTTCCAATCGTTAAAGAATCCACGATTGACCATTCAGCAGGTTCATAGCCTAATAAAGTAAACTCAACCGGCAATTTCTTTTCCTCTTTTGCCTCACGTATAAAAGTATTCACCCCATCAGCAAATGACTGCAGGGCATATTTCGCTTCCCCATCATATTGACTAACAGATGCTTCTGCCGCTCGCCGTAAACCGAGCGTTCGAAACAACTTATCTCGATCAACAGCTGCTTCCCCTACAACTTCACTTAACATACCAGAAGCTTGTCTTCTACTTAAATCCATTTGAAACAAACGATCTTGCGCTTGTACATACCCTTGCGAGAAATATAAATCATGCGCATTTTCCGCTTTAATATGTGGTACACCTTTACTATCTCGTTTCACCGCAACAGCATGTTGTAAATCCTCAAGTTTTATCGTTCCATCTATCTTTGGCACAGAACTAAGCGTATATATGTTCAAAAAAATCATAGCGCAAATAAACAAAAAAAGAACGATACTACTAGACCAAATAAAAATTCTTTTTCCCCTATTTCGTTTCTTTTTTATGACGACTTCCATACAATCCCTCCTCTCTCAATCTATTCGCTTCTATTGTGAAAGAACCTTTTAGAAAAGAAGAAATCATTACTTGCTCATGCTATGGATCATACACACTGAATACTTCTCTCTTACGCACTATTTCCTTTCCTTTATTGAAGCTTACTCGTCCTTTCTTACACCAATTCCTCAAAATCCCCTTCACATAAGCAAGTGTCCCCTTATTATTTTCAAACGCAATTTTAAGTGCCTCTAGTACTTTATCTCCTGAAACTCTTTGCATCCATTCCTTTAATTCCTTCGCGATATATGGAGATAGACTACTAATGTTTTGTTCGTAAAATTTATAAACTTCACTATGCGGAGTGGCATCCTCTACTCTTTCTACCTCTTCCTTCTCTTCCTTCTCTTGAATAATTGCTTGTTGTGAATTACTACTAACCTCTTCCTCTGGCATACCAAAATACTGAAGTAATAATGGAATCTTGCATTCTTCTTCAAGACATTTACGTAAAAACTTAAGTAGGAACTCTTTACTTTTCACCAGTTTCAGCTCACGTAATACACATTTCTCTATGTTCGTATTAAAAATAGGATTATAGTGTAACCAATTTATAATGAATAACTCTTTCGTTTCCGCATCATATAAAATCTTCCCGTATTCCACAAACCGGTTCAATAAATTCTCAACAGTCTCCATACTGTAACCAGTTTCAAGCTCTGCCAAACGCTTTGGTAATATGTAAATACCACATTGCTTCGTTTTCGTACCAGTTAACAAATATATGTAAAAATAACGCTCTTCTGGCGTTAAATCTAATATGAATTCATCTTGCCAAAAGTTCACCTGCACATTACGGTACACCGCCATATGTTTCCCACCTCCTTTTATTCATAAAAAGGCAAATTTCAATCCTTCAATATACATATAGGAATGAGGGCTTTGTTTTTGCATTTGAATTCCAAATTTTTTTAACTACTACAACGCCGGTTTTATTTTTTCACGCTTGTTTTGTTCTTGTAGTTGTTTTTGTTTTGTTTTTTCTTAGTGATTTATTACTTGGTAGGTGCTTATAAGGGGCTTTGAAGGGGCTTATATAGTGTTTTCATTCCTCTCTTATCCGATGCCTAATTACAAATGTCTCCAACAATCTTCATATATTGCAGACAACCATTATGATTCACCTGCTCATATTTACACGAAAATAAAAAGCACTTGTTGCCTTCGTAGACAATTCAGTGCTTAAAGTTAAAAGCTAATAAATAAAAGTGTCTATAATTGACATAGTTGATTGAAATACAATTCTGTTACATTTATTTTAGTAACGATAATATGATACATACCGAATTATCTACAACTGAACGTTCTGGGCGAGATTTCATTAACACCGTTAATCCAATTAATGAAGTGACTAGCGTTTGTGCCAATGATTTAGCATTCACATCACTTTGCAGTTCTCCAGACTGAATTCCTTTAGTAATTAATTCTTGAAATATAACTGAAAGATACATTTGATGTTCTCTAGTCAGCACTTCAAATTTTTCATTATGAGGAGCAAGTTCCACCATTGTATTAATACAAAAACAGCCTTTATTTGATTCTTTTTTATATTCCTCTTCCACCATATTTTCAAAAAATATACGAATGGCCTCTTTTACAGATTGTTCTTTTTGAAGTTTTGTTCGAATGCTAGCTGCGTGTAAATTCGTGTATCTCCGTAATGCAGCTTCAAATAGCCCTTCTTTATCACCAAATGCCGCATATAAACTCGGTCTTTGTATTTCCATTTTAGCAGTTAGATCACTTAATGAAGTAGCGGCGTATCCTTTCTCCCAAAAAAGTTGCATAGCAGCATCCAAAGCTTTTTCTTTATCAAATTCACGTAGTCGAGCCATTTAACCCCTCCTCTTTTTTCACCTGTTTTCTAAATTATAAATCACGTTTTTATGTACTAATCAGTATATTATATATCGTATTAAATTATAAATGATATGTCAAAAGAAACTGAATTTAAATTACAATTCACTTGACATAGCAACTTATCCCTGATTATATTTGACTTACGAAATACCATACCGTTCGGTACATTATTTTAAAAACAAAAGGAGATGATATTATGGATACTAAAGAAAAAATGATAACTGCTCTTACACAGAATAATGATCAGTTCCAATCACCTATCAATACAATCATGCCCCGCTATATAACTCTATTATTTTCAATAGCTTGCGGGATGGCTGTGGCGAATATATACTTCGCTCATCCTCTACTTGATTCTTTATCAAATGCGTTTAAGATCAACCATTCAACTATTGGTGTCGTTATTACGATTACTCAAGTTTGTTATGCACTCGGATTACTTTTATTAGTTCCACTTGGTGATTTGTTAAACCAAAAAAGACTTATCATTGTTCAAATGCTTTTATCCGTTTTCGCTTTAATTGTGGTCGGAGTCGCTCCTTCCAGTACCGTACTTTTTATAGGTATGGCCTTAGTCGGAATTCTTGCGACTGTTACGCAGACACTCGTCGCATACGCATCCATTTTAGCTAACCCAAAAGACCGTGGGCGAATAGTAGGTTTCGTCACGAGTGGTGTCGTAATAGGAATTCTACTTGCACGTACATTTGCCGGAACATTAACAGATCTAGCGGGATGGCGTTCCGTTTATCTTACCTCTGCTGTACTTATGCTCTTCGTAATTGGTTTGTTATATCGTAATTTACCTAGTCTTGAACATAAAAAAACAGCTATGACCTATCGTAAATTATTACGTTCTGTTCTCTTATTATTTGTAGAAGAAAGGATCTTACGTATTCGCGGAATATTAGCATTGCTTATTTTTACTTCCTTCAGTATTTTATGGACTTCATTAGTTTTACCTCTAAGTGTTGCACCATATAATCTATCACATACAGCTATCGGAGCATTTGGTCTTGCTGGAGTTGCTGGTGCATTAGCTGCCACTAAAGCCGGACAACTTGCTGATCGCGGATTCGGAGAGAGAACTACTGGCATAGCCTTATCCTTATTATTACTTTCATGGCTCCTAATTAAATTAATGAACCATTCTCTATTCCTACTAGTTATCGGTGTTATCCTTTTAGATTTAGCTGCGCAAGCTGTACATGTCACCAATCAAAGTATACTTTTCACAGTACGTCCAGAAGCGAGAAGTCGCCTCACTGCCAGTTACATGATTTTTTATTCTATCGGCAGTGCTACAGGTGCAATTCTTTCCACAAACATTTATGCAAGCTACGGATGGAACGGAGTTTGTATATTAGGTGCATCCGTTAGTGCTTGCGCTCTTTTATTCTGGACAATGACCTTACGACGATCATCATAAATAAAGGCTGTTTTCTCAAAGATTGTTACTGTTAAAACTAAAAGGCAGATTTAATCTACAAAACGTGTAGAATACTTTGCTATAATCAACCCAGGATATATAATTATGGTTAATCGAAAGGAGGGATAATAATGAAACAAGTAGCTCTCCATCAATTGCACAAAGAGCATAATAAACGAATAGCAGAATTTCATAAAAAACACGAAATTGAAATTCAACGTGGTGAAAATGGGAACGGTTTGTTAGCTAAATGGGAAAGATTTTTTTATAACAAGGTAATTTTCCCTCTAAAGAATGTGAAATAATACCTACCTATTAAATGAATTGTCATCCTTGTACAGTTCATTTTTGTATCGCATTTTAAGTCAAATACGCATTACTCTTTTTTTCTTATTCAACTAAACTACTCCATTAGTTAAATAACAATAAACCACTGAATCTACCTAAAAAGCATCTGATTAATGATGCTTTTTATCTTTTCTTAATGCTTCAACTGTGAAATATTTAGATTTTTGGCAAGCTGAAATAAGTATTTGCTCTATCCAATTTTCAAATGCTAAGTTTTTATGTAACTCAAGCCAACGATATCAGTAGAGGTGACTATCCAAATAATACGTACAAACGCCTTGAAATCGTTCCATCCATCTTTTCAAGCGGCGATGAAAGTTATTAACGTGTTGTATGTGGAATATCCCTTTTTTTACTCGTTGATAGAGAGCAACAATCTATACGAAAACAGCCTAAATAAAAGGAGAATAATTTATTAGTGCATTTTTTAATATACTTTTTTTACAAAACTATAAAATTGTGAAAAATACGATTCAGGATTCTCCAGAACGAACAAAATCCGCTATGAATAATCTTCTAAACACTGTGAGGATTTCATATGCGCCACTACATGAAAAGGCAGTCGAGACTGCAAAAGAAGTTGGTATAGTTGAAGTAAAACGTAACAAGAAAAAAGCAGTTTTCTAAATGCTTACGAAAATATGCATTTAGAACTTGATAGAGAAAGACTCGGTTTCAAACGTAAATATGTAAGATGTAAAAAAACAAAAAGGGTATCAATCTTTCTTGATTGATACCCCTTTTTACTTTGGTTACTGAACTAGCTCCGTAGAAAACATTCATTTAATTCTGGACAACTTATATGTTAAAAATTTCTTCATTCAATTTATAAACCCTATCTCTTTTCTCATCATTTTTGATAAAAGTAAGCTTTCCTTCTGTAACAAACCCTTCTAATATTAAGCATACTTGTCCAAAGGCTTTAGGCTTATTCGTTGTAAATCTTTCATCTGATATTTTACCAGATCGTATTAATTGTTCGCATAGCTCAAGTGCACTTATTTCTTCAGAATTAAATAATCCCAAAATATCTTTTTGCAAGGGCGATAAAGGTGCTGGGATCTCAGCTACCTCCACTTTTTCTTTTTCTTCTTCAAATAAATCTTCAAATGAAATTTGATTCATTACATCTTTTCCTTTCTAACAACTGATTTGTATAACATGAACTGAATCCTATAGGTACGAGAACTTTAAATATTAGTTATTGTTATGTAGTACTTACCTTATTACATGAATTTCAAACTCATGTACATCATTTCATATAGTATGTTTTGATTATACCAAATATACGTTCTGCCTTCTATTGTAGAATTTTTTATAACAGGAATAAAGGTAATAGTGAACATTTATCTCCCCGTTAGTTGTATACACTATGTAAAAAAAACAGAAAAAGTTTACATAATAAAATTATAGTTTCCTATTAAATTTCTACGCTAAAACGTAAAAAAGCACTTGTTGCTTTTAGTTGACAATCAAGTGGCTTTAAGTTCATCTGTTTTTAAGTAACATTAAATTTGTCAGTTTTATAATAACAGTAGGACACCTTTTGTGTGTCATGACAACTACAACGTTAAAACTTATGAGTTTGTACGTTTTCGTTAGTTTTATGTCCATTCCATGTGTTTTTATATTCATGACCCCGTAAAATGTCATCTCGCCTAAGCTCGTACTTCGTTTTCTATTCTATCATTGCACGTAGTACTCTATGATGGTACAACCATCATGGGTCTCTACTTTTAAACCACTTATTGTTTTTCTTTCCACCACAAATATACTTTATTTTTTATCTGGTGAATATACAATTATTCTCCCTTCTGGATATTCACCTTCCCATCCACAAGGCCATCCCCCAAGCTTATAAACCTCAAAGATTCTTTCATAAAATTTATCAACTTTTCCATTTACTAAGCGATTTAGTGCACACATATGTAAATCTCCAATTATTTCTTCAAAAATATCAATATATTGTAATACAAAATCACCTGGATAGTTCTCGGATGATTGAATAATCTCCCTTATAGTACGCTCCATAGAGTTTAAATCATGCTCATATAATTGTCCTATTATTTCCCCACCTTCTGAGGATTTAATATCTTCCCAAACGTTTTCAACCTCATCCAAATCTTGAGACCATGCCAATACTTGTGCTCTTTCATACTCATTAACCATAACAACATCACGATTTAGAAGGTTTTCATTATGAAAAAGTTGTAAATTTGTAATAAAATTAATAACCTCTTCGACTAATTGAGTGTTTTTTCCGTACTTCATTTATTTATCCACCTTTCCCAAAGCTCTTCAGTAGCACCGCCACCTCTTTTCCAAATCTTTATTTCTTCATTTAATTTTGTTTTGTAAAACTTCTCAATACCAATTTCTAATACCTTTGATTTGTATAATGGCAAGCCACTTTCTGTACCTTTTTTTAATTTTTGTTGCAATTCAAACACTTGTTGTTCCAACTCCTTAATACTTTGATTGATATTTAATTTATCTAACTGATCTTTAACCACATTATTATATACACTATGAAATCCTCTATGCCTAGACAAAGCACTTGGATCTTTTGCTGGTATCGGTAAAAATATCCCGTTATCAGCATGATCCATATCCATTCCAATTTTCTTTAATACCGGATGATTTCTTAAGTTTTTAGGTATTATATTTTGCGCCTGATATCCTTTCCGTGATGCAGAACGTGGAAGCCCCATGGATTCCAATATATTTCGCCCTAATTTTGTAGAACTACCTCCTGTAACCTTTCCAGGGGTACCTGGAATAAGTCTAGTAGCTTCTTCACCCGTACCCTTAACCCCACCACTCTCCAAATTCGAGATCCTACTCTGAATACTCGCCTTTGAGGCATCATGAGCTTCTTTTACGCTTTCACTGAAGTTCGTTCCACCGTATCTACGTACGCTTCCATCAAGTAATACTTCTTCACCTCTAATGAAGGAGAAAGCTATTATTTAAACCTTTTACTAATGTATTTTCAATTATATAATACTAGTAATTTCTGTTAGCCCTAATTCATAAAAATAATTTTTATACACTCAAAGCATACCTATCTATAAAAAAACACTTGTTGCCTTTAGTCGACAATCAAGTGCTTTAAGTTCATATGTTTTTAAGTAGCATAAATTTGTAAGATTTATAAGATCTGTAAGTTTTGTATTAACAGTACGACACCTTTTACATGCCATGACAACTACTAAGTTAAAATTGACGAGCTTGTACGAGTTCTTAGTTTAATATACTTTCCATGTGATTATATTCATCACCCAGTAAAATGTCATCTCGCCTAAGAGCGAACTTCGTTTTCTGTTCTATCATTGCACATAATACTCTATAATGGTACAACCATCATGAGGTCTTTACTTTTAAATAGCTTATTCTTTTTCTTTCCAATTCAAAAACAAGTTCTTCTTCATTTTCAAATATAATTTAAAAAGTCATGTTAGTAACACTTATAAAGTTACTACATGCACTCTTTTCCTTCTGCAATACACCATAGACTAAAAAAACCATAACCTATTTTAAATAAAATGCCATAGTTATTCATACAAATTCTCAATCTCAGTAACCCAAAAACATTCCTCTTCCATACACTTGGCGTCAATTCTTTTTAATTCTTCTTTTAACCAATTAATCACAGATTCTGGTATATCATTATCAATAAAGGCATCCTCACCATTTACCTCTATTGCCTTATCAATCATTTTTGAATACACTAATAAACATTCTGCAAATTGGTTTATAGAAGAATTAATAAATACTTCTTTATAATTATCACTATTATTAAGAAACACTATATTTTCTTGTTTCTCAATTATACATACCGGATCGCCAGAACTAGTTGATCCCAAAAACCAATATTTTTGAAACTCTTCTGGCATATTAAATACATTTGTAATAGATCTTATTAAAGATTGTGACGAGGTAAACTCTAAATATGGTGGCGGAGTTTCTGGTAAACCTCCTATAGACAAAAACTTCTTCACATCATCCGAAAAATTTGTGCTCATTAAATCTTTGGAATTAAATTTAATTAGTGGACCATCTTTGTTAACATCCCATTTATCATTAAATTCCTCTGGTAATATCATCTTTTCACCTTCTTAAATTATTTATAAAAGTTTCTAATCTAGTTGCAATTTCATTATCTATTCCAGTAATTCCCCATTCCTTCTCTACATTATGAATACCACCATATCCAGGATGCAAAGTTTTTGGTAAAGCTACAGCTTGACCACCTTCTCCTATATGATGATGCCTCATTGGGTCTTTTATATACTCCTTATACTGCGGAAAATGTTTTATAAATTGTTCATCAACAATTGGAACTCGACCTCGCTTTATCAACGCCGTATTTTCTACACTCCAAAACTCCGGATTACTTTTAAGTAATGTGTTGAAAAACTTTTTTGCATTTCTCTCCCATCCTGCAGCATTAGTTCCTGAATTAGTTTTCCCTTTAAAGTTCATTTCAACTACAAGTCTAGGGTCAACTAAATACTCTTCATCATACTTTGTCAGGTCTCTACCTCTATATCCTCTAACCTTGTCATATTTGCCGTCATTACTCCATTTAGGAACAGTAAAGGTTTCCTCCTTATTACCCGTACCCTTAACCCCACCACTCTCCAAATTCGAGATCCTACTCTGAATACTCGCCTTTGAGGCATCATGGGCTTCTTTGACTTTTTCGCTAAAGTTCGTTCCAGATCTAACGACACTTCCATCTGGCATTATTTCTACACCTTTAAAGATTGGGGATACGGAGTCCACACCTTTTGCTAATGTAGTTCTAGTTATATAATACTAGTAATTTGTGTTAGCTTTAATTCATAAAAATAATTTCTTTAAATTTATAGTATACCTTTCAATTAAAAAAGCACTTGTTGCCTCAAATAGACAATCAAGTGCTTTAAGTTCATATGTTTTTAAGTAGCATAAATTTGTAAGTTTTGTAGTAACAGTATGACACCTTTTGTACATCATGACAAATACTATGTTAACACTTACGAGTTTGTACGAGTTCGTTAGTTTCATGCCCATTCCATGTTTTTATATTCACCGCCATGTAAAATGTCATTTCGCCTAAGCTCGTACTTCGTTTTCTATTCTCTCATTGCACATAATACTCTATGATGGTACAACCATCATGGAGTATCTATTTTCAAACACCCTATTATTTTTTCTATCCACTTCACATAAAATTTATTTTTCATTCATCATTATATTTTTTAATCGTGTAATTCACTTAAAAAATCAGTAAATGTATCTGCAATGTAAAATACATTTTCTCTTGCGATTTTCTCTGCTTCTTCTGCCGTAATCCCTTCACTTTCCATCAGCGCTTCCTTTTCCCATGCATCTTCATGTTCCCAAAAAACAACAATTGGATTTTCTTCATGATTTTTATAATCAAAGCAAATTAAATTCCCTGCTGGGTCAAATGCAAATGGAATTAATTCTTTAGGTAATGTATCACTAAAGTCATTATATACTTCAACTATATATTCGTCACTATTTTCATCAAAAGATAATAAAGTCCCAAAAACTCTTTCATGATTATTCACATTAAATATTTCTGGTTCCACATTAGCACCATTATTCACAGCTACACATTTTATATAATCGTTTGGAAATTTAACACCTATTTCATTACCAATTTCCCCTACAAAATCTTCACTTACAGTTGCATCAGCAAATTGCCACTCTACTTTTCTCATCTAATTCCATCTCCCCATAATTTATTTCCACCTAAGTGATTTACTTTATGTACTTTTGAAATAACTAATTGCATCTTGCCAGGGACTTGATGGTGATGCCAAGTTAATCCTTTTATTCTTGCCTTACCAGCATTTATTTGAGCTAATTGACCTGGAGAAAACAATTCTTTTGGAATCTTGCCTGAATCAATCGCTTCTTTTAATTTCCTTGTACATTCCTTAAATTGTGCCTCATCTGGACTAATATGTAAATTCTTATCTAGTCTCATTGTAAATTTAACATCGTCCCCTTTAAATATTGGGAATCCTAAAATATCAAAATCTACTCCTTTTTTCACATGTGTTCCTCCTGCTAAAGGCTTATTTAATATATTATTTTTCGTTTTAGTATTCAAATATGTTTCTGTTAGTCCCACGACTTCTTTAAACTCTTCAACACTATCATATCCCTTAGGCACAATTGATCTATTAATCAAATTTCCGTCTTTATCATAATTATTTTTAATTACTTCGTCAATTTCAGATCTATGAACAGTATTACCCGTACCCTATGTTGTAATCTTAAACCCTCACAATAAAAAAGCAAACCATGTAAACCTTATTAAACTACTTCTTTTTCTTCCACTACCGGCAATTCATAGGCTGTTTTATATTTCATCATGCCATATACAATGTTTACAAGCCTTCTCATAATACATACCAATGCTTGTCCTTTTGTTTTTCCCTCTTTAAGTTTCTTTTGATAATATGCATGAAACACTGGGTTTCTGGGTAACTTACTTCCTTTTGCTACTTGCACTTGCTGTACAGCTAAATTATAAAATAAAGCGTGTAGCGCCCTGTTTCCTTGTTTGCTTTTGTGTGTCTTACCTTTCCCACCAGAACCAAAGTAAACAGGCGCAATCCCCGCGAATCGTGCTAATTTGTTGGCATTTGGAAATCGCCTTACATCCCCAATTTCTGCAATTAATGCTGATGCCGTCACAAGTTCTATTCCCGGCATCGTCTCTAATTGATAATCTAGTAGATTTACTAGCTGTTTTAATTCTCTTTCGATGTATTTCATTTCCTTCTTTTTAAACTCAATCTCCCGTACAATACTTCTTACTAAAAAGTTTCGCATTTCTTGATACTCTTTCATTGTTTGTCCATCTTCTTTTACAAGTTTTAATATGTCGCTTGCTTTCTTTACTGAACATGTATTGTTGCTAACATCTAATAAAAAAGCTGTTAATTGCTTTATATTCGCCCCCTCTAAACAAGAGGGTGACGGATATTGCTGCCAAAATGCTAATGCTGTTTTTCCATCTAACTCTGAGAAAAACTCTTTATAACTTGGATAATGGTGGTTTAATTGAATATGTAATTGGTTCTTTAACGCACTTTGTGCTTTTACTAATGCATTCCTTCTTGAAACTAGTTGTTGTATCGACCAAAATAAATCGTTTGGCTTTGCATCTGGTAATTGATTTAACTTATTTATTAGTATACGGGCTACGCATTCCGCATCCCAACTATCACTTTTTTGTGTCGTCACATGGCTTTTTCGCTCTAAAAATGATAAAGCTGGATTTACTTCTTTCACTACTTGTTCATGATCTACTAAATATTTCGCTAACGCTCTTCCATAACCACCAACATCCTCTAAACCAAATACAACTGATACCCCAGCACTCACATATGTCTCTACTTTTAATAAAAACTTCGAAAATGCAGATGGTTTATTCTCAAATTGTATTTCTCCTAGTTTCTCTTGCCAACAATTAATAATAACAGCCGTATGATGCTCCTTATGTAAATCTACTCCTACATACAAATAGTTCTGTCTATTATGCATAACTCATCCCTCTATTCAATGATTTAGTCATATATAAAAATGTCGGCAACCTTAGTTCGAGCGTTCATCTTCCGATGCGCATAGGTACGCAAGCCTATCCATTTTCATAATTTCATAAGTACATATAGTAAAATGAGCGATTTTTTAAGTAACTTTATAAAATAATTGCTGCATGTTGTCCTTTTGTTTGTATTTTCCCGTATTTATACATGCCACGATAAAAATTCTCTCTATCTAACATGCGTTTCACTTGTACTTTCGTAAATTGTTTACCTTTCGCTGTGCAGTATCCTTCTACATTCAATTGTTTCGCCAATTGGGTAAATGACCAATTTTTAAAAATGTATCTTAACTCAAATAGTCTACGTACAACTACCGCTTTCCCAGCATCTACTTCTAACACCTTTTGTCCTTTTTTGGCCTTGTAACCAAACAGTACACCGCCACCTGCATACCCACCTCGTTCAGCCTTCTTTTTTCTACCTCTGCTTAACTTTAATGCTATTTCAAGTCTTTGATATTGGTCTAATAGTTCTAACATGCCATTCACCAAAAAGTCATTTGGATCATGTGTGTAAATACTATAGCTTGATTGTTCAATTGCCTTCACATCTACTTCATGTTTCTTTAGTTCTCGTTGTATCAATACTTTCGCCATATCAGAGCGCCACAATCGTGATGTATTCAACACAACAACATAGCTTACTTGTTTATACGCCATATCGGACAATAGCTCTTGTAGTCCATCACGTTCAACTGTTAATCCCTCTTCATCAACAGTCGCTCCGCTTAATCCTCTATCTTCATACACACGAAGTAGTTCTAAATTATTTTCGTTACAGTAACGTTCAATCTCTTCTACTTGATACGCTAAACTATACCCATCACGTACTTGTCCTTCCGTTGAAACTCGTATGTAACCAACTACTTTCTTTCCCATTATAAATTCCCTCCCGTTACAGTAATTTTAGTCCCTGTAACGTTTACCCGTTTTTTGCCGATAACGTGTTCATAACGTCCATCCGTTAAAACGTACTTTACGATGACTTCAAAACATAATACAACCCTTTAGTTTTCCCTCTACTATCGTCATACACTGTACAAAGCCATTACAGTCTATTAAATTTAACACTTAATACATTTATAAAATTATACGTGTACCAACTTATTTCTACGCTAAAACACAAAAAAGCACTTGTTGCCTTTAATTGACAATCAAGTGCTTTAAGTTCATATGTTTTTAAGTAGCGTAAATTTGTAAGTTTTGTAGTAACAGTATGACACCTTTTGTACATCATGACACATACTATATTAAAACTTACGAGTTTGTACGAGTTCGTTAGTTTAATATACATTCCATGTGTTTATATTTATCGCCCGGTAAAATGTCATCTCGCCTAAGCTCGTACTTTATTTTCTATTCTATCATTGCACATAACACTCTATAATGGTACAACCATCATGGAGTATCTATTTTCAAACACCCTATTATTTTTTCTATCCACTTCACATAAACTTTATTTTTCATTCATCATTATATTTTTTAATCGTGTAATTCACTTAAAAAATCAGTAAATGTATCTGCAATGTAAAATACATTTTCTCTTGCCAGTTCTTCTACTTGTGCTTCTGTTAGACCTTCTTGACGCATTAACATTTCTTTTTCGCCAGCATTCTCATGTTCCCAAAATACCACAACAGGGTTATTTTTGGCATTTTTATAGTCAAAACATATTAAATTTCCTGCTGGGTCAAAAGCAAAAGGAACTAACTCTTTAGGTATAGTAGTGGCATAAGTACGATATACTTTAACAATATATTCGCTACTATCCGTATCATAAGAGAGCAATGTCCCAAACACTCTTGTTACTCCATCCACCTCAAACTTATATGGTAATACCGCTGAACCATTATTAGTAATAGCACACTCTACATAATCACTTGGAAATATAAAATCCATCTGCTTACCCACTTCATATATATATTCTGCTGAAACCGGCTCATCTGGTACTGGCCATGTTAAATCTTTTCTCATCTAATTACGGCCTCACCATACGATAAAAAAAGCACTCGTTGCCTTTATTCAACAATCAAGTGCTTTAAGTTCATCTATTTGTAAGTAGCATTAATTTTGTAAGTTTTATAGTAATAGTATGACACCTTTTATATGTCGTGACAACTACTACCTTAAAACTTATGAGTTTGTACGAGTTCGTTAGTTTTACGTCCATTCCATGTATTTATATTCATCACCCAATAAAATGTCATCTCGCCTAAGCTCGTACCTCGTTTTCTTATTCTATCATTGCACATAGTACTCTATGATGGTACAACCATCATAGAGTACATACTTTCAAAAACTCTTTTATTTTTTCTATCTACTTCACACATACTTTATTTTTTATTCATATATACTTATGCGTATTTAAATTTAGCACCACGAACTTTATCATATCCGTACATAAAATATAATTTAGTATAGTAAGCTTTATAAAATCACTATAACTAAACTCATTTATTTACTGTAATGAGTTTTTAATGTTTATTTATATTTTAGGAATATCAATTATATTTCCTGGTGACTCATTAATAAGAATATCTGAAATATTTGGGTTTCTTTTTTTTAACTTGAATATTTGAATTTTTGTTAATTCAGGGCTAAATGATATATTTTGTGTTTTAAACGCCAAATTCATAATTTTATTTTGAAGTTTTAATATAAAAACCTTCCATTCTTGTAATGGAGAATTCGAAACTTCCTCCGGACTTTCTAATAGTCGATATCCGTCTGCATAATGAAACATTAGTAATCCCGTTCCTAAGTCACAATCTTTGTTTTCAAGAATTGCATTTGGTATATCAAATCCACTATTCCAATTATAATTTGCTGCAAAACAATGAAGGATTATTGGATTATCTATATTCTTTATTCGGCTAATTGTATCCTCGTTATTTGTATTATAAAGTAATTCTTCAAGCAAACTAATATCTTTATTTTCCATTACACCTTACCACCTTACTGATATTTACTTATTTTGTATTTCCAATTGTTTTAGCTTTCTTTCCCAAAGTTCCACTGTTGCACCTTGGCTTGGGTACAATGGTAAACCATTCCCCTGTAATTTTCTTAAATTTTTTTGCAAATCATATACCTGTTTTTGTAAACTATCAATACTTTGGTTAATATCCATTTTATTTAATGCTCTTGCAACTACTTCATTGTAAACAGAATGATATCCTCTATGTCTAGCCATTGTACTTATATTATCATCTGGTACTCTTAGAAAAATACCGTTTGATGAGTCATCAAAGTTCATACCTATCTTTTTAATTACAAGATTATCTGCCATTTCAGAAGGAATAATATGCTGTGCTTGATATCCACTCCATTTAGTTGAACGTTTAAGCCCCATTTCTGTCATCATATTTTTTCCTAATTTAGTAGAATTTCCTCCTGTTACAATACCCGGAGTACCAGGAATAATCCTACTACCTTCACCCGTACCCTTACTAGCAAGAGAAGCCTCTACACCCTTAATCTTATCATCTATAATCTTATTACTTTCTGTATGATGCTTATTCACCCAGCTTTGGAAATCTGTACCACCTTGTTTAGATATTAGTAAGCCATTTCCGTCAACTTCAAAACTTGCCGATTTGGCTGTCCTATCATCTATGCTTTTGGCTATTTTTTCGCCAAGTTGATACATCTTTTCATTTCCGGATTTCTCCATTTTAAGGCTCGTTAGTTTCAAACGGTCAAGCATAATAGCTTTATTATCACGCAATGATTGTACCACATTTTTACCCAAATTTGGATTAAAACCAGGCATTCCTTCTTTGAATTTTAATAATTTCGCTAAATCTGCTAATTCACTCGTGCCTTTGAATGCTTTTACTCCTTTTCCTACTGCTCCAACAACTGGGATTGCGTCTAATCCGCCAAAAATGATGTTTCCTACCCGCTCTTCTTGGCTCAATTTCCTGTGTGTTCCCCAGTCTTCTCCGTCGATACCACTTTTGATTTGTACAGCGCCGTATACAACTGCCGCAGCGGTTCCGAGTGGTGGGCAAAGGATTGTTGTGATGATGATTCCTACGCCTATTCCTATGTCTCGCACCATTTCTAGTTTTTTCTGTTCATCTTCTATCGATTTGTATTCAAATCCTCGTGTGGATGGGACTACTTTCTTATATTCTTCATAATTTAGTTTTGCATCCGGATTTTGTTTTTTTAGTTCTTTGTATTCCTCTCTCAGTACGTTATCAAATGCAGGTGAATCTTTAAAAATATCTTCTATTGTTATTTTATCTTTTTTCGTCTGTATTGTTTGTGGTACACTTCCGTACCCTGCATGCGCATCTGGTAATACTGTCGTTGTTGTGGAGCCAATTCGGTTATCTGTTTTGAAACTGAGAATAGACGTATCTCTCATTTTTTGAGCGAATTTATCCATTTCTACTAAAAAAGGTTTATCTATATGTTCAGAGACCAATCGCCCTGCTTCTCCGCAATATTTTTGTAATGTCGAATAGCTATCAAGTAATTCCCCTATTTTTTGCGATTGATCTTTTGGGTTAAAATGTATACTACCATCTGAGTCTAAATCTCGTATTCTTCCATCAATTTTTTTCAATAATTCATTTGCGTGCCGTAATTTTATGAGTGCATCTTTTGTAATTCGATTCATACCATCTCCCATGTTTTGCCATGGTTCAGGTCTATATTTCACATCCATTTCGTTTTCATCCCCCAGCCGTATGGTGATTTCTACAACTTACTTAATATTTCACGTAATTGTTCGTCCTTTTCAAGCATTTCTACACATGCGTTCCTTACAAGTGTCGCCGACCTAGAATAGTGTTGAGCAAATTCAAGTGTTTTGTGTAATATATCAGGATATTTTTCAATTACTCTCATCGCTTCACCTTTTTGATAAAAATCACTGCTTAATAAACTCTCAATATTCGTTCCAATGACGTCTACATGGATTTTATATATATCTTCTAATTTCATTACTATATCAAGTAGTTCTTGAAAATTAACTAATACTTCTTCTCCACCACCAGAACCACCATCTCCCATTGATACTTGCATTATTCAATACCTCCTAACGAAAATTGTCTCGGGTCAATTAATTTTTTATACGGCATTTTTAACACGTCATACAATTTCTTATTTACCGCATAGAGACTCACCCAGTCATATCGATTACGTTCTACATCAATTTGAACGAAATCTTCTCCTTCAGTGAAATATAAGAAACATTCCCATTTTCCTCCTCTATTACTCCGAGGCCTCGTATACGTTTCTATCGCTATAACATCTTTATTTGATAAATCTTTTTCCTCAAATGTTTGTTGTTCTTCTTCTGTCATTCTCTTTGAGAAAAATGTATCTTCTATTTCCCTCGGTTCTCTCAATAAGAAAGGGATGCGTGTTAATAAGGAAAAATATACGTCTGGCTTTGGTATGTAGTCGATCTCGTATTTTTTATTTGGTTCTATTTCTGTTAATACAGCCACTCGGTCTTTATCCTCTTTCAAAAAGCCAATTAATACATTATTCATTCTCGTGTATTCATGACAATTTTCATATTCCTTTAATAGCTCAATAATTTGAAAAGCTGCAGGGGTAATTCCATTTTCACTTGTAAGTAAGCCTTTTTCTTTTAAACTCGTAGTCGCTTTCGTGACACATTCTTCATCAAGTAAAATAATTACGTCGCGGTTTGGCAATCCAAATATATCCGTAACCCCAGCTGCACCTGCGAGAACATATAATTCAGCAGGTGCAAAATTCATTTCTTTTCCCATTCTTTTATCCCTCATTTCTCCATCACAACTGTTTTATCGCCCTTACTTCCGGTCTATCTCCGTACGTCTGAATACTTTTATCTAACTCTTTCAAAGCTTTCGTATGTCCTTCAAATGCCTCTACCATTTCTGAGTTATATTGAATGATTAAATCTAGATAACTTAAAAAGGCATCTCTCGTTTTTCCATTCCAGTTCGCACATGTAACGTATGCTTTTAAGTTTTTCGCTTCGTTTAAAGAATCCTTCATACCATTTTCAATATTTTGCGCGTAAGAAATGGCACTTGCAGTGTTACTTCCTATAATTTCAACCTCTTTACCACTCATGTGGGTTCCCCCATTCTTTATATGTTTAATGGATAAGATTTTCAATTTCCTTTTTCTTTTCTTCAAAAGCCTTGGTCGCTGCAGCGTATGCGGACGCTTTCTCCGCTTCTGCTTTCGCTTTATATTCCAAATACTTTGCATAAGCTGTACCTATCGCAGATCCAACATCGCTTAATGCACTCTTAAAATAGGATAGTACTGTATTTAATTCTTCATCCTTTTCATGACGTTTTTGTTCAAATTCAACTGCCGGAATTTTATTAGCTTCTAAGCCATTACTTTTACTCTCATAATCTCTCTTCGCTGATTCAGCATCTTGAATGAATCGTTTTAACTCTCTTTCTTGATCTTTTAAATAATCATGTAATTTATCATACTGATCTCGTTTCCTCGCGCTTTCTGTAAAACCCGATGCATTTAAAAAAACAGTGTACAATTCCTCTAACATCTTTCTCCCCCTTTATTACAATAACTATGTAGTTAAATTCGTATATTTAAACATGAATATTCATTACATTGAGAATTTATAAATAATTATTTTTGCATATTGCTATTCTATCAAAGGGGTTTTAACATTTTCATATTTTATAAAAAGGTTTCGCATTTTTCTTCAATTAAATAGCAATGAATATTTATCATCTAAAAATAATAGTTTTATATAGATTATTGGAATTTCATCCACATTAAGTAAATTAATGACAAATAATCATCATTTACATGTTATAATTACGATGTGTACATTTAGCTGTATTAGATGTATATGTGTAATACGTATATTTAATAAAGTTAAATTAAACTGGGGAGGCTTTCTCAAATGGGCAAGAAAACAAGCAAAGCTAAAAAATTTTTGGGATTCGTAATCACCACAGCACTAGCAACTACAATGATGGTAGGCACAGCAAACGCACAAACAACTACGAATAACTATAAAGTAGCTGGCAATGCGAACACTGTATTTACTGATGTACCAAAGGACCACTGGTCAAAAGCTGCTATTGATTACTTAGCAGCAGCAGGGATTTATAAGGGATATGGAAATGGAAAATTTGGTTTTGGGGACAACATTACTAGAGGACAGGTTGCTTCTTTAGTCAATCGACATTTAGGTTTAATCGCAGATGATAAACAGGTAAATATGTTTAGTGATATTACAAATCATATGTTTGAAAAGGATATCAAAGCCATTGCGCAAGCTGGAATTATGACAGGTGATGGAACAGGTGCATTTCGTCCAGATGACGCATTAAATCGGTATGAGATGGCAGTAGTATTGCAAAAAGCATTTCAATTAAACTCAAAAGGACAAGAGAACTTTAAAGATGTACCAAAAGGTCATTGGGCCTATAAATCTGTAAATACGCTACGTAGTAACCGGATATCCCAAGGTGACGAGTCTGGTAATTTTAATGGCAACATGCTTGTGAAACGTGAGCAGTATGCACAATTTTTCTATAATGCAATAGCAAAGAACAGATCTTATAATTTCAACATCAATACAAAAGAAGAACTGAAACAAATGTTAGCAACAGCTTTACAGGATGGGACGTTTGGTCCATTTAAATTAGATGTACTGGGTAAAGATATATCTGAGGTAAAAAAAGAATTTGGAGTGCCTGATGTTTGGAAGCAAGCACCATGTACAGAATGTGATGCACCTACTACAGCGGTATATGGAGATTATAATATTGATATGTACCCTTCGGACGCTAGATATATATGGGTAAAAATGGATATCACTATCAATGAATTAAAAGAGTGGTTTGGTGAGCCAGATGGAATTGGAGAGGATATGACTAGTGAAGGCTTTATATATAATCGAGGAAGCTATTCTCTTTATTTCAGCTTCTCTGATGGTTATATTCAACGCGCTGAAATATCTAAAAGTGAACATCATTAATACGTTACAAGCAATATAAAATATATAAAGCATAAAAAAATCCTTCAAGAACGTGCCTTTTCTTGAGGGATTTTATTTTGTTTCTATCTATTTAACATAATACAAAGCTGTAAAACTACTACTGATTAAAGTTCCACTTTATTTTTCTTAGTGCTCCGCATTCCATTCACTTAAATACGTTGCATATTCTAGTTCATCTGGATCATCATATAACATAGAAATAAACTCTAATTTATTTCCATCACAATCTAGAAAATATACGCTTGCAGCTGGCATCCACCTTTGGACAATTGGTTCTCGATTTCCTTTCCCTTGACTCCCTACTACCTCTATTCCACGCTTCTCTAACCATAATTTTGAAGCATTTAAAAACTCTAAATCTACACGAAAAGCGAAGTGTTTCGTCTCAAACTCTTCATTCGTATGCATTTCCCATAACCCGAGCATTTGCTCTTTACTTTCTCCTACCCAAAAGAACGCAATTCGTCTTTTCGATAGTCTTTTTGCTAATGCTAAACCTAACTTATTTTGATAGAAATCTATTGCCTTTTCTAAATTTCTGACATGTAAATGAGTTTCATATATGCTTTGTATCATTATATATTTCTCCCTCCTTTCTAATTTTTTAAAAATATGTTTTGTTTTTATCATACAAATTAATATATTTTTAAACATCCTACTTTTGTATAATTGTTCTTTCCTTCAAATGTATAGGTATCCAGCTCTATAACTGATGTCCCAATCCTAAAATTCAATACATTAAGCATCCTTAAATTTACATTTTTATGTAGTTAGTTTCTCTCTATACTACCTTCACTAACAAAGATCTCTAGCTAAGCCTTTCATTGTTCAGTAAAAAAACAAGCCATCCAACTCAAATGAATTGGATGGCTATTTGTTATGAGATTACTTCAATTTCCCCTCAAAAACAATTTTTCTACCGCATGGTTCAACTTCTGTTTTGCCGTTTTTCTTCACTTCATGAAAGATTGGTTCTTCCATGCGACGAGACGGTGCATAGCCTTCTTGTTCCATACGTGCTAAGCAGTCTGTAATTGTTTCGTTTTCGAGTACTTCAAATTTCTTTTTATTAGGTTGTTTTGTCATGCCCTAACCTACTTTCTATTTTTCTTGATGCGAATTGATTCTTCATGTAGACCATATATACCATTGCGAGAATTCCCATTATAATCATAACCGCAATAAAAAAGCTTGTATACTGTATTTTTTCTATAAATACGCCCCCTAATACAGGTCCCATAATACTTCCTAAACTAAAGGCGATTCCGGATAATATATTACCTGCTGGTAGTAAGTGTCTCGGTAATAAATCTGTCATAAATCCAAGCCCTAATGAGAAGCACGAGCCAATGACCATACCTGCTATAAGCATACATGCAAAGACGATCCAGTAATATTGATCAAATACTGCTGCAAGTAGGAAAATGCCCGCACTTACGCTAAACGTCCACGTTAAAATACGATCTCTTCCGTATTTATCACTTAATATACCGAGTGGAATTTGTGTAATAATGCCCCCAACTGCGAACGCTGGTAATAAGAAGGAAACTTCCGATACAGACCATCCTTTGCGAAGTGCGTATACTGGTAAGTTACTATTTAACATCGCTTCAAGTACGCCGTATGCGAGCGGACCAATTAGCGCAATCCAAGCTAATCCAACGACTTGTTTATAACGAGAAAAGGATGATTCACTTTCAGTTTTTGCCTCATCTTGTGCTGGAAATGCATTTTTCGTTGGTAGTAGTAAAAGCCATCCTATTAAGCAAAGTATAGTAGATACGATAAATGGTGTTGCAAGACCGTACTGAACAGTGCTTGCTAAATACGGGCCAACTGCGAAACCAATTCCGAAGAATACACCGTATATCGATACTTGTCTACCTATTTTACTCGGGTCTGATGTTGTCGTAATCCATGTTTGTGTTCCGACATGAAGCATATGATCTCCGACTCCAACTAGAAATCTAAGAACGAACCATACCCAAAATGAAAAAGTTTGTGTAAAAAAGAATAATGAAATAATAACGAGAAACCCACCAATAACGATAATTGGCTTCATTCCAAACTTTTGCATCGGTTTTTCAAGAAACGGTGAAATAACTAATATCCCAATATATAATGCCGTCGCATGAATACCGTTAATACTTGAACTAACCCCTTCTTGTTCAAAAATCATTGCAATGGTCGGTAAGAGCATCCCTTGTGACAAACCTGAAATTGCCACTATCCCAACCATAATCCAAAAAGTAAAACGCATCGACATCCCTTTCCCTCTCCTTCTCACGCTTTCCACTTTTCATTATAAACTGTTTCTTCAAATGCGTGTACGAATATTCATCATAAAAAAGAAGCTAAAAGAATGAACCTTTTAGCTTCTTATCCTTCCCAAACTTGTGCTTTCACATGGTAATGAAAATGCTTAAAATATGGATTTTCATAAAATGAAGACCCAAATAAAATCGGATGTGTATGGACCATTGATTGCTGCACTTGCAAAGGAACTACAGCTGGTGAAACTTGCATATACATCGGATTTATAATCATTTTTATATATTGATGATCATTATATGGAGAATGATATATTAAAAATGGATTATGCATTGACTCTCTCCCCTTATACATACAAATGCTATAGTATATGCAAGTTTTATATTTCGGGAATTATTTATTGTCTAACCAATCCTCAACATGTTTTATAAATACATCTAAACAATCTATAAACGGTGAGTGTCCGCAATCTTCTAATATCTTCAACTCTGCATTTGGCAAATGTTTTGCTAATTCCTCACCGACTACTTGCGGTACGACGTAATCTCTGTCACCTTGTATGACGAGTGTTGGAGCTTTAATATGATGAATTTGCTTACTTCCCTCTACAACCCCGTTATGTTCATCCGAAATATTAAATGTAATGAGCGCATAATTCACATCTACGAAATTACGTTGCGTTAACATATCATCTAAATACTTTTCATAACGATCCGGTTCAGGTTGATTATGTGTATATATTAATAGATTCCATACTGTACGGTAATATAATTTATTCATATTTTTTATCGCATCTAGCACTGGAGCAATTTGTACGGGATCTTGTGCGATTTCTTCTTTCGTCTTTACTAAACTTGATACGATTGGTTGCCCGTTAATATCTTTTTTAAAAATTGGATATCCCTTCATTCCCACTGATTCTACTAAAATCAACTTTTCGACAAATGTTGGATGATTCGCTGTAAATTGCATCGCAACACCACCGCCCATTGACCAGCCCATTAATGAAAATTTTTCTAGTTTTAATTGATCGATAAATAGTTTTACATCTCTTGCAAAGTCTTGTAATGAATCTATCGATTGATTATATGTTGATTGGCCAAATCCTCTTAAATCAAGAGCGTAAATATGGTATTGATCTTGCAACTTTTCAATAACTAAATCCCAGTGTTGTGACGATGTCATGTTCCCGTGAATGAGTACAAGAATTTCTGTATTTTGCCTTCCAACTTCCTGATACGCAATCGTTTCTCCGTTCGATAGTGAAACAAACTCCATTGTTGCAGGCTTAATCATCACAAGTTCCCCCATTCTATTTAATAGAAAGAAAATTCTTTACTTACTTAAAGAATAACATACAGAATGTATGTTCTCAACATAAAGCCTATACGAAATTTTTACATAACTCAACATGTCTATTACTAGACAATTATTATAAAAAAGTATATAGTTAGCTAGGTAACTAATTTGAAAGGATCAAAATACATGGACGAAAAACAACATTTTTTCCACATTGTCAGTCAAACTTCTCGTAAGTTTACGAAGAAATTTAATGAACGTGTATCTCCAACAGGATTATTTAGTGCGCAATGGGCTGTTATTTTCCGCATTAATCAAACTGGATCTTGTACCCAAACAGAATTATGTCAATATTTAAATGTTGAATCACCAACGATGACTCGTACGTTAACACGTATGGAAACGATGGGCTGGATTATTCGTACTGAAGGAAAAGATCGCCGTGAAAAGTTGATTTCATTATCTGATACTGCACTAAAAATGATTCCAGTATGGCAAGAAGAAGTTGATTCCTTTGAAGAAAAGACGCTAGAAGGTATTAAAGAAGAAGACTTACATGAAGCTTTTCAATTGTTACAACAAATCATCAAAAATTTAGATCATTAATATGGAGGGATGACGATGCAAAGTGAAAAACTTTGGACGAAGGATTTCCTCGGAACTTGTTTTAGTAGTCTGTTTCTCTTTTTAACATTTTACATGCTTATGACTACTCTGCCTGTCTATGTTATAGACAGCCTAAAAGGAAAACCTGAGGAAATTGGTTTAGTTGCAACTGTTTTTCTTATTTCATCTGTTTTATGTAGACCATTCACAGGAAAATGGCTCGATGATTTAGGAAGAAAGAAAATATTATTTATTTCACTTTCACTATTTTTAGCCGCTACTGTTATGTATTTCGGTACGCAAAGTTTATTTTTATTACTTGCCCTTCGCTTCTTACATGGTATTGGATTCGGAATGGCAACGACAGCAACTGGAACAATTGTAACTGATGTAGCACCAGCTCATAGACGCGGCGAAGCACTTGCTTATTACGGCGTATTTATGAGTCTACCGATGGTAATTGGTCCTTTTTTAGGTTTAACAATTATTTCTCATTTTTCATTTACTGTACTATTTATCGTTTGTTCAGTATTTTCATTACTCGCATTTTTATTAGGATTACTAGTCAATATTCCGCATGAAGCACCAGTAAACAAACAAAAACGAGAAAAAATGAAATGGAAAGACTTAATTGAACCATCTTCTATTCCAATCGCTCTAACAGGATTTGTTTTAGCCTTTTCTTATAGTGGCATTTTATCCTTTATTCCTATTTATGCGAAAGAGCTCGGTTTAAGCGAAATTGCAAGTTACTTCTTTATTTTATACGCACTTGTTGTGGTCATTTCTCGTCCATTTACAGGGAAAATATTTGATCGTTTCGGTGAAAATGTACTTATTTATCCCGCTATTATTATTTTCACAATTGGGATGTTCATTTTAAGCCAAGCGCAAACTTCATTTTGGTTCCTTGGCGCAGGTATGTTAATCGGTTTAGGATACGGAACATTAATTCCAAGTTTCCAAACGATTGCAATTTCTGCCGCTCCAAACCATCGACGTGGTTCTGCGACAGCTACTTACTACTCGTTCTTTGATAGTGGCATTGGCTTCGGTTCTTTCATTTTAGGTATAGTCGCTGCCAAATCAAGTTATCATAATATGTATTTTATCGCAGCTATTATCGTTGCGTTCACTTTACTTCTATATTATGGATTACACGGACGAAAACAAAAATTCAAGAAACAAAGTACAGACGGACAAATATCTGCTTAACGTTCATAAGGAAAGTAAACTTACCCGTTTACTTTCCTTATTTTGTATTTATTTTAAGACGAGCGTATACTTATAATAGAAACTAAAGGAGGTACCTATATGAATGTAAAGAAATCTCCCCTGCTATTACTGTTACTAGTATTAATATTCGTAGTTACAGGGCTTGGGTTTACTTTTTTTAAAAATAATAAAACGACCCCCACTAAAGCAAATGTCACAAAAGAAAACTGGTTGGACGATCCTTACTTACGCTGGTCGTATACACATATGAAAGAATTCACTTTAATAAATGAAGTAAAAAACATCCCTGACCAAGTTGCTCCCTTCCCTACCGCGTTACAAAACTTAGACGATTTTGCTGTGGAGCGTAGATTTGGAAATACGACTCCTCTAAAAAAACTTTTAGACGAAAACAAAACAGATGCTTTTGTCGTTGTACATAATGGTCAACTTGTTTATGAACGATATTTCAATGGATATAACGAGAGTGAACCTCATGGAATGGCATCATTAGCAAAGGTGTTTACTGGTGCAATCATACAATCTCTCGCTGAAGAAAATCTTATCGATGTAGAGAAAACAGCTGACACTTACATAAAAGAATTAAAAAATACACCGTTTGGAAAAGCAACACTTCAGCAATTACTGGACATGCAAGTTTCCGCTGAATACCCTACTCACGGATATATGCAGCTAGGACTAGAAAATCAAGATGCACAACTATATTTAGCTAGTAATATTTTACCCCGAGGTAAAAATTACGAGGGTCCTATGAAAATTTATGATATGTTACTAGAAGCAGAAGAAACTGCACCACCTGGTTCAGCTTTTTCTTACAATAACGGATCAACTGAAACACTCGCTTGGATTATCCGAACGATTACAGGGAAATCGTTAGCTGAAAATGTAAGCGAACGAATTTGGTCTCAAATTGGTATGGAAGAAAACGCATATTACGTTACAGATGAAACGAAAGTAGAACAAGCAAGCGCTGGCTTAAATGCAACTGCTAGAGATATGGCGAGGTTCGGACAATTACTATTAAATAATGGTCAATATAGCGGAAAACAAATCGTCCCTTCTTCTATT
The DNA here is from genome assembly GCF_003264175.1 of Bacillus sp. SRB_331. Lineage (NCBI taxonomy): Bacteria > Bacillati > Bacillota > Bacilli > Caryophanales > Bacillaceae > Bacillus > Bacillus sp. SRB_331. The sequence goes on along the minus strand of NZ_NADV01000003.1, from coordinate 1,283 downwards.
ACAGAAAGTGTGAAAAATGTACAAGAAGGTGAGCTCGCAATTGGTCATGGTGCTTCCATTTCTTATCATAATCAATGGTGGATTCCGCACAATGAACAAGGTGCTTTCGAAGTGTTAGGCAGTTACGGACAAACTCTTTACATTGATCCGAAAGCAAGTATGGTAATCGTCCACTTCTCTTCTAACGCTGCGCCTAGTAATGAAATCCATTCGGTTTATTCCGATATGTATATTGATATTGCACATCATTTGGAGAAGCTTCCACAGTAGTGGAGGCTTTTTTTATTTACCCAAATCCTATTCCAGTTAGTACTTGGTTAGTAGGAGTTGCCGAAAGAATTACTATTTAAGCCACGCCTAAACCCCATTTATATTGATAATATTTTAGTAATTTGAAAACACTAGTGCTTAGGAAAGGAGGGAATGTGAATGTCTGTGAAAAAGCTATTAACTGGATTGATCATTTCACTTGCGATGATTGTAGTTATGACTACTTTAGGTTCGCTCCGTGTATTTGCCGAATCCGACGTTGTGAGACAGCCTATTGAGGTTGAATTGAATGATGATTACTTTAATCCGAGTATCATCACTGTTCCGGTTGGGAAAACGACGACGTTGCTATTGAAAAACAAAGGAAATAGAGAACATACCTTTACGGTGAAAAAACTCGGAATTGACGCCGAAGTCCCGTCAGGAAAAGAAATAACAATTACCGTAAAACCTGAAACTCCCGGTACATATGAACTAATATGTCGCTTCCACTACTTGAAAGGAATGGATGGGAAAGTAATAGTCAAATAACGAGCGGTACCGGTCGATCCTTACTTTTTTATAAAGTGAAACTTAAATTCGCGGGGGTGTCCCTCCCCCGCAGATTATGAGCTCTCACTAATCAGTTTTTTACTGGTAGCATAAAATCGTTACGCTGTCGTAGCGTACGAAATTTGTGTTTTGTTGGTGCTACCCCATGCCCATCAACTTAAGAATTTTATAACACCGCAAAAAGAGAGAATGTACATTTTCTCATGAAGATGCATATTCTCTCTTTTTGGATATATTTGTATTTCTTAGCTTGATAGCCATATGTGACCCCTACTACCACGAATAGAACGGTACCTTTTATATATTTTCTGTCGTAATATTAACTCCATATTCTCTATAAAAGTCTAAAATTGCACATGCATTCACACCCAAATCTAATAGATTTTCTGGAAAGTAAATTTTAGAATCCAGAACCACAATATCAGATGTTTGTAGAATATTCTCTGCTTGGACAGCTGCTC
>NZ_NADV01000029.1:396603-401236 GCF_003264175.1 Bacillus sp. SRB_331 | reverse complement strand
ATGTTCAAATCCTTCTCCAAATCTTATTAGCTTTACTAGTTAAATTGAACATTTTATAAAATGTTTATCCTGCTCTTTAAATGTAGTGGTTCTTTATAGGTGAATATCCACTGTTTTAATTGTAGTACAAGCTATGGGTATTTATCATGATTGGATTAAAGATTCACCATTGCCGAAGTATTAAAGTGAATTTATTTTTAATAAAGAGATTATTGTTTGTGAAAAAATGTTCTACATTAGCGTGTTTCCTTGTCTCTTCTTCTAAGACCAAATAAACCTGCTAGTCCTAATAAACCAAGCCAAGCCCAATTATTATTTCTATCACGATTATCATTTAAATCATTTGTCGTATTTACATTTCGAGTTCTTACATCATTATTAACTCTATTCATGTTATTGTCATTAACTCGAGTTGAAATGTCAGTATTATTAACTCTATTCATATTATTTCCATCGTATTCAGCATGGGAATCTGTACCTAAAAACATAATAGCTAATGCTAAAACGCTTAAAATAGATGATAATTTCTTCTTCATATTTTTCCCCTCCTTTCTTATGCATTAATTTCTCCAGCTCTTTTGTACATTCTTCGTTTAATAGTTTCTAAACCATAACCATAAGGCTAAAATTATGAGGAATATCTTTAATCTCCAGTATTAAAAGTACAGGTAAATACAACGAAGCGGTTAACAAAAGTTAACCGCTTACTTCATGTTATGCTTGATCAGATTGAAGAACATGTAGAGGAGGGGGAATAATCCAACCTTTTTTCTTATTTAATCGTAGTAAAGTAGCACCTGCTTGTGCTTTCTTCATATGGAATTGTCCAAACATCATTCCTACATCTTCTCGAAGAGATTGTCCCATAGCTTGGCTACATGCTACCAAACCTGCTGCAAGGCCTGCAGAAACCGTTGCTGCAATTTCTGCATCATTTATACGAGCACCAGGAGGAATCGTTTCAATAGATGCAACTGGTCTTTCTGGAGGTGCTGGTGGTAATGCAACACCATTTAATTTTAATAAATTTTTCAATTCTTCAACTTCTGATTGGATATCATTCTCTACAAGGTTTTCTAAAAATTTCTTTAAGTCCTCATCCCCTGTATGGTTAATAAGAACTTGATAACCAGCAATTGCACCTTGTGCCGCTGCAAGATAACTCCAAATTCCAAAGACTTCTCCGTAATGCATTGGCTCATTTTGGGGATTGCCACTTAAAACTCCCATTTTAATATGCCTCCTTAAAATGAATAAATTTTTTGAAAGACTTTTTATCAATGAAAAAATGGTTTTAAAAATGTTCCGTAATAAAGAAAATAGGTTTCTAAAATTCATTTGGAACACCCTAACTACAAGTAATACTTTCTTTTTTTATAATGTACAAATTTAAATAATATATTCTACGTAACTTGGGATAGAAATTTGAATTAAAAACTGAAGAGGAAAGAAAATGTAACAATGGTAGTAAATATAATTGGATTTATGAGGAAATATATTTGTAGAAGAAATAAAAAAGTGTTAGCAAGTTTGCAAACTAACTTGCTAACACCTATACAAAATAGACATAAAATATCGCTGATATATACATTTTAAACATGTGATATTCTAATAAAATAGTACAAAAATCAAGCATTTAAAAATGCGAGTCTACAACTTTGATTTGTATACAATTCAGTTTAAAATTCAACAAAATTATTGATGTAATGCGGTTTCTCGTGAAAAGAGAAACCGCATTTTTTGTATTTGCAAACATTTCTATCTGAATAGTCTTTCGCTAATTGTTTTAACTGCAGCCCTTGTATTACTGACAAAATGTATAAGTAGAGATATAAATTTATGAACCCTACTTAATGATTCTATCGTTAAAATAAGCTTGTAATTACGTAAACGACTAGATGTTGAAACCCTCCTCCTTATATAGTAAATTTCTTATTTAGTATAATACGGTGGAAATCTTATCACTAGAAGGTTCCCCCATCTTAAAACTAAAAAAAGATGATAGGTGGAAGGATAATTATTTATATCAAATTGACTGTTAAATTAAGAATTAGGATGGTTATGGAGCTAGTTGATAACAATTGAAATAGCGCTAAAAACTAATAATACTGCCATAATGATGTTAAAGAATTGGTTATGTTTTAATAAAAGTTTTTGGAACATTGAACCGAATAGGCTCCAACTAAACGTACTCATTAAACCGACTACTCCTAAAAATAATGAAAAAAGAAGGTAACTAGAATATGAATTGTAATAAGGGAGAATAAAAGTTGATACTACAGTCAGTCCGAATAATATTCCCTTTGGATTAACGAATTGAAGCATAATTCCTACTAAAAATAAGTTTTTATTGCTTTTATCATTTGTGTTTGCACTATTTTTACTAGTGAGTATTTTAAAAGCTAAATACAGCATATAAGCTACACCTAAAAGTTTTAAAGGAAATTCAATTATTGGCAGAATGTTTATAAGTATAATATTAAAGAAACTACATAATGAAGTGATGATGAAAAAGCCGAAAGCCACTCCTAAGCAAAATTTAATGCTTCTTTTTAACCCATGTTGGTTGGCGTATGTCATGGATAAAAAATTGTTAGGGCCTGGTGTGAAGCTACTAATAAAGACGAATAATAAAAAAGAAAATATAGGCATTTCAAAACCTCCTTTGATTTTGTATGTTATAATGACCGAAAAGAACAATATAACGTGTGCTTTTTATTATACATAATGGTCGTTATATTGTATAGGAGTGTTTTTTTATGGAGGAAATTCAACTTATCCTTGCAAAAAATTTAAAAGCTATTCGAGAAAAAGAAAAGCTGAGCTTAGAAAAAGTTTCTCAATTAAGTGGTGTAAGTAAAACGATGATCGGACAAATTGAAAGGGGAGAATCAAGCCCAACACTTACAACAATTTGGAAAATCGCTAATGGACTGAAAGTGTCTTTTACTTCTTTAATAAATAATCCACAACCAGATACGAAAGTTATTTTACGAAATGATGTTCAAGTATTGGCTGAAGACAATGGGAAATATAAAGTTTATCCATCTTTTCCATTCCAAGATGATAGACATTTTGAAATCTATACTGTTGAAATTGAAACAGAAGGAAAGTTATATGCTGAAGCGCATAAAGAAGGAACAGAGGAATTTATAACTGTGTTTGATGGTGAACTGACAATTGAGGTAAATAATTGTCAATATAGATTAAATAGTGGAGACTCAATCAGGTTTAAGGCGGATAGACCTCACGCTTATTATAATTCAGGAAGTACGTTAACTCGGTTGAGTATGACAATTTATTATCCAGCTTCATAATTTTTTATGTACATAAAAAATATAAGGGAAGCGTAATTATAAAACCATCTATACAAGGTGGTTTTTATTATGTGAAAAATTACAAAAAAAAGACACTCAGTTGAGTGTCAATACAGTATTTCTCTCGCGTATAGGATTGGAGGATGTTTCTCAAATACATATTGAGATGATTAGTAAAGGAGAAACTGTCTTCATAAATAACTTAACATTGATAGCGTATAGAGTAAATTGATAATGTTTATCCGGAATATTTAGTATAGATAGTTTCTACTATCTGTATAGGGGAATGACATTTAAAGGTAAGAAGAAAAAATGAATCATTTATTAATCAACTCGTATAATTGTTAGAGAGGCGCCAGTTGATCCACCACCGACTAAATTGACAATTGATAAGAGACCGAATAATTGAAGAGAAATAGTATTACCTGCATTTAATATTGTAATTAAATTATTATTATAACTTGAAGTAGATAAGGCAGGAGATAGAATTGAGCTCAGAAGTGATGTAGATCCGTTTAAAAGTAGTCTTGAACCCGCAAGAAGTGCAGTTGTAGTATTAATTTGATAAGAAAGATAATAACGTCCCGTTACAGGGACTGTAAATAAATCATTTGCACTATTGACTGCAAAGCTATCAAGGCTTTGATTGTTTGAAAGTAGTATGTTAGTACCACCCTAGTACAACTGAAACTGTTCCATCCACTGTATTATTTGCAAGCATAGAATTTGTTGTAACGTTTATGCTCCGGTATTACTCATGGGTCCAGTACTACCAGTAGGACTAGTTAGTCTATAAGGAAGGATAATTGTACGTCATTATTTTGGGGATTTTCTCTATCTTTATTTTTAATTAAAATCACCTCATTTTTATGATAAAGGAGATACTTTTCATATATTCTATTAATAATATTTTTTATAGTAACGGCATGCTGTTTAAAATACATTCATTTTTAGTAAGTTACATTAAAATTGATTTTGTAAAAAGATTTTAATCGAGAGATTAATAGTGTTTTTTTAGATAATTCTTTTAACATTTCGGAACATCTAACATTTAATAAATACTATAGAAGGGAGATGCAAATTTGAATCGATATGACAAATTACCAATGTCTAAGGAAGTTATGGATTCTAAAAATATTGGTCCTACATTTCCACCTCTTCCGTCTATTAATTTTCCAACCGGAGCAACCGGAGCAACAGGAGCAACCGGAGCAACGGGAGCAACGGGAGCAACGGGAGCAACGGGAGCAACGGGAGTAACAGGAGTAACAGGAGTAACAGGAATAACGGGAGCAACAGGAATAACGGGAGCAACA
>NZ_NADV01000029.1:0-396542 GCF_003264175.1 Bacillus sp. SRB_331 | reverse complement strand
AACAGGAGTAACAGGAATAACAGGAGTAACAGGAATAACGGGAGCAACAGGAGTAACAGGAATAACAGGAATAACAGGAATAACGGGAGTAACAGGAATAACGGGAGTAACAGGAGCAACGGGAGCAACAGGAGTAACAGGAATAACCGGCCCAACGGGAATACCGGAAACAATCACAACAACAAACCTATTATATTTTACTTTTTCAGATGGGGAAAAACTTATATATACTAATGCAGATGGTATAGCACAATACGGTACAACACAAATCTTATCACCAAGTGAAGTTTCTTATATTAATCTATTTATAAATGGAATTCTTCAACCACAACCTTTTTATGAAGTTACAGCTGGTCAGTTAACTTTATTAGATGCTGAACCACCCTCACAAGGATCTTCAATTATCCTACAATTTATTATTATCAATTAAAAAGGACAGATTTCCTATAAAGAGAAATCTGCCCTTTTTGTTCTAAATTTGGTTAGTTAAAATTAAGTGACGATAAATTCAATTGTAATTGGAATTCCACCGTCTAATACATCTCCGCCAGGAATTATAATAGCACCAGTAGGACCTGTGGTGACACTGGAGTTCACGCTAGGTTGAATTATGCCGTTTACATAGAGGTTGTAATACGTAAAAGTCGGAAAGGCAGTTGCAGTAGTACCGGCATCGTTTAAACAAGCTGTTGCAGCAATTGCAAAAGCTGCACCTGTTCCTGTTCCAGCTCCTAGTGTAGATGTAAATCTTCTAGAAGCGATAAATGGTTGAATAATTGGCAATTAAATTTCACTCCTTTAATTATTTTTTGAACGAAGTATAGAATAACTTGTCCACTATATTGTATGAAAGTTTTTTATAATAGAAACGGCTTCATGATTATAGAAGGAACAAAATATTAGTAAAGGTATCATTTTTAATTATTTGAAAGAATGATGTTGTTACTTGTGGAATATATGCTAATGATTTATTTATGTTTTAATTTTTAAATGAAAATGTGCTTTTGGACCTAATAGATAAACGTGGAAAAATAAAATAAACTCTTAAGTTTAGGTGTTTAATCTAAGCAGTCAATTATTAAAAACATATAATTAATATGTGAGTCATGAACATAATTAAATTACGTTTTCAAGTTTGATTATAATTCATGTTTCCTATTTTAAGAGAAACATATAACTCAACTACTTTTTACAATCGCATCTTTTATAGTTCTTAGAATAGGAAAACACTCAACTATAAGAAAAGTAAGGAGGAAATAAATGTCAAATAATAATTGTTTTGGTCATAATAACTGCAATCCGATTGTTTTTTCAGCAGATTGTTGTAAAAATCCACAGTCAGTTCCTATTACTAGGGAACAATTAAGTCAATTAATTACTTTACTAAACTCACTAGTATCAGCTATTTCAGCATTTTTTGCAAATCCAAGTAATGCAAACAGATTAGTGTTACTCGATTTATTTAATCAATTTTTAATTTTCTTAAATTCCTTATTACCTTCTCCAGAAGTTAATTTTTTGAAACAATTAACTCAAAGTATTATAGTTTTATTACAATCTCCAGCACCTAATTTAGGACAATTGTCAACATTATTGCAACAATTTTATAGCGCCCTTGCACAATTCTTCTTTGCTTTAGATCTTATCCCTATATCCTGCAACTCAAATGTTGATTCTGCAACTTTACAACTTCTTTTTAATTTATTAATTCAATTAATCAATGCTACTCCAGGGGCGACAGGTCCAACAGGTCCAACAGGTCCAACAGGAGCAACAGGAGCAACAGGAGCAACAGGAGGCGGAGCAACAGGAGCAACAGGAGCAACAGGAGCGACAGGAGCGACAGGAGCAACAGGAGCAACAGGAGCAACAGGAGCAACAGGAGCAACAGGAGCAACAGGAGCAACAGGAGCAACAGGAGCAACAGGAGCAACAGGAGCAACAGGAGCAACAGGAGCAACAGGCCCAACAGGAGCAACAGGTCCAACAGGCCTAACAGGAGCAACTGGTGCAACAGGAGGCGGAGCTGTTATTCCGTTTGCATCAGGTGGACCAGTAACGTTAGCAACTGTTTTAGGTGGATTAGCAAACACAGGAGCACTTCTTGGATTTGGAAGTTCATTCTTCCCTGTAATTGTCCCACCTGGTGGCCCAATTACTATAGGTCCTGTACCTCCAGTATTTGATTTCGCATTTGTAGCTCCTCGCGCAGGTACAATTACTTCGTTAGCAGGATTCTTTAGTGTAACTGTAGCGGTTGCTTTAGCATTAGGAAGCATACAAATTCAAATGCAGTTGTACAGCGCACCAGCAGCAAGTAATACTTTCACGCCAGTAGGTACACCGTTACTATTAACACCAGCATTCAGTGGTCTTATTGCTATCGGTGCTACTTCGAGTGGTATTAGCGCACAAGCAATTGCGGTCGCTCCACAAGATAAGATATTACTTGTTGTTTCATCAACTACACCAGGTTTTGATATAGCTACTGCTATTACAGGATTCGCAAGTGCAGGGATAACATTCGTCTAAGCATCGCGTCTTAAATGGTGAGCATTGAAAAAAGGAATACTCTTTTTAAGAGTATTCCTTTTTGTATAGCTAAAAAAGATCTTATTTATTTTTATTACAATTACATCCTTTTTTCTTTACGTAGCCTTGTTGAGCTAAATCTCTTTCCGATTGGGAACTGGAAGATTGAGAATTCGAAGATTGAGAGGACGCTGATGAACTACTATTTCTATTATTAGAGTAGTTTTTTCGATAGTTATAATTACTCATAGTGCTATCACCTCCAATGAAATATATAAATATTATATGTATGTACTCTATTAATTGTTACGAAAGAGAATACGTAATTGGTATATAAATAAAAAATCTCCGAGGTATTTTCCAAGGAGATGAATAATTTTTTTGCTAGTAATGACTGAATTTAATACCCCCAATAAGGAGGGAAATAGTATGAGTCTTGGTAATATAGATCTTGTTGTTGAGAAGGGGCTTGAGTTGATTGGTTTATCGTTCCTCGGTTTTGATTACAATTTGTTGGTGGTCCAATTACTGTAGTAGATTGAATTGGAGATATGGCTTGTTTCCATTGTTGTTCATCAAGACAATAAGTATGGGCCATCATATTGGCAGGAGTTAATCTTAAAATATCAGATCCAAAAATAACTTCTGGTGTTGGGGCATTAAAAATGGCTAATAAATGTGTGTCATCTGTTGTGGCGATTTCATAATGCCACCAAGCTTGTGGAATGTTGGCAACTTGGCCTGGTTTTATTGGTAAGTTTAATATTTGATTCGTAAATGGGTTAAGTAAAGAAACAACTGCAGATCCTGAAATACAGTAAACGAGTTCAGCTGCATTTTGATGAATATGTGGTTCTACAACATTCCCTGTACTTAAATAAATATCTAATAAAGAAGTATTTTCTAAAGTATTTACTTGTTTCATGCCAAGTACATTTATATAATTTTGGGCATCTTTCTTAAAAAAATTACTTTTACTTAAATCATGAGTGAAATTAGTTGAGGGGGAAGTGTAGTCGATATTAGAAGTCAATTGTATTACCCGCCTTTCCTATGTTTTAATGCAATCTGAAATTAGGGTATGAGTCTAGTTATTGAAATGTGAAAGTGAGGATGGTTTTAGTTCGTTAAATAATAAAGTTGCAAGTACATATGCAGTATGATTGAATTTCGATGAAATAGTATAAAATAAGTTTGGTTGCGAGAAAAAGCTCCTTTAATTACAATTAATGTAATTAAAGGAGCTTTTTTATTAGTTAATAAAAAGGGAGTGTGGGAAATGAATAATCTAATTATAAAAGAGTTAGAAGTTGAATTGAAAAATCACTTTAAACCATTTTTGAATGCACCTGCAACAATAGAAGAAATTCAATATGTCGAAAGCGAAATGGGAATTTCGTTTCCAGATGAATTACGTATGCTTTATCTCACGCATAACGGTGAAGTTAAATCGGGACCAGGATTGTTTTTTGGTTTGCCATTTCTCTCTTTAGATGAAGTTTTGAATGAGTGGAGAGTATGGAAAAGAATTGAAGAAGAGGAGTTTTTAAATTTTGATGCATTTTCAATACCAGCAAAATGTATTAAGGAAACATATGTGAATTACAAATGGATACCTATTAGTAAGGATTATGGCGGTAACAATATAGGAATAGATGTTGATCCGGATGAAAAGGGGGAAATGGGACAAGTTATTAATTTTGGACGAGATGAAGAAGTAAAATATGTAATGGCAAATAGAATTTCAGATTTTTTACTATTTATTTTACAAACGCTAAAAGATAAAAATTTCACCATTCACCAAGAGGAAGACTATTTATATTGGAGTTATGGTGCTAACAACAATATACATTTTTTAGACGCATTATTTAATATTGAATTACCTGTTTTACATCCTCAATTTATATTTCAGTCTGAAAATAATGTTAAAGATTGGTACGATAGTTTAGATGGAGAATGGAAAAACATTGTGGGTTCTTCTGAACGTGCGGATAAATTTATTAGAGAGAAGAGACTATATTTAGGTGGAAAGGGATTAGTAGATATTAGTCCATTACATATATGTACGGAAGTAAGGGAACTAATTTTATCTGGAAATGAAATTAAAGATTTAACAGGATTAGAACGAATGAATTCTTTAAAGAAGTTATATTTAGTTAATAATCCGGTGCAAGATTTAACGCCAATCATACATTTACAGCACTTACAAGAAATGAATATAAAGAATACGAGGATAAATAATCTATCGGCACTTGTAGAAATATCATCATTAAAAAAATTAGATTTTTCACAGACTAATATTCAAGATTTTTCGTTACTATCGCAGTTTCAAAAGTTAGAATCGCTTACTGTACATATTTCAAATCGCGAGCAGCTCTATGCAATTTCAAAAGTAGATACTTTAAAGCATTTGTATATTTTAGGTTTAGAGAATGTTAGTGGATTGGATTTACTTGTTTTACAAAATTTAAATGACTTAATAACAATTGAATTTGAAAATAGTACCATTGATAATTTAAATTGCTTTCAACATAATACGTCAATTCAAAATATAAAGTTGAAAGATACAAAGGTAAAGGATGGATCGGCATTAGGTAGAATGAGAGGACTAAAGGAATTAGAATTAGATGGAGCAACAATTGAAAATATTGAAATGGTTTGTTGTTCTAAGTCATTAGAAACATTTACAGGCTCGTTTGAACAATTTCATATGTTAAAAGACTCATTTGATAGAAAAATAGATTTTTCAAAAATAATAGGAGAAATGAGTGAAGAAGAAAGTGAAGTTTGGTACCAGCATTTAAGTGATTAGAAAATAATATTATTATGTAAACAAGATTGTTTGTAGAAGTTGTCACTGTTACTATTTTGAAAATGTTCACCAACACTTTCTGGAATATAAATTAGTTTTAAGCCACTGTTTGACAGTTAATTCTGCAATGGAGTGGTTAGGAGAAATAAATTATGTGTAACTGAATGTCACATCCCTCCTAATTCGTTCGTCTTGTATGTAGAACGATAAGGAGGGATTTTATTATGAAAAATTTTGATGTAGCAATTGTTGGCGGGGGGCTTGCAGGGTTAACAGCATCTATATATTTAGCGAAAGAAGGAAGGAAAGTTGTTGTATTAGAAAAATCAAGCCGTTTTGGTGGCAGAGCGATGACAATAAATAAAAATGGCATATATATGAACCTTGGAGCACACGCTTTATACCGCGGAGGAGAAGCGTTCTTAACATTTAACGAGCTTGGTATGAATCTTACGGGAGGAATGCCGTCCACGAAAGCACACGGAATATGGAAAGATGACGTATATACTATCCCAACGGATTTTCGCTCCATTTTATCAACGCCGTTACTTTCATGGTCAGCTAAAATACAATTTTCTCGCCTTATGATTCATTTAGGGAAATTGGATATAAATATGATTCCAAAAATGAGTCTTTCTGTATGGGCAGAAAAAGAAATACAGGATCCTATGGTACGAAATATGTTTTATGCGCTATGCCGAACAACAACATATACGTTTGCTCCTACAATACAATTAGCATCATCTGTACTAAAGCAAATACAGCTGTCTATGAAAGAAGGAGTATTTTATGTAGATGGTGGTTGGGAGACGATAATAACAAAATTAAGAGATATAGCGAATAATGTCGGGGTGCAATTTTCGGCTAATAAACATGTTTTGGAAATAGAGCATTACGAAGATAAACAAAGAATACATTGTTTTGACGATAGGTTATTTGAAGTAGGTACAGTCATCGTGATGACTCCACCAAAAGAGGCTTGTAAAATAATAAAAGGTGCAGAAGGAACAAGTTTGTATAGATGGAGTGAACAATCGGTACCGGTTACCGTCGCTGCATTAGATATTGGTTTAAGACGCTTAACCAACCCTACACATCAATTTGCATTAGGGTTAGATCAACCTATATTTTTCACGAATCAATCAAGAGCAGCTAAATTAAGTGAAGATGGATCAATTGTAGTGAGTCTAATTAAATACCATAACCCTGTACTAGAACTGAATCATATTCAAGAAGAGAAAGAACAGTTAGAAAATATGATGGAATTGTTACATCCGAATTGGAAAAGAGAAGCTGTTGCACAGCAATATTTACCGAAAATTACGGTAGTACATGATTTTCCTCATATTGACCGTGTTGAAAAACCAGGCCCTAATATACCTGAAATGCCAGGTGTTTACGTTGCAGGAGATTGGGCTGGGCATGATGAAATATTAGCTGATGCTGCGGTAGCAAGCGGGAAACGTGCAGCGTTACACATTTTAAAGCAATTAGAAAGTGAGGCAGTTCATCATGGAAACGGAGCAATTATATGAAGCGTATCAACCATTATTATTTTCATTAGCATATAGAATCCTTGGGAGTGTTATGGACGCTGAAGATATCGTTCATGACGTATTTATCGCGGTAAATAATATAGAGGATGTTCAATCTATAGAAAATATGAAAGCATATTTGTGTAAAATGGCGACAAATCGTTCAATTGATACATTACGTTCGGTAGCGCATAAACGTAATGTATATGTAGGGATGTGGTTACCAGAGCCATTTGTGGAAGAGTCTGATGAGCCAGCAGAGTCATTTGTAATGAAAGAATCAATTTCTACGGCATATTTATTACTTTTACAACAATTGTCTGAGGTAGAAAGGGTTGTTTTCATATTAAGAGAGGTTTTCAGTTATGACTACGAGGAAATAGCTTCAATTGTTGATAAAAGTAGTGTGAATTGCCGGAAGATCTTTCAACGCGCACGAAAAAGTATTTTAGATAAGCCGAAGCAATCAACATTAAGTACGAAGAAAATGGCTGCCTATGTGGAAAAGTTTGTATCATCATTACAGTGTGGGGATACGCAAGGCATGTTAGAGGTATTAAAAACAGATGCGATATTTAAAGCAGATGGTGGTGGTAAAGTTACAACTGCAATTAATCCGATTTATTCTGCAGATAAAATTATACGTTTGTTCTTTGGAATTGCAAAACGATTGCCAGAAAAGTATAGTGTTGATTTCAAAATAGTAAATGGTGCACCAGGCGTTATAGTTACAATAAATAATAAAGTGACGTATGTACTTTCATTCATATTTGAGGATGAGAAAATCTCAAACATTTATATGATGGTTAATTCTGAAAAACTTATGCACTTAAATGTAATAGTATAAAAAAGACGCATTTCTTTAGAAGTGCGTCTTTTTTTTATTTTTCTAACATTTCAAGAGGTACATCTTTTTCGCCGGCTACCTCGAATTTAATTTCCCCGTCTTCTTCATAAATGCGTTTAATAATCGGTATAGTTATCATTAGTTTTTTATGCTGTTTACGTCTTCTAGCAGCATCTAAGTTAATCACGTTCATGTGTAAGCATCCTTTCTTACAGAAATATATAAACAAAAGAAAATGCGTCCGAAAAGGGCGCTTAGTTGAATTAGAAATACCGATTCATTTAAATGGGGTTTAGATTATCTTATAATTGAAAACTGATTGTAAAATAATGTGAATTAAATAATTGCACGTAGAAATTAACTTTACCAAAAAACGAAACAATATGCTATAAAAAATTTTAATTCTTTGTCGTATAACAGGAAAAAGGTGTGCATTTCGCATATAATGAAAAGTAGACGGGCATCATGTACTTTTTCATCATATTGCTTGGAAAGGCGATGGAGAAAATGAATAATCTAGATTCATTATTATTGCAACTTGAACAATATGGAGAAGAGCATGATCGACATAAAGAAAAAAGAGAAGAAAAATTAAGAAATATTTCTCGTGAAATGGGGCAGTTTTTATCAGTATTAGTAAAGGGGTGCAATGCAAAAAAAATTTTAGAAATTGGAACTTCAAATGGCTATTCTACATTGTGGCTAGCAAATGCGGTAGAAGAAACAAATGGAAATGTTATAACTGTAGAACTTTCTTCAGAACGGGTTGGAGAGGCACTTGGAAATTTTGAAAGGGCAAATCTTACACAGAGAATCGATATTCATAATCAAGAGGCTGGGGCATTTTTAGATTCGCAAGTAGATCGTTCATTTGATTTTATTTTCCTAGATTCAGAGCGCACGCAATACATGTGGTGGTGGGAACATATAAAACGTATTTTAGAGCCAAAAGGTTTTCTTGTAATTGATAATGCAACTTCTCATGCGGGGGAATTAGCTGGATTTATAAAGATGATTGAAGAAGACGTTACGTTTGAAACCGTGTTATTAGCTTTTCAAAAGGGAGCATTTGTTGCGCGGAAGAATAATTAGAAGTGGACCTAATATAATTATCACATTGAAAGATAGTATATGTCAAAAGATAGAGCATTGTATGAATTTAAGAAGGTAACTAAATGGAATTTCAAATTAATAGTCAGTGGTGATAAGTAAGGTAAGCTGTGAAGAATCCGTCTTCAGCATGTTGTTCTCTAGGTCTTAAGTCTGAGGAAAATAATGACGAGAACAGGTATACTTATACTATGAAACAGGGAATGACTGCATAAGCAGGTATTTCTTGAAAAATCGATTTCAAGCAAGCAAAAATGTATATGAAATACGATATATTAGATGAAATATAGTGCACATAAATTCGCACATATAAATAAAGGAGCGATTTTGTTGACTGAACTCGAGAAAAAAGAACCTGTATCGATTGTGAAAGATAATAATGTAGAAGTAGTAGTGGATACAGTAATAAAAGATGCAGAGCTTGAAGAACTGAATAAAGAAGCAGATCTTTATGTACAAAAGTTAAATAGCGAGCAAAATACAGATTTATCAAAAGTATTGTCGCAGCTAGGAGACTTAGGGGATAAAGAGCAGCAAGCGGCAGGACAAACGTTATCAGCTTTAAAACGTCCTGTGACAGCGATGATGAATGGAAAGAATGAAGAAATTCCAAATACATTGTTAGAATTACGAAAAGTGGTATCAGAACTTGATCCAAACTCATTAAAAGCAACTGGTATGAAGAAACTTATGTTTAAAGTGTTTAAGAAAAATCCGCTTGAAAATTACGTGCATAAATATCAATCTATAGATAAGCAAATCGAGGAGATTATAAGATCACTTCTCATTGGCCGTGATAACTTGCAAGAGGATACGGTTGGTCTTGAAATGTTAAAAGAGCAATCACACGATAAAATTCACGCTCTTGATAAACAAGTATACTTAGGAAGAAAACTTGCTGGTATGCTTGAAGCTGAGAAACAAAATCCAGAACGTCAAAGGGATATTCCGTTAATAAATGATGCATTAGAAAAGATACTTGTGCGTACTCGTAATATGCAACAAGCAAAAAGTGTATTATTACAATCTATCGCATCTGTAGACATCATTAAGAAAAATAATGAAAAGCTATCAGAGGCAATTCGTAATGCAATTACGATGACGCAAAACGTTATAACGGTTTCAGCTGCAATTCAGCTCGCATTAACAAATCAACGTAAAACAATTGATGCAGTTAATGCGACAAATGAAGCGATTGAATCAATGGTATTAAGCAATTCTCAAGCATTAAAACAAAATACAGAAGAAACAACAAAACTACTAGAAAATCCTGCAATTAGCATGGATAAATTACGTGAATCATTCCAAAATGTATTCGCTGCTATTGAAGCATCTGAGAAATCGTCAGAGCGTATTATTGAGTCTAGTAAGAAGTTTGTAATTGAACTTGACACATTTAATGATGAGATGAAGCAGAAACTCATTCAGCGTCCGAGGAAATAACAGATTATTTGAGGAGGTGAAAAAATGAGTTTCATTCAAGGAGTATTATTACTATTAGGGTCATTACTTTTAATCGCATTTACTGTCGTTGTTTTAGTTGTATACTTCGGACGTAAACTTTATTTTTCATGGACGAAACCATATAAGAGAGCGCAAGATTCTATTGAAAAATTATCGAACAAATCAACACCGTTTTTACAAGAATTTACGCAGCACCCACTCTTTTATCGCTGGATTCGTACAGAAGGGAAAAAAGAACAAAATACATTAAATACACTTTTCTGTTCATCGGGCCAACGTACGAGAGAGCAAGTTTTCTCAATGTTACCGAAAGAAAAGCAGAAAAAAGTGCATGTGATGGCAAAAACAACGAAAAAGCTTACGAATGAAGATATTGATATTGCAACAATGAAAGTGAAAGATTTCTTGAGACAAGAATCACAGCAAACTGTTAAACCGACAGACTTATCGTTCTATAAATTGTATTTCTATGATCGATATCCAGATGCATTAAATACAATTCAAGCATATAAACGCTCGATTAATCCTTCACTACAAAGAACGGTTGATGACATTACAATTTCAGTATTAAATGCACTTCCGTACTATCAAGAACAACGCATGTTTGAACAACAACATAAACTTGAAACGTTCTTAATGAAAGATTTAACAGCGATGTTATCATTAGTGGTACAATTACCACCATCACAACGTCCTGAAAAAGAAGAAGAACTAAAAATATACTTGCAAAATTTCCAAAAGGAAATGGAAGTAGTAGAGCGTGATATTCGTGACTCCATTGATCATGATTTGAATGTGAAGATGAGAGCAGCGACTGAGAAGTTTAAGAATAAATAAAAAAGGCGCCTTAAAAGCTAAGTATTTCTCAGCTTTAAGGCGTTTTTTTTTGAGATTTTATTTTGCCTTAACGGTAGTAAAACTAGAAGGAATGCTTTCATTATGCAATCGATCAACTGCAGTTACCACATACGTATACGTTTCTCCAGAAATAGCCGTTTTATCTACGTAAATTCCTCCAAGTTTTGTTTTTCTTACAGTAGTAAGTAAATGTTTTGGGTTTTGTATATCCACTTCATTTTTTCCATTCACACGGTAAATGGCGTAATAAGAAGAGTCATTATCTCTATTGTCAATTATTCCCACGGCAATACCTTCATCTCTTGGAATGGCACCTTTTAAAGTAGGTTGTTTTGGTGGATCATGATCAAGCCAAGGCATAGGTGGAATTAATGCAGGGTGTTTATATATGTCTTTTGAGAGTCTATCTTTAATTCCAAGTGGATTGTTATTTATATCTTTTAAACTGAAATGCATACTACCTTTTATTTGTGGATATTGATGGTTTAAAGCGATTTGCTTTGGATATTCTTCTGGCTCAGACCAAGCAGGCACAGAGTTGTTATTTATTTTATAAGCCGCTTGACCGATGTATAGGTGAATCGGTTTGTTATTTGTTTCTTTTACCCACCATTCTACTAATATATCATATGCAGCAGGTGTGAAACCTATATTCCAATATATTTGAGGTGTAATGTAGTCAATGTACCCTTTTTGTATCCACTCACGTGTGTCAGCATAAAGGTCATCGTAGTTTCTTTGACCTGCGCTTGTATTAGAGCCAGTTGGATCGTCAGCTATATTTCGCCATACGCCAAATGGACTAATGCCAAATTTCACGTATGATTTTTCTTGTTTTATAGCAGTATTTAAACCTTTTACGAGTTCATTTACATTATTGCGACGCCAATCTTCGATAGTTGAAAAATTCTCATTATTATATGATTCAAATGTTTTTTGATCAGGAAATTCTTCGCCAACTACTTTATAAGGATAAAAATAATCGTCCATATGAATTGCATCAACATCATAATTTTTTACGATTTCTAAAGCGCCTTCCGTTATAAAGTTTTTTACATCTGGAATACCAGGGTTGTAATATAGCTTCCCGCCGTAAGGTACAACCCAATCGGGATGTTGTCTTGCAGGGTGATTATTTGATAATCGATTTATATCAGTGTGATTCATCGTTATTCGGTATGGATTAATCCATGCGTGGAATTCTATATTTCTTTTATGTGCTTCTTCAATCATAAATGCGAGCGGGTCGTATCCAGGGTCTTTTCCTTGTGTACCCGTAATGTATTCAGACCAAGGACCGTAATTTGAAGGATAGAAAGCATCAGCAGTCGGTTTAATTTGTACAACGACTGCATTCATACCAGTGTTTTTTACATCGTCTAATAGTCTTATAAATTCTTGTTTCTGCTTTTCAATAGGTAAGCCAGTTTTTGAAGGCCAATCAATATTGAGAACAGATGCTAGCCATACAGCGCGTAATTCATGTTTTTTGTAAGTAGTATTTACTTCAGCATAAGTAGAGTGAGGGGAAATGAAAGAGAAAGGAGTAAACAATATGACGATACAGCACATCATTACTAAACGTTTCATAATCATTTATACGCCTCCCTATTATACGATTATTTAAAATAATATATGATGTTAGGTTGGCCCTGCAATTGAGAAAAATAAATATTGAAACATTAATTTAATAGGAAAAATATTTTTAGTGAAATTTACTTTCAGTATAACTAAATCGTTTCATTTCTTCATATGCTTGTTAGTAAAGTGAAACTTTCTTTCATTTGAAAGAAACAATTTATAAGTATAGGAGGATTCAATAATGAAAGTTTTATTCGTTTGTTCTGGAGGAATGTCCAGCGCAATTGTTGTAAACGCTTTAAAAAAAGAAGCAGAGAAAAAAGGTATGAACATGGAAGTGCATGCTATTGGAACAAGTGAGGTGGAGGAAGAAGTAAAGAATGGTTGGGATGTTGTAATGGTTGCACCTCAAGTTAGACATCGATTTGACGCTGTAAAAAAACTTACAGAACAAGAATCTATTCCGTGCGGTATTATTCCGCCGCAAGCATACACGCCGCTTGGTGGACCGACTTTATTAAAAACTGTAAATGAATTAATTAGTTAGGGGGAAGCGTTATGAATAAGTTTGTCACGTTTCTTGATAAAAACTTATCTGGACCGATGGCAAGGCTTTCTGAACAGAGGCATTTACAAGCAATCCGTGATGGAGTTATTTCGGCGTTACCATTTATTATCGTAGGGAGTTTCTTTTTAATAGTAGCATTTCCACCATTACCGAAAGATAGTTTCATATCAGTTTGGGCATTGAAAAATCAAACAAGTATATTAATACCATATCGTTTAACGATGTTTATTATGTCTTTATATATAGCATTTGGTATAGGATACAATTTAGCGAAAAGTTATAAGTTAGATGCTTTATCAGGGGCACAGTTAGCAGTATGCTCACTACTTTTAACATTGACGCCCGAATTAATCGATAAAAAAGGATTTATGCTTCCGATGACAAATCTCGGGGGGCATGGATTATTCGTAACGATGATCGTATCTATTTTATCAGTAGAGATTTTAAGATTTTGTAAGACGAAAAATGTAATGATTAAAATGCCAGAACAAGTACCGCCGTCTGTTTCACGTTCGTTTGAAGCACTTATACCTGCTGCATTCGTAATTATTTTAATGAGTTTAGTAACTGTCGTTTTTAGTATTGATTTACACCATGTTGTTGATAAATTAGCAGCACCGTTAGTAAAAGCTGGTGATAGTTATTTCGGTGTAATCATTCCAGTGTTTTTAATTACATTTTTTTGGTCATTCGGAATCCATGGTGTGTCGGTTGTTGGAACTGTTGCTCGGCCATTATGGGAAGTATACTTAGGGAAAAATGGTGAAGCAGTTGCTAGTGGAGCAGATCAGTTGCCATTCATATCACCAGAGCCGTTATACCAATGGTTTATATGGATTGGCGGTTCTGGTGCGACGTTAGGGCTTGTATTAGCTATGATTGTATTTGGTCGATCAAAATATTCGAAAGCATTATCAAGAACTTGTATTGTTCCTGGTATTTTTAATATTAATGAACCTGTTATTTTCGGATTACCGATTGTACTAAATCCAATTTTAATTATCCCGTTTATCATTACACCACTAGTAACAGCAACTGTTGCATATTCAGCAACTGCGATGGGATTTGTAACGCCAACACATATTATGCCGCCGTGGACATTACCAGCTCCAATTGGCGCGTATTTAGCCACAGGTGGAGATTGGCGTGCAGTAGTATTAGTTTTTATAAATATAGCAATATCATTCCTTATTTACCTACCATTCTTTAAAATGTACGACAAAAACATGCTTGAAATTGAGAAAAATGGTGATGGGGAATCTGTTAATCCGTAAGTTTTATATTTTATTTTTGAGTGATAGGCATTTTGTCTATCACTTCTTTCACATTAAGTCCAGAGAGGGTGAAATAGAATGAATATAAAATTTAGCTATAAAGGTGTATTTTTGTTGTTATTTGGAGTGATATGTGCAAATTTACTTTTCGTACCTTTATTAAGAATGCTAAATCTATCACAAATGCATAGTATATGGCTCGTTACAAGCTTTGCGGCAAGTATTTTGCTTACGGTAGTTGTTTCTTTCATTGATGGATCGTTTGCATCGAAAGCACAGTTGTTTTTTAGATTTATATTGTTTTCTGTAGGTTGTACGTTGTTTACTTACATAATTGTTTTTTAGTGAATAGGGGGCATGCATATTATGTATATTGCAGGGATAATGTCCGGTACATCGTTAGACGGAATAGATGTAGCGCTCGTTCATATAGAAGGAAACGGTGTAGATTCTAAAGTCGAACTCATACATTTTACTACTGTTCCATTTTGTAAGGATATAAAAAATGAGATACTGCAGGCTTTATCAATTGATACATCTAATGTTCAATTGATATGCAGTTTGAACTTTAAACTTGGTTTATGTTTCGCCAATGCTGTAAAGGAAGTTTGTAAACAGGCTGATTTGTCGCTAAAACAATTAGATTTAATAGGTTCTCACGGACAAACGATTTATCATCAACCAGCACCAGAAGGTAATATTATTTCTTCAACATTTCAAATTGGGGAACCAGCAGTTATTGCGTATGAAACGAACACTACGGTTATCTCTAATTTTCGAACGATGGATATGGCAGCAGGGGGACAAGGTGCGCCACTTGTGCCATATTCAGAGGTCATTTTGTATCGTCATCAAACTAAAAATAGATTACTACAAAATATTGGCGGAATCGGTAATGTTACAGTAATACCAAGTCATCTAAGTGATAAGAGCGTTATTGCTTTTGATACTGGCCCAGGAAATATGGTAATCGATGATGTATGTCAAAGATTATTTCAGTTGCCATATGATCAAAATGGTAGGATTGCAAAACAAGGAGTAGTTGTAGATGAAATTTTGACATATTGTATGAACCATCCATTTTTGAAAATGAATCCACCGAAATCAACTGGTAGAGAACAGTTTGGAGAAGAGTTTGTAAGTGAATTATTGAAGCGGTTTGAAAAGCATGGTAAAGAAAATCTTTTGACGACTGTCACGATGTTTACAGCAAGTTCAATTGTTCATCATTATAAGGAGTTTATTCTGCCGTATTATGAAATCGATGAAGTAATTTTAGGTGGTGGGGGCAGTTATAATCGTACACTTGTTGAAATGATACGAAATGGATTGAAGGAAGAAAAGTGCGCGATATTCATTCAAGAAGATATAGGCTATTCTTCAGAGGCGAAAGAAGCAATCGCCTTTGCGATATTAGCAAACGAAACGCATCATCGTAATCCGAGTAATGTGCCAAGCGCAACAGGTGCAAAGCAATCTGTAGTTTTAGGGAATATAACATTCCCTCCAATAAGATGATGAAAATGAGGCGAACATATGAAGTATATGATTGGAGTAGATGGTGGGGGCACGAAGACAGAAGCAATTGCATTTGATCAAGACGGAAACGAAGTTGTAAGAGGTACGAGTGGGTTTGGAAATATATTAATAGATTATGAAAAAGCAGTTTCGCATATTATGGAGGCGATCGATCAATGCAAGAAAGCTTTAATAGATGGGCACTGCGTTTGTATTTGTTTAGGGTTAGCGGGTATAAGTGGAGCGAATACAAATGAATTAACATTACGATTAATAAAGAAATATGAAACGAAAATTGAAGTTTTTAATGACGCAATGATTGCACATGCAGCTGCTTTAAAAGGGAAGGATGGAATTTTAACGATTGGCGGTACAGGTGCAATTTGTATTGGAAAGAAAGGAGAAGTGTACGAGTATAGTGGTGGATGGGGACATATTTTAGGCGATGAAGGAAGCGGATATTGGATTGCGTTACAAGGTTTAAAGAGAATGGCAAATCAATTTGATCAAGGAGTTAGACTTTGTCCATTAAGCTTAAGGATTCAAGACGAGTTTCGACTTTTAACATCATCTCATATAAAAAGACTAGTATATAGTTCTTCAAAAGATAAAGTTGCAGCAATTGCACCATTAATTATAGAGGAAGCGAGGAATGGGAATGATGATGCACATAAAATTATTCTGCAAGCGGCTAAGGAATTAACGATAATTACGGTGAATATTTATAACAAGATGCAGTTTGATTTATCACCTTTAATTGCAGTAAGTGGCAGTATATTGCGTTTCGTTCCTGAAATATATGCTGAATTTAAGAAATGCTGTGAGAAAAGTATGGGAGAAGTGATATTCGTACCACCATCAGAAATGGCAGTGAAAGGAACATATCATTTAATGAAGGGTGTATATTTTATAAAATAGAAGTATGAGAATTTTTGTATGATTTGTAAAAATATGATGTTAAAATATACAAAGGGATGTAAAGCAAGAAAAAGTACAATATACATAGTCATTGAATATTGTATAAGTACTCCCATGTAGAAAGTGAATGATTACATGATTAATAGTATGCAATTTTTGTATTTGGTGGCTTCTTATTTATTTGGAAACATATTGACCGCTTATATAGTAACGAAATGGAAACATAATGTTGATATTCGTGAAGAAGGAAGTGGTAATCCTGGCGCAAGAAATATGGGGCGCGTATATGGAAAAGGGTCTTTCGTCGCTACATTTTTAGGTGATGCGATCAAAGGGGCAATCGTAGTTTCTATTGCAAAATACCTTTTTGAAGATTCTACATTTGTAATGTTAGCTTTACTGGCTGCTATACTT
The DNA here is from genome assembly GCF_003264175.1 of Bacillus sp. SRB_331. Lineage (NCBI taxonomy): Bacteria > Bacillati > Bacillota > Bacilli > Caryophanales > Bacillaceae > Bacillus > Bacillus sp. SRB_331. The sequence goes on along the minus strand of NZ_NADV01000029.1, from coordinate 379,111 downwards.
GGACATATTTACCCAATTTTATTTAAAGGCAAGGGTGGAAAAGGCATTTCAACATTTATTGGAGGATTAATTGCATTTGATTATTTGATAGCGCTTACTCTTATTGCTGTTTTCATTATATTTTATTTAATCTTTAAAGGATTTACTAAGCCCGGACTAATTACAATCGCTTGTTTACCAGTTTGCATGATTTTGTATTGTTACTCTATTGTTACGACTATGTTAAGTGCACTTATCATTGTACTTATTTTATATGTAAATCGAGAATGAAATGAACTTTTAATAAGTGGAGTTAATCTCCACTTATAATTTTTATTAAATACATAAAGGAGATACAACATGGGGTTAATTTATAAAGTTGCTGATCAAGCTTGGGAATTTGAAAGTATACATAAATTGAATTATAAAACATTTGTAGAAGAAATTCCGCAACATGAAGAAACGAAAGATCGTGTTCGTATAGATCGTTTCCATGAAGAAAATACATATTTAATTTGTTTAGATGACGATAAGTTAGTAGGTATGGTTGCATTGCGAGGAAAACGACCATTCTCGTTAGATTATAAAATTCCAAATCTAGATTTTTATTTGCAAGAACATGGAGAAAATGTATATGAAATTCGTTTACTTTCAGTAGAACGTGAATATCGAAATGGAAGAGCATTGTTAGGTTTAATTCGCTTTTTACATCGTTATTTGCTTCTAAATGGATATGAATTGGCACTCATTTCTGCTACAACACGTGAACTACCTTTATATGAGCAAATGGGATTCAAATCTTTCCATACGTTAGTTGGTACTGAAGAAGCAGCCTTCCAGCCAATGTATGTTACCCCAGCTATGTTTGAAGAGTCGAGTGTTGGGGGTATTATGACGAAAGAATATACGTTTTTACCTGGTCCAGTGGATATTGAAGAAAATGTTCGAAAGGCATTTTCTACTAAGCCTATTTCGCATCGTTCTAAGTCATTTCAAGTGACAATGGAAAATGTAAAAAAACATTTATTGCAAATGACAAAAGCAAAACGTGTGCAAATAATGTTAGGAACAGGGACGTTAGCGAATGATGCCATTGCTTTACAGTTGAATTCTTTAAAAGGGAAAGGACTAGTTTTAACAAATGGGGAATTTGGAAATAGGTTAGTGGGACATGCAACACGTGCGCAATTACATTATGATACGCATAAAAAAGAAATGGCAGAGCCGTTTCTTTATACAGAATTAGAAAAAATAATGGCAACTGGAAATTATGAATGGCTTTGGTTTGTTCACCATGAAACATCAACTGGAATGTTAAATAATTTAGAAGAACTAAACATTCTTTGTAAAAAATATCAGATGAAACTATGTGTAGATTGTATAAGCTCAATTGGAGCAATACCAATAAATTTGAAGGATGTATATTTTGCAAGTGGTGTTAGCGGAAAAGCTATTAAATCATATACAGGATTATCTTTCGTTTTTCATAATCACATGATAGAGAAAAACGAAGCAATACCTACGTATATGGATATTGGTATGTATGAAATGAATGATAGTATTCCATACTCCCATTCATGGAATTTAATTTATGCATTGCAAGAAGCATTGAAGCGACTTGAAGATGAAGAGGCATTTGAAAAAATAAAAGAGGCGTATGCTTATATTGAACAAACTATTAATACTATGGGTTTAAAGCTTGTTTCACCTAAAGATCATGCCGCTCAAATTGTTATTATCATTCAATTAAACGAAGGGCAGTGTTCTAAGGCAGTAGGTGATGCATTAGCATTACAAGGATATATTGTTCATTATGAATCAGCATATTTACAAAAGAATAACTGGATTCAAATAGCATGTCTGAATCACTATAAAGAACGTGATATGAAGAGGATGTTAAATTGTTTGCAGATGTGTGTGTTAAAGAAAGTTCTTTTAACGTAAATGCTTGTATATTTATTATATAATTTCTACAAGGCTATGAGTCACACTTGCTAAGTGTATAGAAGTGCATTTTTTGACAAGAGTTTAAAAGAGAGCGAAAGCTCTCTTTTAAACTTACTTAAATGAATTACCCACAGATTGGAATACCGAGAACTCTCAAAGCTAGTGCTACTTGAAGAGTAATTTCCAATCTAGCAATTTCGATGCCAGCAACTGTGAGTACTAAAAAAGGTTGGCCGTTTACGAACACAATACAACTTTCCATATATACGCCTCCTTTCTATTGATCTACTACAGTATATGAATGAAACTATAATACGCTATAGTCGGATTTATGAATTTTGTAAAAATAATAGATTTACCCTATGTTTACGAAACAAATGGAGTTTCATAGTGTTAATAATTTAATTGTTAGACAAGGAAGCATCTATAATAAGATGCTTTTTATTATATTTACGTTTCAGCGTGACAATAAATAAAGTTAATCAATGACGAATTGAGAGGGAAATATATTGATAAATATTTGTAGGAGGTAAACTAAGAAGGTTTTAGAAAAACGAAAAGGAATTTTTATACTTGTAACATAAAAATTCTAGGGGGATGTTAATATGGAAAAAACTATGATGGTAGAAACAACAAACATGATGATGTCTATGGAAAAAATGATGTGTGAAATGAAGTGTATGAAAATGATGATGAATAACATGATGCAAATGGATGTAGAAATGGATAAGGCAATGATGGTGAAAATGAATGAATGTGATGAAATGATGAAGACTACTATGTCTATGATGAAAGCGATGAAAGAGAAATGTTGTTGAAGTAGCAAAGTATAGCGTAAAATGATGATGATCTTGTAAATTTAAATTAGTAAAGAGCCTGTTTTAGTTGGTAAATTAAAATAGGCTCTTTTAACTATTGTTCAAAAATAAATTGAGTTGACAAAAAAGAACTAAAAGATTATTTTAGTTCTTTTTTCTGTATTAACATTGTTCAAATCATTTGTTTAAAAGCTATAGATGATGGTTAGGCAGTGAGCAAAGACAAGTAAGAGCCTATCTTTCTTCGTTAAATGTGTGCTGAAGTAAATAATGATTCCATTTTTATTTTACTCTTTTCTCTAATTTCAGCATCAGCATGTCGCATAACATATTTATGCGCCACAGCGATTGCTAAAACATCATCTAATAAGCCAATCCCAATAATAGCAGCTATATCTGGAATGAAATCGATTGTTAATACGTAATAGGATAAAGCGGCTAATATAATGAGTTTCGCTTTAGTAGGTAACTCTTTCTTTTTCATTGTGTAAAATAAAATAATACTTTCATATACGCTGGATTTACCGAGGTTTACTGAGCTTTTTTTGAATTTTTTCCAAAGTGTCTGTTTCTCCATATAAACACTCCTTTTACAAAAACATAGATTTTTTAAAAGGATAGACAAAGAAGCGAAAGAATAATCAATTTTATTGTTTTTTCTTATTGTATATTTCGATATTTATAAGCGAATACCTGTTCAAAATAAAACAATGCTTGTTAAGCGGATACGATTATGGAGATGGATGAAGAGAAAATCTGTTTTGGAAAGCAAATAAGTTTCCGATAGAGGTTTCAATGAATTATTTGCGTTCTGCAACGAAGGCAGAAAAAACTTTTGATTTCATAATACCAGCTATCTTGCCAATAATTATTAGATTGTTTATAGCGTATATGAATCCGAATACAACAATAATGTTGAAAGGAATTAAGGATATAAATAATCAATCACTTACATTCATTCATTCCAATTTTAGCTGGTTTTAATATAGCTAATTACCTCGTTCCTTATGATTCTAGTACTTACTGGTTCATTTGCTACAAGTATTTTTGCTGATAGAACGTTTTTTATCCCTAATTTACCAAAACAATCATATCGTTTTGGCGTAGGTGTTTATGAGGGCGTAGTAGCTCATAGTACAGCGACTTCTGAAATATTCAAAAGTATGAATCTCGTACATGAAGAAACGCATTTGTTCAATATGCTGTTGATTGAGATGAAACAATCCAAATCGCTAATATAAAATACATTGCATATGGCGGTGGACCTGCTGCTAATAAACGATTTGTACATGTAGAGTTATGTGAAACAGCAGACCATACAAAGATCGAGCGTTCATATGAAAAATACGTAAAACTTTTAGCGGAAATCTTAAAAGATAACAAGTTATCTGTAGGAAAAGGATTGTGGATTCACTACGATGTGATTAAATATCTTGGTGGTACAGCTCATGAAGATCAACTTGATTATTTAAAATCTCATGGGGGATCAGGAGCTCAATCCCGTGCTGATGTACAACGCGCATACAATAATTCTAGTGTGGATGTTTCTGTACCTAAAAGCCACCTAAACCAACAGAAGTACCAACAGCTGTAACCGATGGTATAGCTTATATTGAAGGCTACAACGTTAATTTACGTAAAGGACCAGACACAAGCTATTCTAAGATTCGTCAACTAAATAAATCAGAAGCTTATGTTGAATGAGGCGAAAAGCCTGGTTGGTTAAACCTTGGTGGAGAGCAATGGATTAAGAACAATCCATCCTATGTGAAGTTTAGTAAGAAAAGTACAGTAGATTCTTCTATTGTAGGAAAGCGTGTTGTTTCTAAAGTTAACATTCTACGTTTCTATGATGCTCGATCTTGGCAGGATAAAGACGTGGATGGTTTTGTAGATGTAGGTGAGGTATTTACAATTTTTAGGAAGTTAAATATGGAAGGTTCAGTACAATTTAAGGTGCACAATAGTATAGGGAAAACATATTACGATCAATGAAGTTTATGTGTATGTAACTGTATTACTACAGTATAGTACACTCATAGGAGGTAGTTATGTGTTTGATAAAAATGAAATACAAAAGATAAATGGGATACTTCAAGCTAATGCATTAAATCCAAATTTAATTGGCCCTACACTTCCACCAATCCCACCATTTACTTTACCCACAGGTCCAACAGGAGGGACAGGTCCAACAGGAGGGACAGGTCCAACAGGAGGGACAGGTCCAACAGGAGGGACAGGTCCAACGGGAGTAACGGGTCCAACGGGAGTAACGGGTCCAACAGGAGTAACGGGTCCAACAGGAGAGACAGGCCCAACAGGAGGAACTGAAGGTTGTCTTTGTGATTGCTGTGTTTTACCTATGCAAAGCGTTTTACAACAACTTATTGGAGAAACTGTTATTCTTGGCACTATTGCAGACACACCAAACACGCCCCCGCTTTTCTTTCTATTTACTATCACTTCTGTGAATGATTTTTTAGTTACAGTTACAGATGGCACCACAACCTTTGTGGTCAATATATCTGATGTAACAGGGGTAGGTTTTTTACCACCAGGACCACCTATTACATTACTTCCACCTACCGATGTAGGATGCGAGTGTGAATGTCGTGAACGACCAATTAGACAATTACTGGATGCGTTTATCGGATCTACAGTAAGTCTTTTAGCAAGTAATGGTTCTATTGCAGCAGATTTTAGCGTGGAACAAACAGGACTTGGGATAGTACTAGGGACATTACCTATAAATCCAACTACAACCGTTAGGTTTGCAATTTCAACTTGTAAAATTACAGCTGTGAATATAACCCCTATTACGATGTAGTCTATTTCTTTCAGAAGTATCTGTTGCTACTCGATAAGAAAAGCACAGTTTATTTGTCCACCTTGAAAACGTATTGTTTTCAAAGTGGACAATCTACATTTCTAGGATGCTCCATCTTGGAAATATAAAGATGGAGCTGGTTCTGTAGATGCAGGGATTTATGATTGATGCAAAAGTGAGTGTCAATGGTTCGCCACAGTACAAAGCACACAGCAGTGAAACATACTATGTTATTGCAAATGAAGCCTATTTATTCATCTAACGCACTATACCTTCATGAGTAATTAACCATGCCCCCTTACTCTTTCTATATCCTTCATTTGTAAATTTCTTACTACTATATTATTGGCGTACAATATATGGCTAAATGTATCTAAATGGTTTTCTAAACGCACAAAATTCCCAAATTGATATGGTAAGGATATAAAAATTATAATGAAAAATAATAAATATCTCTAATGCACTATTAGGATTTTTCCATTTTATATTGCAAACCATCTTTCTGAAAGATAAGCTCATATGCTAAATCAAAATGAAGGTTATATAATGCTTTCGTATTACATATTAAATTGTAGAACTTAGTTCCTTGATGTACATATTGGTGTAATTTATTTTGAATTGGTGAAACAATGATTTTTAAAATTACGTTAATATCTTCATTAAAGAAGTTATAGGAGGGAATAACTTGGGATCATTATTTGATGTAATAGCAGATATTATTTTATTTTATCCTCGGAATGACATGAAATTAAAACACCATATTGCCAAATTAAGCGAATTTGAGTGGTTTCGAAGGTTACACGAAGATCCGAAATATACAGGTTTAATTTGGAGTAATAGAAAAATTAAGAAGTATATTTTGAATTCGGCAAATATGGAAGCATTAATAAAATCCGAGAAAAAACAAAAAGAATTTGTTCATCTAGTACAGGATGAATATAAAAAAAGAAGATAAGAATTTTTTTATTTTTCATATTTGGCGAAACAAATGGTACAATGAAAGCTAATGTGAAAAATAAGGAAAAGAAGTGGTCTATTTGAAAAACTTTTTAGAATTAGGAATTAGTGAAACTTTTAATCATACATTACGTGAAAATGGAATTACAGAAGCAACACCGATTCAGGAGAAGGCAATTCCTGTTATTATGTCAGGTAAAGATATTATTGGGCAGGCGAAAACAGGAACGGGTAAAACGTTAGCATTCGTGTTACCGATTTTAGAAAAAATCGATCCAGAGTCTAGTGATGTTCAGGCTTTAATTGTTGCACCAACAAGGGAACTAGCACTGCAAATTACAACTGAAATTAAAAAAATGCTTGTTCAAAGAGAAGATATTAATGTACTAGCGATATATGGCGGACAAGATGTAGCACAACAATTGAGAAAATTAAAAGGTAATACACATATTGTTGTAGCGACACCAGGACGATTATTAGATCATATACGACGTGAAACAATTGATTTAAGTAATCTTTCAACGATTGTACTAGATGAAGCAGATCAAATGCTTTATTTCGGATTCTTATATGATATTGAAGATATTTTAGATGAGACACCTGATAGTAAACAAACGATGTTATTCTCAGCAACGATGCCAAAAGATATTAAAAAATTGGCGAAACGTTATATGGAAGAGCCGCAAATGATTCAAGTACAAAGTGAAGAAGTAACGGTAGATACAATTGAGCAGCGTGTCATTGAGACGACAGATCGTGCAAAGCCAGATGCACTTCGTTTTGTTATGGATCGTGATCAGCCATTTTTAGCAGTTATTTTCTGTCGTACAAAGGTTAGAGCAAGTAAGCTTTATGATGATTTAAAGGGACTTGGTTATAATTGTGCTGAACTTCATGGTGATATACCTCAAGCGAAACGTGAAAGAGTTATGAAGAGTTTCCGCGAAGCTAAAATTCAGTACTTAATCGCAACGGATGTAGCAGCTCGTGGACTTGATGTAGATGGTGTAACGCACGTATTTAACTTTGATATCCCTGAAGATGTAGAAAGTTATATTCACCGCATTGGCCGAACAGGACGTGCAGGTGGATCAGGTCTTGCAATTACGTTCGTTGCAGCGAAAGATGAAAAACATTTAGAAGAAATTGAAAAAACGCTTGGTGCACCAATACAAAGAGAAATAATCGAACAACCGATGATAAAAAATGTAGATGAAAATGGAAAACCGGTACAAAAGCCGGCTCCAAAGAAATCAGGTCAATATCGTCAAAGAGATAGCCGTGAAGGTTCAAGAAGTGGTTCAAAAGGTGGACCAAGAAACGATTCAAGAAATAGTTCTAGAAATGATAACAATCGATCATTTAATAAGCCAAGTAATAAGAAAAGTAGTGCAAAACAAGGTCAGCAAAGACGTGGCCGTTAAATAGTTATAATTTTAAAAGAGGCGCAAATAATTGCGGCTCTTTTTTATTTTTATACAATGAAGTCGTTTGAAAGATAATGAGATTTTCTAAAAAACACGAGTCCTGTTATTTAATAATTGGGACATATTCTATAATAATCAATTGAGAAAATATCGTAAATTTGAGATAATTTGGTTATATGAATCGGAATTTAAAATGTAATACAGGATATGTATTACTATAGATATCGTAGAAGGGGGAGGAGAAATATAGTGAATTCATGGGGAAGACCTAGAATGAAAATCCAAAGAACAAAAAGTGAATGGATTTGGGATATCATTGGATATTCATTTTTCTTAGGATCAATAATTTTTTTGATCACCATTTGGGGAGGATTACCTGAGGAAGTACCGGGACATTATAACGCAAATGGGGTTGTAGATCGCTGGGGGTCAAAATGGGAACTTTTGATTCTACCAGGAATCGGGACATTTATAATACTTTTAATGCAGACTTTAGAGAAGTTTCCAGAAGTTAATAACTATCCACAAAGACTTAATGAATTGAATGCTAAGCAGTTTTATTTAAATAGCCGAAAAATGATTAATCAATTAAAAAATGTTTGTTTAGTTATTTTTGCTTTAATCCAATTTGAGACAATTTCAATAGTTTTAGGTTGGGGCGGGGGTTTAGGTAAATTATTTTTACCAATAATAATTATCGGAACAGTTATTCCAATTGTTATAGGAATAATAAGGCAACGGAAAATTAAATAATACGGATTGAATAAACATTCTAATTTATGACTTTATTTCGTTATCGGGCGCTATTATGGGATGCAATTTAGAATTTTAAATGAATTTATTATAAATTTCGTATAGGGAAGTTTGTTTAATCAAAAATTAAACAATTTTATTTTACCTCCATCCTAATTTTAGGACGGGGGTATGCGTGTTTGCGGTTTTAAAATTTAATAACTTTAATGTCTTTCTACAGGGGATACCAAAAATGAAATTTTAAAATTTCATTCACCGTATTAAAAATAAATTTTAAAATTCATAAAGGAAATGTAAAGTAGGTTGTTGTATATGTACGATAACAGGAAACTTTTTACATACTAAACATATACTTTAAATAAACCGACAGTCGGTCCGTAGGAAGGAGTACATGAATGAGGATCGTAAAAGAATATGGGGAACGTAGAAATGAAATTTTAGAAACTGCTGAACGTTTGTTTGTTACAAAAGGGTATGCGAAAACTACAGTAAATGACATTTTAAAAGAGATTGGTATAGCAAAGGGGACGTTTTATCATTATTTTAAGTCGAAAGAAGAAGTAATGGATGAAATTATTATGAGGATTATTAAAGCGGATGTTGCTAAAGCGAAAGCAATTGTCTCTAACCCTAATATCCCAGTTTTGGATAAGTTATTTCGAGTTTTAATGGAACAATCACCAAAATCAGGAGATGTAAAAGATAAAATGATTGAACAATTTCATCAGCCAAATAATGCGGAAATGCATCAAAAAAGTATAGTACAATCAATTATTCATTTATCTCCTGTTTTAGCAGAGATTTTAGAACAAGGAATCGCTGAAGGCATATTTTCTACTCCATACCCACAAGAAACGATTGAATTATTACTCTCTTCAGCACAAGTCATATTTGATGAGGGTTTATTCCAGTGGAAGCCGGAAGAAATGATGAGGAGGGCTAAAGCTTATATCAAAATGATGGAAGCATCTGTTGGAGCGAAAGAGGGAGCCTTTGATTACATGGTGGAGGTTTTAATCAAACAGAAATAGTAATTTTCTGTTTGGATATTATCGACCGACAGTCGGTCTGAATCGAATGAAAGGTGTGATAAGGATGTCAGCTAGTATAAGGTCTTCGATGAAAGATTTTCACTTAATGGTGAGTGGACAAATTATTACTATTTTAGGTTCAACACTTTTACGTTTTGCCCTGTCATTATATGTGCTAGATATAACAGGGCGTGCTGATATATTCGCAGGATTATATGCGGTAACGAGTATTCCGTTTTTACTAGCTCCTCTCGGCGGAGCGATAGCAGATCGTTTCAATCGCCGTGATTTAATGGTTATTTTTGACTTTATCAACGCTGCGATTGTATTAAGCTTTATAGTTTTGTTATTTACTGGACCTGTATCTATTATATTGATTGGAACAATTATGTTTTTACTAGCAGTCGTTAGTGCAATGTATTCACCTGTTGTAATGGCGAGTATTCCGCAATTAGTTCCAGAGAATAAGTTAGAGCAAGCGAACGGTATCGTAAATGGTGTGCAAGCATTGTCAAATATAGTTGCTCCTGTATTTGGAGGAATATTGTACGGCATAATTGGTTTGAAAATGCTCGTAATAATAAGTTGTCTTGCTTTCTTTTTATCTGCGATTTTAGAAATGTTTATTAAAATACCTTTTATAAAAAGAGCACGAGAAAGCCATATAATACCGACAATTGTAAAGGATATGAAAGAAGGATTTATATATGTTTTAAAACAACCATTTATTTTGAAATCTATGCTTTTAGCTGCATTACTAAATTTAATACTTACACCGCTATTTGTTGTTGGTGCTCCAATTATTATACGAGTAACAATGGAAAGTAGCGACACGTTATACGGAATTGGAATGGGATTGATCGATTTTGCTACTATTTTAGGTGCATTATCGATAGGTTTTTTTGCGAAAAAGCTACAGATGAAAACATTGTATTACTGGATGCTTTTAATAGCTTTATTAGTACTACCAATGGCACTATCAGTTACGCCAGTTATTCTTAATTTAGGATACTATCCACCATTTATCCTCTTTATACTTTCTTCTATTCTAATTGCAATGATCGTGACAATTGTATCCATCTATGTGATTACTGTAGTCCAAAAGAAAACACCAAATGAAAACCTAGGAAAAGTAATGGCAATTATAACAGCGGTATCTCAATGTATGGCACCAATTGGGCAAGTCATTTATGGTTTTATGTTTGAAGGATTCAGTATGAAAATTTATTTACCTATATTAGTTATTAGTTTCATAATGATAATAATAGCGATAGTGACGAAGAAAATATTATGGAATGAAGGGAACTAGCTCCATATGATTAGGAGAATGTTAAAAAGAGATTTCTCTCAAAATAAAATGATAATTACCATTCTATTTATGTTTATCATGTTATCAAGTCTTTTAATCGCAAGTGCTTCAAGTAACGTTATAAATCTATTGAACTCAACGGATCAATTGTTTAAAGTATCAAACGCACCGCACTTCGTACAAATGCATGCCGGAGAAATAAACCAAAAGTCAATTGATTCATTTGTAGCGCAAACTCCTTTTGTAAAAAAACAACAAACAGCAGAGATGGTTCAAATAGGCGGATCTAACATTTTTATAAAGAAGAAAAATCAAGCGGAACATAATAGTGTAATGGACATTAGCTTCGTTAAGCAAAATAGTAATTTTGACTTTTTATTAGATTTAAATAATGAATTGATCGATGTTAGGAAAGGGGAAATAGGTGTACCAATTTATTATATGCAAAAATATAATTTGCGTATTGGAGATAAAATTTGGGTTGTTAAAAATAATAATGAGCTAGAATTTACTATTTCGGCATTTGTTCGTGATGTTCAAAACGATTTGTAATAAGCGATGAAGACTTCGAAAGAATAAAGGGGAATTTTGGAGAAAGTGAATATCTTATTGAATTCCAGCTAACAGATTTAAATAAAATAAATGCATTTGAAACTTTATACCAGTCATCAAACTTACCTCAAAAAGGTCCCTCTATTACGTATTCACTCTTTAAAACACTCAATTCATTAACAGATGGAATAATAGCTGCAGTACTTATCATAATAAGTGCATTATTAATGCTAATCGCGATTTTATGTATTAGATTTACGATTATGACTTCAATGGAAGAAGATTATCGGGAAATTGGTGTTATGAAAGCTATCGGCATTCAAAGTAAAGATATTCAAAAACTATATGTAACAAAATATGTTGTTATTTCCGCTATCGGATGTATATGTGGATATATCCTTTCGTTATTTGTTACAAAAATATTTACCTCTAACATCGCACTTTATATGGGGACAGCTAATAAAAGTATTTTATATTATGTTGTGCCATTGATAGTCACAACATTGTTATTTCTAGCCGTTATCCTTTTTTGCCGCATCATTTTACGGAATTTCAGGAGAATTACAGCAATAGACGCTTTACGATCAAGAGATAAACTAGGAAAAAGAAAGATTAGAAGATTTTTTTCTCTCTATCAAACTAAAATTACAAATGTAAATATATTTATTGGTATACAAGATGTAGTGAAACGATTTAAGTTATATCGAGTATTAAGTATCGTTTTAATTATTGCAGTGTTCATGATTGTTGTACCAGTTAACTTTTTGTACACGATTCAGTCACCGCAATTTGTTAATTATATGGGAACAGGAAAGAGTGATATACGAATAGATTTACAGCAATCTGAAAATATAGAAAAACGGTTTAATGACGTTATATCGTATGTCGGAAACGATGAAGAGGTAGAGAAATATGCAGCATTTGTAACGAGTACATTTAAAATGGTGAAAGCTGATGGTACACATGAAAACTTAAATGTAGAAGTGGGAGATTTCGCCCAATTTCCAATAGAATATGTTAAAGGTATGGCACCAAAAAATGAAAATGAGATCGCTCTCTCTTATATGAACGCAAATGAATTAAAAAAGAATATAGGGGATGAAATCGTTTTATTTGTAGAAGGAAAAGAGAAAATGCTAACTATTAGTGGTATATATCAAGATGTAACGAATGGAGGAAAAACAGCTAAAGCGAGTTTTTCTTATAATAAAGAAAATATATTATGGTACGTAGTAAATGTAGATATGAAACCCAAAGTGAATCTACAAGAAAAAGTGAAGGAGTATAAACAAAATTTTAATTCTGCAAAAATAACAGATACGGATAATTATTTATCTCAAACTTTAGGAGAGACAATTAAACAATTAAGACTCGTGACACAAGTGGCAATTTTGATTGCTATATTGATATCGGTTTTAATAACTGCGATGTTTTTTAAAATGTTATTGGTAAAAGATTCTTCGCAAATATTAATTATGAAAAGTATCGGCTTTTCCTACAAAGATATTCGTATACAATATGTTACTCGTTCTATTTCTATAGTATTAGTAGGTATTTTAACAGGGACATTTATAGCTGCTACGTTTGGAGAAACACTAATAAGCTGGTTAGGTTCATTTATGGGAGCAGCTCACATAAAGTTTGTTGTTAATCCGATCATTTCTTATGTAATATGTCCAGCTATTTTATTTATATCTGTGACCGTAGCAACACTTTTCAGTAGCTTTACAGTGAAACAAACAAATGATTTAAAGCTAAATGGGGAGTAGGAGGTGTGTAATTTGAAAAAAATTTTAGAAGTAAAACAATTAAATAAAAAATACGCAATGGATGGAAATAAAACTTACCATATGTTAAAAAATATAAATTTAGAGATTTATGAGGGAGAGTTTATATCGGTCATGGGACCTTCTGGTTCAGGGAAATCGACGTTACTATATAATATTAGCGGAATGGATCAAATGTCATCAGGAAGTGTGAAAGTTGATAGTAAAGAAATAACATGTATGAAAGAAGAGGTGTTAGCAAAATTACGACTCAGCGAAATGGGATTTATTTTTCAACAGAGCAATCTTCTTAGAAATTTGAATCTTTTTGATAATATAGTTTTGCCTGCGTATTTAGCAAAATTTGAGAGCAGGAAAATAATAAATAAACGTGCACTTGAATTGATGAAAAAAATGGGAATTAGTCAAATTGCAACTAATAATATAACTGAAGCATCAGGAGGAGAATTACAAAGGGTATCTATTTGTAGAGCACTCATAAATAAACCTAATATTATTTTTGCTGACGAACCAACGGGTGCTTTGAATTTAAAAGCGACAGAAGAGGTAATGGATATTTTAGCAAATATAAACCGTATGGGAACTACAATTTTGCTAGTTACTCATGACGTAAAGGTAGCAGCTAAAACAGAAAGAATTCTTTTTATGGTGGACGGAGAAATTGTTAGCGAAATACAGATGGGTAAGTATAGAAACGATGATTTGAAGGTGCGAGAAGAGCAGTTGTTAAAATGGTTAACTGTACTTGGATTTTAAAGAGATAATATTTTTGACTCCTATTGAATATAGGAGTTTTTTCTTTGTTTGAAAGTTTAAAAAGAGATATAATAATTTTCTGACTATTGATTATGGAGGGGTATAAATGAAAAGTGAAACGTTACACACTCAAGAAGATATATTAAAAATGCTTGATTCAATATTAAGACCTGCAGAACCGTTTTGGAATGAATTTTATGCGGATAGAGAAAAAGATGTTCCGTTTTTTGAAAATGTTCCAGATGAGAACCTAGTTTCGTATATACAAAAAGAATGGGTTTCCAAAGGGAAAGTGTTGGAGCTTGGATGTGGTCCAGGAAGAAATGCAATTTATTTAGCGACTGAAGGATTTGATGTTACAGCAGTGGATTTATCTATAGAGGGCATTAATTGGGCGAAAGAGAGGACGTTGGCAAAAGGAATAAAAATTCACTTTATTTGTGATTCGATTTTTAATTTAGAGGGTCAAAATGAATTTGATTTTGTATACGATTCGGGCTGTTTGCATCACATTCCACCGCATAGAAGAATAAATTATGTGGATTTAATTAAAAACTCATTGAAATCTGGTGGTTATTTCGGATTAACATGTTTTGCAGCTGGCGATTTAGATGAGCGAAACGGATCAGAAATAACAGATTGGGACGTATATAGAGGATGGAGTCTACAAGGTGGTCTTGCATATTCTGAAGAAAAATTAAGAGAGATATTTAAAGAATTTGAAGTAATTGAAATTAGAAAAATGAAGCAAATTGAACAACCAAATAATATGTTTGGAGAATCATTTCTTTGGACAGCATTATTTAAGAAGAAATAAAACATAGATAATTGACAAACTCATCGTTTTTATAGACAATACACTTATAAGAATATACGTTCGGTTTTATTGTCCGATGTATGTTTTGCATAAATACATAACAAGGGGATGTCTCTAAATGGGTAACACAAATCAAAAAATCACTACGTTTTTAATGTTTGAGGGCAAAGCTGAGGAAGCGATGAATTTTTACACATCGCTATTTAATCAATCAGAAATTGTAAGTATCTCTCGTTATGATGAGAATGGACCAGGTAAAGATGGAACTGTAATTCATGCAACTTTTACGCTAAATGGACAAGAGTTCATGTGTATTGATAGTTATGTAAAGCATGATTTTACATTCACTCCAGCTATGTCTCTTTATGTAACTTGTGATACGGAAGAGGAAATCGAAACAGTTTTTAATAAACTAGCACAAGATGGAAAAGTTCTTATGCCTTTAGGTTCATATCCGTTTAGTAAAAAGTTTGGCTGGTTAAATGATAAGTATGGTGTATCTTGGCAGTTAACTCTTGCTGGAGATGAATAATTAAAATAATATGGTGATATTAATGTTATAAAAAATAAAAGGGATGATACAAGATAAATATGTATCATCCCTTTTATTTTTTGTTTTACAACCGTCATCGGTCGTATTTATAACGACTTTAGGGGTGCTTTTTAAGTTTTTTATATAATATAAAACTGCTAATTTAATTTTTCAGCTTATCTAGTAATTGAATTCATTAACTGGAAGAAGTATTCAGGCTTATAAGTCTTATTTAGGTTATACCATGAATGTAACGTATCTGGTGCAAATACATCAATTTTTTTCAATACTTCCATTGCAAATTCCAGAGGAGCTACTCCTGATGCAGTAATCAAATTTTCATCACATACTGCAGGTTCCATCTTATAAAGTTGTTCTCCTTTATAATTAGGACAAACCATTTTAATATATTCTAAATCATTGCTTGTATGTTTTCTAGAATCTAGGTATCCAAAATTCGCTAACCCCTCAGTTGCACCACAAATGGCAGCAACAATAGTGCCGAGTTTTAACGCTTCACCAATTTTTTTTAAGATAGGGTGATGAATGCTTTCCCCCCAAGTAGTCCCTCCAGGTAAAACTAAAAGATCGTTACTCTCAAGAGTACATTCATCCAGGGAAATATCTGGCTTTATGCTTAGTCCTCCCATCGTAGTAATAATTTCATTATTAGCTCCTACTGTAACTACCTTTAAAGGGGCTAACTCTTTTTTGAAATATCTTCCTGAGTTTAGTTCTGCAATTAAATGTCCATATTCCCAGTCTGACATCGTATTAAATACATAAAGATAAACTTTTTTTGTTTGCATACAATAACACTCCAATCACAATTGAGTTTTTCAAAAAAATATTAATAAATAAATTTTACAATATTTATCATTTGAATTTAACCTATTTCCTTAAGAATTCTTTAAAAAATAATTTGGATACTTTATTTGAAGGTATGGTTTACGAATTAAACAACCTTCAAAAAATATAATAGTTGAAATTTGTTGGTTTTAGAATGAAGAAATTAGGCTCAATATACCAACTTAATTATTCATAATTGAGTTGTGGTATAATTTACATACAGGGGGAAAGTAGATGACACAACATAAAGAAGAGCAAATGAATGAGGCATTAGCATTATTTTACTTTGCATATAAAACTTTTACAGAAAAACCAGATGAAATAATAAAAGAGTATAGTATACAGCGTGTACATCATAGAATTCTGTTTTTTATCGCTCGTTTTCCAGGGCTTAGTGTAAATGAACTGCTATCACTTTTAGAAATAAGTAAACAAGCTCTTCACGGACCGTTGCGCCAACTGTTAGATAAAGGACTTATTGAGAGTAATGAAGCTGCACATGATCGTCGTGTGAAACAGCTGTCTTTAACAGAAGAAGGAACAGACTTAGAGAAAAAACTGAGCGATGTTCAAAGAGAACAAATGGGAGCTATTTTCTCACAGTTTGGCGAATCATGTGAAGAAAATTGGCATCAAGTTATGAATGAAATGGCAAATAGCCGTTCAGGATTTGATGCATGGACGTCTAAGCGTGAAATACCAGTAGAATAAAAGATAGAAACAGTATCTTGTTTTGTAGTTTGAAAAATCATAAATTTTTATCTGTATATTTGGCAACTATGGATAAAAAATTCACATTGCCAAAAACTTTATATGTGTACGTATTGAAATTTTAAAATTCATATTTCCGAGAGGGGAATTATAATGATAAAACTTGTACTCATTCGTCACGGACAAAGTTTGTGGAATCTTGAAAATCGATTTACAGGATGGACAGATGTGGATTTATCAAAGAATGGATTAAGTGAAGCGAGAGAAGCAGGAACAATATTAAAAAAGAATGGATATACATTTGATGTTGCGTATACCTCGGTACTAAAACGAGCAATTCGTACATTATGGATTGTACTGCATGAAATGGATCTCACTTGGGTCCCTATACATAACTCATGGAAGTTGAATGAACGCCATTATGGTGCACTACAAGGATTGAATAAAGACGAAACTGCAAAAAAATATGGAGATGAACAAGTTCATATTTGGAGAAGAAGTATAGATGTGAGACCGCCTGCACTTACCGAAGATGATCCTCGATATGAGGCGAACAATCCAAGATATAAAACGTTAAAAAAAGATGAATTCCCATTGACTGAATGTTTAGAGGATACGGAGAAAAGAGTAGTTGATTATTGGCATTCAGAAATTGCACCGTCATTAAAAAGTGGTGAGAAAGTAATTATTTCATCGCACGGTAATACAATTCGTTCGCTAGTGAAATACTTAGACAACCTTTCAAGTGATGGTGTGGTTTCATTAAATATTCCAACTAGCATTCCGCTTGTTTATGAGTTAGATGAAAAATTACGTCCGATTCGTCATTATTACTTAAGTATGGATGGAGAAGTACCTGAAGGGGAAATTCCGAAACATATTTCTTTTTAACATGAAAATTTGAAACACATGCTTGTCTACATATACAATGTAGATTCATGATAAAGGGAAACTTTAATCAGTGGAGGGTGTTCATCCCGCACTGATTATTAGCCTTCACCAATCGGGCTTTTATGGGCAGTTGATCCCTCACCTAACGTCTTTGCTTTCGCTGAATTTTGAGGTGGGGGGGTCTTACTGCCCGTTAATGCGGGATAAAAGACGTGGCCTGCTTCTAATGTATATGCGATGTTGCTAACTTTAGAAGGTTGTCCACGTCTTTTGTCATAAAGAGAGCTGTTTGTGCATGTAATGGTATCGTGAGTAGTTTTGGAATGGAGGGTGATGTGATTGACGATCTCTAACATTCGAATTGGCTTATTTATTTTAGCAATCGTCTTTATTGTTCTTGTTTTCTTTTATTGGAGAAATGAAGAGTTGTACGAGGAGAAGAAACAACGAATTCGAAAAACGTGGTACGGTTTGTTCATAACATCAGTCACAGTTTATTTCACGATAAAAGGAATAGATTTAACCCTCTGGAAAAATCTTTTAATGTTTACTGCGATGGTAATTTTCGTTGATATTGCATTCATTTTGACACCAAATATTTCAGAAATATGGGGCGCAAAATTCAGCGATATTGGAAAGACGGTCCAATCAATTAAAAGGTCATTAATTGCTTCAAAAGCAAGAGGAGAAATATATACGACAATTATTCAAAATGTGAATCCAACAGCCTTTGGCACAATGGAATGGCATACGGAAGAGGAATATACAAAAAGCTTAAACACATTTTTAGATTCATATGGGGAAAAGATTGGTGCGAAAATTGTTGTATTTGAAGCGGTGAAGGAATTAAATACAAACTTTCGTGGTATCCGCTCTCAATTTAGTATTATTGTTCCATTAGAACACATCGAGCAATTGAATGAGCAGAAAGCGGTGCAAGTAGAAAATGTCGGAATTATACCAGCAAAAATAGTTAGTGATGTTTTCATTGTTATTGATGGGAAGAAAAATAACCTTCAAGATCGAGATTTTGAAAATGTATATAATTTAACAATTCATCATAGTTATTTTAGTAAATAAGGACAGAATCTTTTTCTGTCCTTTTCACCTATACATAAAGGGAGAACAAATTCAGACAAGCTTGTATAAAATTGGACAATCATTCCTACACTAGCACGTAGAGGTGATTGTAGTGATAAAAGATTATGACAATGATTTTTTTAAAGAAGATAATGAAGATACAACAGATTTCTCTTTAATAAAAGGAGATACTTTGCAGCAAGTAGAAGAGTTAGAAGAAGAATTAAAAAGAAAATGATACGTGTACACTCTGTCTGCATTTGCTATATAATATAAATAAAAGGTTGTATCTTTTTGAAAAGGGGGAGAAGAGATGGCAGAAGTAAATGCTCAAAAATCTTCGTTTTTTAAAACTAAAAAAGAAGAATCAAATACAGATTTCTCTCTTGTGAAAGGTGCATTAACAGAAAATATAAATCGTTTAGAAAAACTTATGGATAGTAATAGTTCGAAATATGCTCGAGTGAAAAAAATAAAGGAAAATGCATAAGAGCATTTTCCTTTATTTTTTATTTTACATTAAACTTTTCTTTTACTTTTAAAGGTAAATCCGCTTTTTGAATTTCTTCATAGGATTTTACTTCAATCGATGATATTTCATTTTTATCTTTATTTTCTTGGACTACATAAATGCACAAAAATGCCTTTTCATTTAATTTTTGATCGTTTGATTGTTTTTTACTTCTAAATGTAATTTGTTTTCTTACTCCATCTTCATCATATGCCGGCAATGTGTAGTTCCGTAAGTTTCTACCTTCTATCTTTTCAATAAACCCTTCACCTTTTATCTGTACGTAATATACATCCTTACCGATTCTATTTAGAGAAGCTCTTTCACACCCGATAGTTAAGTTACAAAATAATAAACTTAGTGTAATGACAGATAAAAATTTTTTCATTTTCATTATCTCCTTTAAATTATGTATTTAAAGTATACGGTTATTTTTTTAATAGAAAAATCGATTTTGATTACAGCACTCTTACAATCTTGTAAGAGTATAGCTTATTTACACTAAATTAAAAAATATGAGGATGGAATGAATAGGTTATAATGAATTTTTGAAATCTTAAAATAAAAGTAAAATAATGAATCATGGTATAATAATAAAGGACGTACATATTATTTTGTCAATTGGAGAGGAGCTTAAAAATGTATTCTACTTTAGAACAATTAACAAAGCACCCTGTATTTTATCATTTTGCAGAAATTTCAAAGATTCCTAGAGGATCAGGTAATGAAAAAGAAATTAGTGATTACTTAGTGAGTTTCGCAAAGGAACGTAATTTAGAAGTTATTCAAGACGAAGCGTTAAATGTCATTATAAAAAAAGAAGCTACTTCTGGTTATGAGAATGTTCCAGCTATTATCATTCAGGGGCACTCTGATATGGTGTGTGAAAAAAACCAAGCGACAGTTCATGATTTTGAGAAAGATCCAATTGAATTAAGAATTATTGGAGATATGTTATATGCAAACGAAACTACTTTAGGTGCTGATAATGGTATTGCCGTTGCATATGCATTAGCATTATTGGATTCAACAGACATCCCGCATCCAGCTTTAGAAGTTGTTATTACAACTGAAGAAGAAACGACAATGGGAGGTGCATTCGCTGTTGATTCAAATCATTTTGACGGAAAAATATTTATTAATATTGATTCTGAAGAAGATCATAAATTACTAGTGAGTAGCGCAGGTGGTGCGAAAGCAGTTGAAACGATTTCAGTGATTTGGGATGAAGCGTCAGTAGATATGGACACATACCGACTATATGTTGGGGGACTTAAAGGTGGACATTCTGGTTTGGAAATTGATAAACAACGCGGTAATGCGAATAAAGTATTAGGACGAGTTTTACGTGATTTATCACTTCACATTCAGTTTAATATGAGTGAAGTTCATGGCGGCTTAAAAACAAATGCAATTCCGCGTGAAAGTGTAGCTACAATTTTATTACGTGCAGAAGATGTACAGCAAGTAGAAGAAAAACTAAAATCATGGACACGTATGTTACAAGAAGAGCTACGTGCTGTTGATCCGGATGTTCATGTTTCACTTACAAAAGTAGAAGAAAAGGCGGAAAAAGTCTTTTCTAAAGAAACACAAAAACAGCTTATTTCTTCATTATTCTTAATTCCAAATGGTATACAAAGTATGAGCATGGATATTAAAGGTCTTGTAGAAAGCTCAACTAATTTAGGAGTTATTCAAACACTGCAAGATGAGATTAAATTACGAAGCGAAGTGAGAAGTTCTGTAAGTAGTTTAAAACAACATATTGTAGATGAAATTAAGTATATTGCGGAATTAGTAGGGGCAACATTTGAAAAAGAGTCTGAATATCCAGAGTGGCCATATAATCCTAATTCGCCTATCCGTAATTTATTCGAAAAAGTGCACCAAGAAAAATACAGCAAAGATGCTGAAATCTTCGCAGTACATGCAGGAATTGAGTGCAGTGTATTTGTTCAAAAAATGCCTGAGTTAGATGCTATTTCATTCGGTCCAGATATCTTTAATGTTCACACTCCAGATGAACATATTAGTATTTCTTCTGTTGTGAATAATTGGGGATTTTTCGTTGATGTAATGCAGGGAACGAAAGAATTAGCTAAGTAATAAAAGACGGAATAAAAAGCAGCCTAAATTTATAGGTTGCTTTTTTGTATAGAATTTTATGTGAAGCAAAATAATGGCCAAGAAATTTACCTATTGTTGATTTAAAATAAAGTTTGATAAAAAGATCTATTTTGCAGAGTATCTCTTTCTTCAACAATCGGGCCATTTAATTGAATAAGACTACACAAAAAGTCGCTTTCCCTTACCTAAGGAAAGCGACTTTTTAGATTGGTTTTCCCCTTATTATCAAGCTTTTTACTTTAAGTTCCTTTGACTAATAAGGTTTACTTCAGTAAAATAAGGTATATTATATTTGTTGAATAGATTCTCTTTAAAGACAAGAAAAGTAGGTGAATAAAGTGGGGAAATATCAATTGGATTACAAAGGTCAGGCAGCTGTGGCAAAGTTTCATGAAAAACAGACGCCTGCCAAATTTGATAAAAAGCAGCAACTTGAAAAATTGCGTGCGGAGTATTTGAAAAAGAAGCAAAAACAAACAGATAAATAATACGTTATGTTTTTCTTTATGTAATGCAAACAAACACAAGAAAATAGGTAAGTTATTCATCGTTCAAATATATACAGGCTATTTTTTCAAACCTCTTACTTAATGAACTAAAAAGTCGATTCCTTGAGATGGAAATCGGCTTTTTTAATAAGTGACATTTCCTTAGCGTTGTAAATCCGCATTTTCCTGACGCTACCCCAAGAAGTAATTGAGGATAATGTATCTACCACAGTCGGGCGCTTTAATTGAGTAAGGTTCACAAAAATCATCAAACTTTTCTATTCGCTCTTTTATCAAGGTTTATTAAGTTAATTTAATCAAACTTTATTCTAAAGCTACACCTATGTAAAAGTGCTGCTGTAATATTATATCCTCTTGATAAGGAGAAAGTATTACTACACAAGTGTCATGTGAATTTCATGTACCGTAATTTAAATAAAAAAATAAAGAGTTTCAAAAAAATATAAAATGGTTTTCTTGTCCGCATTCTCGGATTTATTATAACTTGGTTAATTTGACTTGTGTAATTATATTTGGTATGAGTCTAGCAAATGGTGCAAATATAGTAATTTTTGAAAAGAGACCGACAGACCCTGTCAAGTAGATAATAAGAAAACGGCTAAGCTACCAGTGTGTTTCGATATTTAATCGGGGCGCACTGGTTTTATTTTTTTGTAAATGTGGAACAAATGTATTACTTAGATTGTCTATTAAGTGTAATCCTAAAAAATATGAAAGTACGGATCATTTTGAAAAATACAAGGGTATTAAAAATAGGGATGTGTGTGGGAATACTAAGTGTCAGTGCGCCTAAAAGGGTGTGATGAGATGGTCTATATGAAAGCGATCCTAATGTCTTATATGTATATAGAATTTGATAACACTGTCTATTTTTTGGAGGATTATGTTAAAATAACGTTTTTTTGAGCACAAAGATATTGGAGGTAACAGAAGTGAAAGGTATGTTTTACAAGAGATTTATTGCAATAGGAACAGTGCTTACACTATTTTGTAGCATGGTTGTTACATCTGGAAGAGCATCAGCGGAAACAGTCCCTGTTTTAGACGTAGAAGCAGGATCAGCAATTTTAGTAGAAGCAAATTCCGGAAAAATTTTATATCAAAAAAATGCAGATGAATTATTAGCAATTGCTAGTATGACAAAAATGATGAGTGAATACTTAGTTCATGAAGCGGTGGATAAAGGAAAACTTAAATGGGATCAAAAAGTTAAAATTTCTGAATATGCATATAAGATTTCGCAAGATCGCTCATTATCAAACGTTCCATTAGAAAATGGTGGCTCTTATACGGTCAAAGAGTTATATGAGGCAATGGTAATTTACTCTGCAAACGGTGCAACAATTGCTTTAGCTGAAGAGATTGCTGGAAAAGAAGTCAATTTCGTGAAAATGATGAACGATAAATCAAAAGAGTTTGGAATGAAAAATTATAAATTTGTAAACTCTACAGGTTTAACAAACCATGATTTAAAAGGACATCACCCAGAAGGGACAACTCCAGACGAGAAAAATAAAATGTCCGCAAGAGATTGTGCGATTTTAGCACAACGTCTTATTCAAGATTTCCCGAAAATATTAGATACAGCAAAAATCCCTAAAAAAACATTCCAAAAGGGTGGCAAGTATCCGATTGATATGACGAACTTTAACTGGATGTTAAAAGGCTTAATTAAGCAATACGAAGGTGTAGATGGGTTAAAAACAGGAACTACTCCAGAAGCCGGAGATTGTTTTACTGGTACAGTAGAAAAAAACGGTATGCGTCTAATCTCTGTAGTTATAAAAGCAAACTCTCATACAGCACGTTTTGATGAAACAAAGAAATTATATGATTATGGATTTGCAAATTTTGAAGTGAAGAAGGTCTATGGAAAAGATTCAGTAGTAAAAGGTCATGAAACAGTGCGAGTAGCAAATGCAAAGGACAAAGATGTGGTTGTTCAAACGAAGCAAGCTGTTTCACTTCCAATGCCAAAGGGCAACAAAGATGTTTATAAAAAAGAATTTAAAGTATCGAATAAAGAACAAGAAGCGCCTATTAAAAAAGATGTAACAATTAGTAAAATGACTATATCACCTAAAGATAGTACAGATCCTGGATTTTTATCAGGTAAATCATTACAAGTAGACCTTGTAACAAAATCTGAAGTAGAACAAGCAAATTGGTTTACACGTTTAATGCGCGAAATAGGATCTTTCTTTAGCGGTATGTGGAATAGTGCGGTTGATATAGTAAAAGGCTAACTTTGTAGGATAAAACTAAATATTAGCCTGAAATAAAAGGTTTCAAAGTATTATAGATTTTTATGTGGATGGCTTGGAATGGAAGATTGCATTAATTCTCAAATCTGGTTCTTCGGAACTTTCGGTATTGCAATCAAGCTAAGATAAATTTGTATCCATATAATCAAAAAACGCTATTCTTTTTGTAGAAATATACAGAAAGGATGGCGTTTATTATGAATTGTTCGATTCAAAGGGTTCTGGTGCAAGGCTAGTTTAATAAAGTTACATGATGAAAAAACATTCATTATTCCATCAAGTGACAATTAAAATCGATACCTGGTACTTATTTCTGTTATTAACTTTTATAAAAATTTAATAAAATCTTTTCTTTCTATTAAATATTTTGTTTTAAATTATTTATATAAAGAAATGGAGGCCAGAAAATGAATTTTTTAAAGAAATTTAAGTATCTCTTTATAGCGTGTATCCCTATGTATATAGTTATTCTTTAATTTCAATCGAATAAAAAAGCAAGGTATTCGAGAAAAAAGTACGGTACCATACAGAGAAAACGCTCTCCCATACAAAAGTAAATTGTACCGAAAGTGATAAAAGCGAATGTTATATGGAGGGAACCCCCTAATAATTTCACCTGAAAATCGGTAATTAATGAAACAAACAATAACAAAATGATACATGATTACGAGTTAATATCCCCAAAAGATAGGATTACTAGTGACAATCTTTGATACTGACAAGTGAGGTGACGTCGATGAGAGGGACATTAATAAAAAGTGGAGTATTTATTTTAGTTTTAACAGGAGGGCTATATCTTACAAAATACGCATATGACCATCATACTAACCGAGTTAAAGTAAGAGACACGATTCAACAAATATCAATAGAGCATGGTATACCACCATGGATTCCTTTATCTATTGCATTCCATGAAAGTAAGTTTGATCAAAATGCAGTCGGAGATCAGGGCACATCATTTGGACTGTTTCAGCTCCATCGAGGTGGACTAGCACCTAAAGATTTAACGAACGAAGATTTGAAAAATATAGAAACGAATACCCGAATTGCAATATCTAATATGAAAAATGCATATAACCGTGGTTTACAGCAAAATTTAAAAGGACAAGAACTATTAAAACATGTTGCTAATACCTCAGGGTGGCCTGGGAATAAGGGTGTTCAATGGACAAATAAGCAGACAGACTATAACGAGGGTTTAGAAAACAGTTTTAAAATGTTTTCTAAACGACAATACGATTTTATAGAATGAAATTTCTTTTTTCTTTCTATTATTATATAACTTATGCCTAAATAAGAAAGTTCCCTTATACAGATACATAGATTGACTTTGTACTGCTTATATTAGGAATTTAAAGAAACAATATGTATAATTCTCCCACTACTATAGTATAGTGGCCTTTATTAACAGCAAAATCTACAATTTACAAGGAGAACAATTTATGAGTAAGAGAATAAAAGAATTAGATTCCATACGAGGGTTAGCGGCACTGACAGTGGTATTTGGACACTTTTGTTTAATGCTACCATCGTTGCCTAATTCTATTAAATTTTCCCCGCTTAGGTTTTTATGGGCTGGCGGGGAAGCTGTAATCGTTTTTTATGTACTCAGTGGTTTTGTGTTATCTATGGCACTTTATCATTCAAAAACAAATTATTGGGGATATTTAATTAAGCGATTTGTACGAATCTATATCCCTTATTATTTTTGGATAATCATTACCTTTGCTTTATTTATTTTGTTCTCGCCGTATGAAGTGGCTGGACTACGGGATTGGTTCTATGATAGGTGGCAAGGGTCTATAACAAAAATAGATATTATAAACCATCTGGTGCTTCTTAATAACTTTTTTACGGAAAATTATAATCCAGTTATCTGGTCATTGGCTCAAGAAATGCGTATATCTATTGTGTTTCCGTTGTTATTCCTTCTTTTTTATAAACTGAGTTGGAAGAAAACGATACTATTTGCTTTGAGCTTTTCTTTAATTAGTGTTTTCCTTAATATGTTGCATATAGGGAAAGCAGAGGGATTTTATAATGGTTATGCCGATACACTGCATTTCACATCGATGTTTATGGTTGGAATGTTACTTTTTAAGCATCAGGAAAAGCTTATCTACTTATATAGGAATATGAAAAAATTTAATAAAGGATTTCTTATTGCATTAGGGATTATTCTATATTTATATTCCATTTTAATTTATGGTTTTTCCCGTAATGATACTACTTTCTTATTAAAAGATTGGGGTGTCGTAATCGGTGTTAGTATATTTATAATAATGGCCATGAGTAACCTAAAAGTGAAAGCATTTTTAAATAAGAGTGTATTTGTATACTTAGGAGAAATTTCATACAGTATCTATTTGTGTCATTTTCCAATCATGATGGTACTATTTAAACTTTTGTATACAAAGATACCTATCTTTTTCCTTCTTGCTTTGTGTATTTCACTGACAATACTTTTTTCTATAGTTTCGTATCATTTAATTGAAAAGAAATGTATCAACTGGGCAAAACAAGGAACAACAAATTTTCGAAAAAAAGTGTAATGCTTGAAGGAATTTTATTT
Organism: Bacillus sp. SRB_331; assembly: GCF_003264175.1. Taxonomy (NCBI): domain Bacteria; kingdom Bacillati; phylum Bacillota; class Bacilli; order Caryophanales; family Bacillaceae; genus Bacillus; species Bacillus sp. SRB_331. The sequence goes on along the minus strand of NZ_NADV01000029.1, from coordinate 352,102 downwards.
CTTTAGTAAATATACGAATATGACCGATTCCTAAGTATATTAGGAATCGGTCAATTACGGATTCTATATAAATATACTAAAATGGAACAAATTTTTAATTTTATACTTAACTCCAAAAATCCTCTTACTAAAGAGAATCTTCGTAACGTTTTTCCAGACATAGCCGAAAGTACAATTAGTAAAACGCTAGTTTCCTTGTAGCTGCTTGGTCAAATAAAGCTGGTTTCAAGAGGAAGAAATGCTCAATGTATACAGGTTTAATTCTGTATTAATAATTATTAGGGGTAACAACACATCGCTATCTATATCTAAAATGTTATATAAAACTATTGAATATTTTATTCGTAAAAACAGAGGTGTAAAATGAATTTTATTTCCGAACTACTTGTTACCTTTGCAATTCCTACAATACAACTCACATTCTTGTTACTACTCATTTTTGTTTTTAGCTACTTTGTAGTATACAAAAAGGTATGTAAAGGAGGGGGGGAATTTACCGTACAACAAGTTATATTGTTTATATTGATAATAGGATATTATTCCCTTGTATTATCAGCTACTTCATTTGGTCGTCCAGATGATATAACTTTTGCAAGAACAATTGACTTTGATGTACTTAGTGTTTATAAAAAAGCATGGAATACCTTTTCATTTTCTTCTTTTTTCCATATCATTGTGAATATAGGTATGCTTTTTCCGTTAGGAATTTTATTACCTTTATTTAGTAATGTTTTTCAAAAAACAAAATGGATGTTAATCAGCTCAATTATAGCAAGTTTATTGATTGAAATCCTTGAATTTACAATGCAACGTGGAAGTATGGAACTAGCCGATTTACTTCATAATACTTTAGGAATGATGCTAGGATATTCTATGTTAAATATAGTTCTTATATTGTTGAAGAAAAAAGAAACAGATACACAAATGACCAAATATTTATTTCTTCCGATTACAGTAAGTTTTGTTGCACTTGGAATAATGATTTCGTATCAAATGAAGGAATTTGGGAATATGCCTTTAGATCCCATTACAAAAACAGACATGACTGATGTCACTATAAAAACATCAATAGAGTTAAAAGACGAAGGTAATAAAATGCCTGTTTACAAAGAGGAAATTACAAAAATGCCTAATGACAATGAGCCAGTTACAAAAAAATCACATATTCGAGATGTCGAAATTCTGTCTCCCAAAGAAGTATTTCAAAAACTAAAACAAGGAGACTTTGATCCTATAATATCTTTCAAAGCAGGTGATACATTAGTCATTACAGATTATAATATAGATTACTACGCTGATACAAAAGGCTTTTCTCAACCTATATATGTTTTTCAAGTACGCTTAAATGATAATGGGAAAGATAGTTGGTCTCAACCTATTTCTGCGAGAAGATAACGTAGATTTTCATGTTTTTGTTCATGTGAAATAGTTTAATCGAGTTGTCTTGCTCATTTGAAAAATCTCCTATGGAATTTAATTGAAATTGAAAAACATTTAAGAAGAACAATTACGCTGTGGGCTATTGTATAGTGTAGATATGAATAACAAAAAAGGGGGACTATATATGTGGAAGCGATTTGTAGCGGTTGGTGATAGTTTTACAGAGGGGATAGGGGATGAAATTGAGGGAATAGCATTAAAAAGCTGGGTAGATCATTTTGTTCAACTGTGTGTAGATGATTTAAAATATGCTAATTTTGCAAAACGTGGGTTAGTAACTAAAGAAATTCGCTCACAGCAATTGGAACAGGCATTAACTTTTAATCCAGATTTGGTTAGTCTAATTGCAGGTGCAAACGATGTTTTAAAAGGACGTTGGAATCATCATGCATATAAGAACGATATGGAATTTATGATAGATACATTAAGTAAAGCAGGTGCTGATATTATTATAGCAAACCTTCCAGATTTTACTGTTAGGCTTCCATTTCCATCTGAAAAAAAACAAGTATTAAAAGAACAATTATTAGAGGCAAATGAAGTTATACTTTCACTGAGTAGAGAGTATAAGCTTCATCATGTTGACTTTTGGAATCATCATTTAGTTAATGACAATACGCTTTGGTCTACGGATTTAATTCATCCAAACTCAAAAGGATATGTAAAAGTTGCTGAATTGATTTTTAGTAGTTTGCCTGTACATGACTCTTTTAAATAAGCTGTAGAATGACCTAAACTCCTGTCGCATGCTGTACAGGGGTTTTTGGTGCGAAAAAGAAGGATATAGAGTGCCTATAAATTATACTTTAAGTAATTCTTTTTATTGTTTATATTTTTGTTATTTTCTGTTGCAGAATCCTTAGTATAAGGATTCTTTTTTTGTATCAATAATCTATAAAGAAAAAAGATGAAATTGGCGAAAATGAACTAAAAGGTATTTTAAATGAATTGTTAAAACAACACTAATAATGATAACGTTCGCTAAATATATTCGTCGTTTGTAAGAATCTTAAAATCTTCCCTTTTTGAATGCAGCTTAACCATAAATTTAATTTTTTTGTAAATGTGGAACTATTTCATTACTTACACTGTCTATTAAGCGTTAAAACATTTTTTATTTAACATATTTAGAAAGGAATAATCATTTTTAATTAAGGGAGAAGATTGAATTGAAAAAAATATGGATGCTGCTTTTCTTTTGTTTTGGAGTTATGTTGGTAGGATGCAATAAAGATGAGCCGCCAAAACAAGCATTTGAAGAATATATCAATTTATGGAATGATAAAAAATTTACAAATATGTATGATTATTTATCAGAACATGCAAAAAAAACGATTTCTAAAAAGGAGTTCACAGAGAAATATCAAAAAATTTATGAGGGTATTGGAGTTAAGAATTTAAAAATTAAAACGAAAGGAGAGAATACTAAAGATAAAGAACTTTTTCTTTTTGAAGTTAATATGGATACGGATGGAGGAACAGTTTCATTCATCCATGAAGCAAAACTCGTGAAAGATAAAGATAAGGAATCTTGGAAAATAGATTGGACACCAGACTTCATTTTCCCAGGTATGAAAAAAGATTACAAAGTACGTATGCAAACAGAGCAAGGAAAACGCGGAGAAATATATGATCGAAATGGAAAAGGGCTTGCAACGAATGGAAAAGCGACTGAGGTTGGAATTATTCCAGAGAAACTAGGTGAAACGGCAGCGCAAACGAAAGAAATAGTAGCACAATTACTTGATATGTCTATAGAAGAGGTCGATCAAAAGCTCGCAGCGAAATGGATAAAACCAGATTCCCTTGTACCAATTGGTATTTTAAAAGAGGGAACCAGACAGAATGATTATATTGAATTAGAAGGAGTTTCATCTCGCCCAGTAAATATTCGTACGTATCCATTAGGAGAAGCAGCGGCACACTTAACGGGATATATAGGAAAGGTAAATGCAGAGGAGTTAAAATCGCTTCAAAAAAAAGGTTATCAAGCAGATGATTTAGTGGGTAAGACAGGTTTAGAGAAAGTATTAGAGAATAAATTGCGTGGTGAAAAGGGTGGACGCGTATTTATGGAAGATGAGAACGGGAAAGAGATTAAAAATGTAGCAAAACAAGAAGCAAAACAAGGGGAAAATGTTACGTTAACTATTGATGCTGTAATTCAAGAAAAAATCTTTAATGAGATGAAAAATGAAGCAGGATCTAGTGCAGCGGTCAATCCTAAAACGGGTGAAACAATCGCACTTGTAAGTAGCCCTGCTTATAATCCAAATACAATAGTTAGAGGAGCATCAAAAGCTCAACGGGAAGCATGGAATAATGACTCGAAACTGCCAATGATGAATCGCTTCACACAAGCATTTGTACCAGGTTCCGTATTTAAAACGATAACAGGTGCAATTGGTTTGGAAACAAACACAATAAATCCTAAGGAAGAATTTAAAATTCAAGGATTAAAGTGGACAAAAGATTCATCTTGGGGAAATTATTATGTAACACGTGTGAAGGATGCTAGTCCAGTTGATTTTGATAAGGCAATGAAGTACTCTGATAATATTTATTTTGCTCAACAAGCTTTGAAAATAGGAAAAGATCAGTATGTAAATGAATTTAAGAAATACGGATTTCATGAAAAATTACCAATTGAATACGAATTCCCTATTTCAATCATTGCAAAAGATGGGATAAAAAATGATATTCAACTAGCAGACACGGGGTACGGACAAGGACAAGTATTAATGACACCTCTTCATTTAGCATTGACTTATGCACCGATTGTCAATGAGGGTAACATTCCGTCACCGCATCTTATAAAAAAAACAAAAGAAGCGGGAAATTGGAAAGAAAATGTGATTTCTACCAAGAATCAAGAGATATTAAAAAGTGCGTTAATAAAGGTTATTAATGATCCTGATGGTGCTGGGAGAATTGCTAAAGTTGATGGTGTAACTCTCGCTGGTAAGACAGGTACAGCAGAACTGAAAGAATCGAAAGAAGCAGAGGGTAAAGAACTTGGATGGTTTGCAGCTTTCGATGCAAGCGCGCCAAACATGATTGTTACCATGATGATTGAAGATGTAAAAGGAAGAGGCGGGAGCAACGTTCCAGGTGAAAAAATAAAACATGTTTTTCAGAAATAATACTTAATTAGAAGGTGAAATCTTCTACTAAATTTATTATATGTTTGCTTAACTCAAAGGTATAAATTGGGCAAAATAAAGAACAATAAAGTTTCAAAAAAGCATTCTTTCTAATCGAGAATGCTTTTTCTATTTTGTTGTGGCTCTAGAAAGTTGATACCTCATCATATTCATTATTTAAATCAAATTCTATGGTTTCGAATGTAATTTTCGAAATAGTATTTGCAAGTACGGGCTGATTAGTAGTTTGAATAGTCCTAAATGCTGATTTAAAACCAGAGAGTTCAGTCGGAAGTGTAGAACTGATTGGGCCAGGGGCTAATGCAGCTGATGATAAAAAACTTGTTCATTTTTATTTCCATATCTGAAATCTTGGCATTTCTAATAGTAAAAATAAGAGTAGAACAAATTGAAATGAATAAGTGAGGGTAATTTTAAACTTTAACAAAACAGCTATTTAGTAAAAAATAAATAGAGCACACAAATAAGTATGATCTTGGAAAAAATAGGTGATATAAGTGGAGTGTTTCATGAAATCCAAAAAATCGTAATCAGATTTTTATGAGTAAATTTTTAATATTGTATGCTTTACTTGTTTTTTAGGAGCCTGTCACTGAAGAGAATGTATAGATGAAATATCTAACAACATTTATTTCCCACCTTTACATTTTTAAAGAAGGAGTCTTCTATCGAAAAAAAGATAAACAATGGAACAAATGAAACTTGTATCATGTCTATATATTGAAACCATATTAAAAGTGAGGGCAGCTTTATGTTTATTCAAATAAGTTTGAGGTGTGGAAATGGAACAGAAGTTTATTGAAAAATGTAATCATGATGAGCTTGACTATGTTATAAAAGACTATTGGCAAGATGTATGGAATTATTCATTTATTATTACGAAAGATCCACACTTATCAGATGACATCACACAAGATGTATTTATTAAGGTTTTTAAACATTGGAATTCGTTTCGAAAGGAGTCATCTATTAAAACGTGGATATTAAAAATTACAAGAAATACGGCAATAAACTATTTGAAATCCTCTTATTTTAAAAGGATATCTTTAGTGGGATTTTTTAGTGACGATAAGCAATCTCCATCGGCAGAACAAGAATTTTTTAATCAAGAGGAAATGAATGATGTGTGGGATGTTGTATTAAAACTACCTAAAAAACACCGCGAAATACTAATATTGGACGCGAAATATGAATTATCTTATGAAGAAATGGCTGAAACATTAGGTGTATCCATTGGAACAGTCAAATCTAGGTTAAGCAGAGCAAGAAGTAAAGTTTCAAAATTAATAGGGGAGGGTAGAAGTGATGAACAGTAAAAAAAATCCTGACTGGTATAGCAAATTAAAAAATGGACCAATGGAGCGTCGTAAAGATGAAGAAGCATTTATTTATAAAATAAAGCAATCGATATACCAAAATAGTGAAGTAGATTCTGTAACATACAAGAGACCATTTCGTAAAAAAGCATTGCCTATTGTAGTTGTTTTGGTTTGTACAATGTTATTTTTTATTGTTCAACAACCTTGGCTTGATGATAATAAATCACCGGTACAAAGTAGTACTCAAATTAAGCCGAAAACAAAAGATGAGTCTGCTCAAGATCCATCATTAAAACAATTTATGAATGAGTTATATCGAAGTACAAATTCAAAAAATGAAAATGATTTGTATAGAGCATTAAATGATGAAGTTATATTTAAAGGGAAGAGTTATAAGAAGGATGAATTGAAGTTTGATGAAGATATTTTTCATGAGTTGCAAGTCGCTCTTACAAACGGGGGAGAATTTGCAAATGATACAAAAAAAGTATACAAAGTACCAAGTGGATTTACAGAAAGTAACCAATCAAAGCAAGCGCATTTTATATATGCAACGGTTACTGGAAATAAAACAAAAATTTTAGCTGAACCAAAACGAGAATCACAAGTTTTATATGAAATATCTAATGAAATGGTAAAAGCTTGGATTCCAGAAAAAGTACAAAATGATGGATATATAAAAATATCGACAATTAACGGTAATACTGGATATGTGCAAAAAGAGTATGTTTTAACTGATATTAAGTATTCATTTATGCTCGAAAAGAATGATAATGGTGAATGGAAAATAATAAATATAGATTCTATATGGTAAAAGAGGAAGGTTCACTTTAATGAACCTTCCTCTTTGTTATTATTTTCTTTTTGAAGTGTATGCCAAGACTCTAAAATTTCTGATGTAACGAGAGCAGCAATATTTTTTTCTGAATTACTACCAGGAATAACGACAGAAACGGCGATTTGTGGATCTTCGGTAGGAGCATATGCAATGAAAAGAGAATGATTTATCATTCTTTCTTGCTCGTTGGGAGAGCCTGTTATACCTGTTTTACCTGCGACATGAAAGGGCAAGTTTTTAATCTCCTGTATATTTTGACTCATCCCACCTTGCATGACGCTCCAAAATTTCATAGGATAACGATTTGAACTTTCTAAAATTGGTTTAAACTTTTTTGTTTCCTTACCGTCCTGACCAATAATAGCACTTACGATTTGAGGTTTATATCTATCACCTTTACTTGCCAAAGTTGCTGCATATTGAGCGAGTTGAAGAGGAGTATGCACTTCATTTCCTCCCCAAGAGGCATTTAATAAAGCGGAGATTCCATTTTCAAACTTATTAGATGGATGGAATTCATATTGTCCGTCTTCTTCAAAAGGTAAATCAATCCCAGTTTTAGAACGTAGGCCGAATTGCATTAAATAATCTGTCCATATATGTGCCACTTTTTCTATATTCCCATTATTTCGGTTGAATAAGGGCAGAGCTACTTTTGCTGTCATAAATGTGTTAGATGAATTAATGATAGCCTGCCTTGGTGTAATCTCACCTGTTGGCGTTCCAGGTGCATTCGTAATGTTATTTTGATTATCATACTGAAAAGTACCCTTATCTAAATAAGTATCTTCAGGTTGAAAAAGCTTTTCGTTTAATCCAATTAAAATAGTAAGTGGCTTTATAGTAGAGGCCATATTTACATAAGATTCACCATACTTTAATTTTTGAATTGCTTTATTTTGCGAAAGTGATTTAATGTTTTCATTTTTAGATGATACATGTGTATGTAATGTATTTGGATTAAAAACTGCCGAGTTGGCCATAGTTAAAATTGCGCCAGTTTTTACATCGGTTACTACAACATAGCCAGCATTAGCATCAGGTATTTTCTTAATTTGAGATCTTAATGCTTCCTCTGTTTTTTGCTGTAATTTAGAGTTTAAAGCTAGCCGGACATCTTTTCCTTTTTGTACTTTTTGAATGTTCCACAAGAACTTTTTATTATTCATTTTAAAAATCAGAGTTTTTCCGGGTTTTCCTTTTAAATCATTTTCATATTGAAGCTCAATCCCACTTTTTCCAACAGGTCCATACTTAGAATTAAGGTCATTTTCTACATACCCAATTAGCTGTGAACCAATTTCGTGTTTAGGATAATATCGGATCAATTCATCTTTAATTATTACATTATTGGGTTTGTTTTTGTTTATGAATGTAAGTTCACTCTCATTTATGTCAGAGTATAACGGTATATCATTCATAGTCTGCTTTTTACAAGATTGTTGTAATTGTGATTTTATGTCCTCTGCAGAAATGTCATGTTGAAACTCGTTTGAAAATTGATTGAAAAAAGCTAATGTGTTTGATGTATCTTGATTCGATAGCTTTTCATCATTAGAAGTGCAATATAGAGACTTAACTTTCTTATTTGTAGCTAGTATTACACCATTTTGATCAAAAATTTTTCCTCTTTCAGCTGAAGAAGTTGCGATAGTAATTGAAATGAAGTTGATTTTTACTAAAATTAGTAAAATCAAACCTACAATAGAAAGAACCGCAAAAAATCTCCATCTTTTCGTATGTAACATATAACCCTCCCTTATGTAGCCTATTTCATCTTATAGTTAATTATTTTTTTTGTAAATGTGGAACAACTTTATTACTTAGGTTGTCTATTAAGTATTACAGCATGAAGAAAGGAATAATTAGTATGAAAAGTTACTAGCAAGTCTATGTGTAAGTTTAATATGAGTCATTATACAGTTTAGCATTTCTAATGCAAGCAACAAAAAAATAGAGAGAAAAACAGGAAAGGAAATTTATCAATTACACGGCTAAACGAAAAGAAATTGACGCTTACAAGGATTTAGAAAAAAGATAAGACACTATTATAACTGAATAGTGGTTTCTAATATATAGGGAACGCTTTTAGTATATTTATTTACTAAGTATTAGTGAGGATTTCCTGAAGAATTATATGGAGGATTTATGAAAGAACAAAAAGTAAAGAAACAGAAGACATATATATCTATTCGATTGAATATAATGTTCCTTTGCATATTTGTACTATTCTCAGCTATTATTATGCAGCTAGGAAAAGTACAAATCGTTGAGGGAGAGGCTTATAAGAACCAAGTGGAAAACAGTCAAAATGAAACAACTAGTATACCAGTTCCACGTGGACAGATTCTAGATCGAGAAGGGAAAACAGTCGTTAATAATAAATCTCTTCGCACAATTACGTATACAAGGGTGAAGGGGATTACGAGTGAAGATATTTTAAAAACAGCAAAAGACTTGGCGAAGGTACTTGAAATGCCTGAGCAAGATATAAATAAATTAACCGATATCGATAAAAAAGATTTTTGGATGCAATTGAATACGAAACGTGCGGAATCAAAGATTACTAAAAACGACATAGGAAAGTTTAAAGAAAAGGGAATAGAGGGAAAAGAACTAGACAAAAAAATTCAAGACTTAAGACGAAGTCGCGTTACAGAAGTAGAATTGGCAGAATTAACAGCACAAGATTTAAAGGTGTTAGCTATTAAAAGTAAAATGAGTTCAGGTTATCAACTGACACCACAAATTATAAAAAAAGATGTGACAGATCAAGAATATGCGCGGATAAGTGAAAAACTTGCGGAGTTTCCAGGAGTAGATACAACAGTTGATTGGGAACGTAATTATGTAAATGGTAATTTATTTCGTTCCGTGTTAGGTAATATTACAAGTAGTGAAGAAGGATTACCGAAAGAAAACTTAGATTCTTATTTGGTACGTGGATATAACCGTAATGACCGTGTAGGAAAAAGTTATATTGAACAACGATATGAAGATGTATTACACGGCACAAAAGAAGAAGTGAAAAACATTACTGATAAATCAGGAAACATTATAAACACAGAAATAATCTCTAAAGGAAAAAGTGGTAATAGTTTAACATTAACGATTGATATGGAATTACAAAAGAAAGTGGAAGAAAGTATAGAGAAAAATTTGAGAGCTTTTAAGAGTTCAGAGCCACTGTTGGACCGAGCGTTTGTCGTCATGACAAATCCAAATAACGGACAGATTTTATCTATGGCAGGCAAAAAGATTGTAGAAAAAGAAGGGAAAATAGAGATTGAGGATTTGGCATTAGGTAACATGACAACTTCGTATGAGCTAGGGTCAGCTGTAAAAGGCGCAACGTTATTAACTGGATATGAGACAGGGGCAATACAGCCAGGAGATCAATTTTATGATGCACCGATGAAATTTAAAGGTACACAAGCCAAGAAATCATGGAATGTATCCGGATTTGGTAATATTAATGATTTACGAGCTTTACAAGTATCTTCGAATGTATACATGTTCCAGACAGCTTTAAAAATTGCGGGAGTTAATTACGTACCGAATGGTTCATTGGATATTAAACAAGAAGCATTTGATAAAATGCGTTATTATTTTAAACAATTTGGTTTAGGGGTACCAACAGGTATTGATTTACCGAATGAAATAATTGGGCAAACGAGAAAAGTAGATAGTCAACCTGGGTTTTTACTAGATTTTTCTATCGGTCAGTATGATACGTATACGCCATTGCAATTGGCACAATATATTTCAACTATTGCAAATGGTGGATATAGAATGCAACCCCAAATTGTACAAGAAATACGAGAGCAATCAATAAAAGAAGAAGAGGTCGGTAAAGTTATACGCTCTATAGAGCCTGTCGTATTAAATCGAGTTGATATGAAGAAAGAACATATTGATCGGATAAAAGAAGGCTTTAGATGGGTATTCCAAGAAGGTGATGGAACTGGCGTGAAGTATTTCAAAAATGCGCCATATAAACCAGCAGGAAAGACAGGGACAGCTCAAACTGTATATGGTGGAGATGATCCAATTGGTAGAAATGCAAAAGGAGAACGTATGGAATGTTACAACTTAACATTAGTTGGATATGCTCCATATGATAATCCAGAAGTAGCATTTTCTGTAGTAGTCCCATGGCTTCATGATGATAAAAATGGAATTAATTCTATAATTGGAAAGGAAATTTTAGATGTATACTTTGATTTAAAAAAGCAACGTATACATGGTGAAGCTGCTAGTACAGATAGTTCGAATCAAAGATAGTAAAATTTGTGCACTTTTCTCAGGGGAAGAGACCCTGTTTATATAAAAGCCTTTATAAGTTAAAGAAAAAGGAAGATTTGAAATAAGAGATAGCGGCTATCATAGTTGCTATCTCTTACTTTTGTTAATATCTTGGCTACTAGTTAAAAAGGTTTTAAATTTATCCCGCATTAACGGGCAGTAAAACTCCCACCTCAAAATTCAGCTGGAGCAAAGAAGTTAGGCGGGAGATCAACTGCCTGTAAAAGCCCGATTGGTTCAACTAATAATCAGTGGGGGATGAACAAAACCCCCACTGATTAAAGTTTCACTTTATGGAACAAACTTGTTTCTTAGATGGTCTATTATGTGTACGTATAAAAACAGGTTTTCAAATAGGATACAGTGTATTGAATTTACTACTTGTTTTCAGTATTGAAAATTTGAAAGGAATGATGATTTTGAAAAACAAGAGGATGTTAAAAATAGGTTTATGTGTTGGTATATTAGGTTTAAGTCTTACAAGCCTAGAAGCTTTTACAGGAGGGGCATTGCAAGTTGAAGCGAAAGAAAAGACCGGACCAGTTAAACATAAAAATCATGCGACGTATAAAGAATTCTCTCAACTTGAGAAAAAATTTGATGCTCGATTAGGTGTGTATGCTATTGATACTGGTACAAATCGAACAATTGCTTATCGACCTAACGAAAGATTTGCCTTTGCATCAACCTACAAGGCATTAGCGGCAGGAGTATTGCTACAGCAAAACTCAACTGAGAAATTAAATGAAGTTATCACTTATACGAAAGACGACTTGGTGGAATATTCACCCGTTACAGAGAAACATGTAGATACCGGAATGACATTAGGACAAATTGCTGAGGCCGCTGTTCGTTCCAGTGATAATACTGCAGGGAACATTCTATTTAATAAAATAGGCGGACCTAAGGGATATGAAAAAGCGCTTAGACAGATGGGTGATAGGGTTACTATGGCTGATCGCTTTGAGACAGAGTTAAACGAGGCTATTCCAGGAGACATTCGTGACACGAGTACAGCAAAAGCAATTGCTACCAATCTTAAGGCTTTTACGGTCGGAAATGCACTTCCAGCTGATAAACGTAAAATTCTTACAGAGTGGATGAAAGGAAATGCTACAGGAGACAAACTTATTCGTGCAGGCGTACCAACTGACTGGGTAGTTGGAGATAAATCAGGAGCTGGAAGTTATGGGACACGAAATGATATTGCTATCGTTTGGCCACCGAACAGGGCACCTATTATCATTGCAATCTTAACTAGTAAAGATGAGAAAGAAGCTACCTATGATAATAAATTAATTGCAGATGCAGCTGAAGTTATAGTTAAGGCTCTTAAATGATAATTTCTCAATTCTTTATGTAATGTAATTGAAAATAGGAACCTAGAAAGCGATTCTTTTTACTGTGAAAAGAATCGCTTTTTTGTATTCCTATAATAATAGTAAGTATATAAGCAAAAATTATTATTTCATGGATAATTTATCCTCTAAAGTGCATGAGGGGAGTTTTCTCCTGTGGTGTTCGTAGTAACATGATTATTATATATACGATAATAATATTTTGGCGTATGTATGCTAGTTACTCCTATATGGATATGTAATTTTACATATCCATATAAAAGACACATATGCGTCAATCACTATTAAATTATAGTAAAATCATTTTTGGATGAGGGATTCATATAGGATTTGGGGAATAAAAGGATTTTTATGTTTAATTATCATAGTATAATTATTTCACTTTATGAAATGAAATTTGGATTTAACTTTTTTAAATATAATATTTTATAATTTGAATAATAAATATCTGAAAAATCAAATTTAATCAAAGCGATTTTCTGGTTTACTTATGAAAAACATAGTGTTTAAAATGAGGGGGAAGTAAGGTCCTTATATTCTATCAAAAATAAATAAAAAACGAGATGTAATTACTTTTTTGAAAAAATCTCTATCCTCAAGTATATGTGAAGAAATCCTAACGTTAGGTTGTACAACATTTACGATTAAAACTGTAAAAAACAATAGTGAAGAGGGGTACGGAATGAAGAATAAAATTATGACAGGATTTTTAATAACATCAATCGTTACTGGAGCGACTATTCCTATCAATACTCTCGCAACGCCAATCGTTCAGGCAGAAACGAAACAAGAAAACATAGATATTTCCTCAGCATTACGAAAAATAGGTGCACACTCCAAATTAACACAAACCTTTATAGATGGAGCCTTAGCAAGTCCGAATGTGCAACTTGAAGAAGTTCCATCTTTAAATACAACTCAATTTCTAATTAAACAAGATATGAAAGAGTGGTCATCAGAACTATATCCAAAATTAATTCTACTAAATTCAAAAAGTAAAGGATTTGCAACCAAATTTAATAGCTATTATCCAACATTAAAAGGATTTGTAGATAATAAGGAAGATAAAGAAGGGTTTATAGATAGACTGGAAGTTCTTCAAGATATGACTATAACAAACAAAGAAAACGTGCAACGTCAGATTAATGAGTTAACAGATCTTAAACTACAGGTAGATAAGATACTGAAAAATCTTGATACAGATGTGGTAAAAGCACAGAGTGTACTTAGTTCAGAGGGAACAGGAAAAATAGACAAGTTAAAAAATGAAATGCTAAATACAAAAAAATCAATTCAAAATGATTTAGAGCAAATAGCATTATTACCAGGAGCTTTAAATGAACAAGGGCTAAAGGTATTCCAAGAAATTTATAGCCTATCAAAAGATATCATTGAACCGGCTGCTCAAACAGCGGTAGTAGCGTATAACAAAGGAAAAGAAATAAATAATACTATTGTAGAAGCAGAGAAGAAAGCAGAGCAGGAAGCAACAGAAAAGGGAAAATCAGCTATAGAAATTGAAGCTGCCAAAAAAGAAGCACGTGAAGCGATAGAGAAAAGTAAAAAAGGTGAAATTGCTGCAGCTGCAGTTACAAAAACGAAAGAGTATGATCTTATGAAAGTGATTGATCCTGAAAAAATTAAAAAAACATATAGTACCTTTGCCGAAATTAATAAACTAACAGCAGAGCAAAGAGTATATTTAAATGATTTAGAGAAACAAAATCAGAAATTATATGACTTAACAACTAAATTAACAGTAGCAGATCTACAAAAATCAATGATTCTTTTCATGCAAAATGATTTGCATACATTTGCTAATCAAGTAGATGGAGAAATTGAGCTAATGAAACGTTATAAAGAGGATTTGAATCTAATAAATAATAGTATTACAAAATTATTGACTGAAGTTGATACTAGTAACACTCAGTCACAAAAAGATACATTAAGACGACTAAAAAATGTAACAAATCAACTCGAAGAACAAGTTCATAAATTTTAATATTAAGAATTTAGGTTTAATAAAAAGATAATAAATCAATTGAAAATAAGGAGGAGAATCAAATAATGAAATTTCCATTTAAGGTCATAACTTTGGCCACTTTAGCAACGGTTATAACTGCTACGAATGGTAGTACTATTCACGCACTTGCACAAGAACAGACAGCACAAGAACAGAAAATAGAAAATTATGCGTTAGGACCTGAAGGGTTAAAGAAAGTGTTGGCTAAAACAGGCTCTCATATTCTTGTAATGGATTTGTACGCAAAAACAATGATTAAGCAACCGAATGTAAATTTATCCAACATTGATTTAGGTTCAGGAGGGGGAGAATTCATCAAAAACATTCACCTGGATCAAGAACTGTCACGAATCAATGCAAATTACTGGCTAGATACAGCGAAGCCAAACATTCAAAAGACAGCACGTAATATTGTAAATTATGATGAACAATTTCAAAATTATTACGACACACTAGTAGATACTGTAAAAAAGAAAGATAAGGCGGGCCTCAAAGAAGGAATAGGGGATTTAATCGGTACAATTCATACAAATTCAAATGAAGTTACGGAAATTATTAAGATGTTAGAAGCTTTCAAAACAAAGTTGTATACAAATACTGTAGATTTTAAAAATAATGTTGGAGGTCCAGATGGACAAGGGGGATTAACGGCTATATTAGCGGGAAAACAAGCACTAGTCCCACAACTTCAGGCCGAAATTGAGAATTTACGTTCTACGCAGAAAGCACATTTTGATAATGTATTAGCCTGGTCAATTGGTGGTGGATTAGGAGCAACTATTTTAGTTATTGGAACGATTGCAGGAGCGGTAGTAATTGTTGTGACCGGTGGCACAGCGACACCAGCTGTTGTTGGTGGTCTAACAGCTCTAGGGGCAGCTGGTATCGGTTTAGGAACAGCAGCTGGTGTTGAGGCATCTAATCATATGAACTCCTATAATGAAATTTCGAATAAAATTGGAGAATTAAGTATGAAAGCTGATTTAGCTAACCAAGCAGTTATTTCACTTACTAATACAAAAGACACTTTAACATATTTGTATCAAACAGTTGATCAAGCAATTATGTCTCTAACAAGTATTCAGCAACAATGGAATACGATGGGAGCGAATTATAAAGATCTATATGATAATATCGACCAAATGCAAGAACATAAACTTTCTTTAATACCTGATGATTTAAAGGCTGCAAAACAAAGTTGGAATGATATTCATAAGGATGCAGAATTCATTTCAAAAGACATTGCTTTTAAACAAGAAAAAACAAATTAAAAATCAATATATATGTATAGAAGGAATTAAAATGAATAAAAACTTTCCTTATAAACTACTTACTGTATCGACGTTTTTAACTCTGACAACAACTACTGTAGTTTCTCCAGTGGCAGCCTTCGCAAGTGAAAGTAAAATGGAACAAACTAGTACCGAAGATATATCTCTTTCGGTAAACAGCGAAAAGATGAAAAAAGCTTTGCAAGATGCTGGGGTATTTGCAAAATCCATGAATGATTACTCTTATTTGTTAATTAAAAACCCAGATGTTAACTTTGAAGCAATTGACATTAAAGGATATACAAATCTACCTAGTCAAATTCTACAAGATCAAAAGAATGCAAGAGAGCATGCTACGAAATGGGATTCACACATAAAAAAACAACTTTTAGATACACTGACGGGGATTGTAGAGTATGATACTAAATTCGACAATTATTATGACACATTAGTAGAAGCGATTAATGAAGGGGATGCAGACACATTAAAAGAAGGCATGACAGATTTACAAGGTGAGATTAAACAAAATCAAGCATATACACAGAATTTAATACAAGAACTAGCTAAGTTAAGAGATAGTATTGGAGAAGATGTCCGAGCATTTGCAGGTCATAAAGATATTTTGCATTCGATTCTGAAAAACCAAGCATCTGGAATTGATGAAGATGAAAAGCGCCTAAATGAAGTTTTAGAGCAAGTGAGACATTTTAAACAAGTAGAATCAGATGGAATA
Organism: Bacillus sp. SRB_331; assembly: GCF_003264175.1. Lineage (NCBI taxonomy): Bacteria > Bacillati > Bacillota > Bacilli > Caryophanales > Bacillaceae > Bacillus > Bacillus sp. SRB_331. Next base: position 335,651 of record NZ_NADV01000029.1, on the reverse strand, counting down.
ATAACTGTATCAATTCCCTCAATTCCTACGTGGATTGCTGGTGGTGTAATGATAGGGGTAGCAAGAAATAATTTAGGTACGTTAGAGCCGTTGTTAGCACAATTACGTCAGACTATAGATTATAAAGTAACATTAAATCGTGTAGTTGGTGTTGCGTATAATAATATTAATGAAATGCACAATGCGATTGGATCGGCTATTAATGCACTTACCTATATGTCTGCACAATGGCATGATTTAGATTCTCAATATTCGGGAGTGCTTAGTCATATTGATAAAGCATCCCAAAAAGCGGATCAAAATAAATTCAAATTCTTAAAACCTAATTTGAATGCGGCGAAAGATAGTTGGAAAACATTGAGAGCGGATGCGTTTACATTAAAAGAAGGGATAAAAACATTAAAAATGGATCCTGTTTCTTCAAAAAAATAGCGGAATACAGTATTTGTTGCAAGGGCATTTATACAGTTATAAAATGATTTTTTGTTCTTTATAAATTGAAAAGACGGAGGTATCATCAGGCCTGTGTCTTTTATTTTATTGAAATATTTTTATAATTCCATCCTATATGTAGAAAGTAGTTATACAAGTTTGAATTTTTAAGGGGAATGATTTTTATGAATTTTTCCATAAAACCTAATCTATGATTAGTGAGCTTTATATTCTTATTTTCCTAATTGAATACTTTTATACAATTAGATGGAAGTTAAGAATACTAAATCAAAACATAATAGGTTGTTATTGATGAGTTTATCGTAAAGTTGTTATTTTATGTGTCATCAAATAACATTTATAAACAATTAGAAATAAAGAAAAGGAGACTATTATGAGGAAAAATAGAGTATTAGATACAACATAAATAGCGTAAAAAATTTTTGGTGTAAAAACGTAATAAATAAAATAATAATCCTTAAATGTACTAAGGGAAAATGAGGGAGATAATATGGGGAATAACTCAAAATATAAAACTAGAAAAATACTTGCAGCTACTGCTACAGTAACTATGCTTACGACTGGAATGGTTTCTTCATCAGATGTCTTTGCAGAGGAAACAAAGCAGCAAAAAAAAATATCGACATCACTGCAAGAAGAAAAGTCAGTTAAATCAGAAAACAGAATATATACAGTCCCAGGAAAAGGGGATGTTGAGGTACTGAAACAACAGGAAAGAAAAAGTATGGCATTTAGTCCATATGAACCCACTGGTTTATATGCAAAGCCAAATGAACAAATAACGATTAATGTAGAAGGAAATCAAAATATTCAAGCATACATTGGAACGTATTCGTATGATGCTTCTTGGAGAGAAGATTCTAAAATAAAATCATTTACATTAAAACCTGGTATAAACACAATCCAATCTCCAAATGGGGGGATGATTTATTTTTATAATAAACAACAAGGTGGTACCATTCGAACAACAGTCACAACAGGTGGAACGACTACTCCTTTTTTTGAACTAGGAAAGCATACGAAACAAGATTTAATAAACATGCTGGACCAATATCCCAATGCACATGCAGTGGAGTTAAAAGGAGAACGTGTATTAATTACGGCCAGCCCTGCACGTGTTAAGAAATATTTGTTAGGTTCTAATACAGATCCTGTACAACTCTTAAAAAAGATGGATGAAGCTACTCGAATTCAAGACAAAGTAGCTGGTTTATCCGAGGAACAAGTAGATAAACATTATATTCATTACGTAGAAGAAAATCATTCTCCCGATTATTATATGTATGCAACTTCTTATCGAACCGCATATGTAGGAGATGCAATCCAATACATGTTAGATATTAATAAATTTATAAAAGATGGCTGGGGTCCTTGGCATGAGGCAGGGCATTTGAGACAGCAATCACCTTGGAAGTTTTATAATATGACAGAAGTACAAAATAATATTTACAGCCTTTCTGTAGAAAAAGCATTTACATCTAATCAATCTTTTAGATTGCAACAGGAGGGCGCTTATACTAAGGCATTTCAATACTTAGAACAACCTAATAAAAATTATGACGAAGTTAGTGATGTTTTTGTTAAGCTTGTTATGCTTTGGCAACTACAGTTAGCATATGGAGAGGACTTCTATCCTAAATTGCATCAATTGTATAGAGACATGTCTTCAAGTGAACTTCCACAAACTGATGAAAATAAAAAACAATTATTTATGATTTCGGCATCAAAAGTAGCCAAACAAAATTTGATACCTTTCTTTGAGAAGTGGGGATTGCGTCCAAATAACGATACCATTCAAAAAGTGGCTGCATTAGGATATCCAATTTTAACAGCAGAGATTTGGAAGGGTACGGATTCTAATCCAATTAAACCAGATGTGCCTAATGAAAATAATATTTTAGAAGGAAGCCAATTTGCATGGTCACTAAAAGGGATTAGTGATTTCGAATTTGCTAAAATCAATTTCAATAAGTCGACAGAAGAAATGCAAATTGACTTAAAAGCAGGCGTACCGCATCATTATTTTAATGAAACATATGCGAGTATTAAAGTGCAAAATGCATCAGGAAAAGTAGTATACAAGAAAGACATTTATGGAAACAAGCAACAAAATGCTGAATCGCAAAAAGTTCCAGTCAAAGTAGGCGATTATATTGAGTTAACACATCTAGAAGGTGTGCATAGAGCTACTTTCACAAATGTAGACAACAGTAAACAAGAAAGCTTTGGAAAAAAAGCAATGTATGAAGTCACAAAAGAAGGCTTGAAGAAAGTAGAAAAAATGCCAGAAGCAACAATTTTAGATGGAAATCAATTTGCATGGTCACTAAAAGGAATTAGTGATTTCGAGTTTGCTAAAATCAATTTCAATAAGTCGACAGAAGAAATGCAAGTTGACTTAAAAACAGGCGTACCACATCATTATTTTAATGAAACATATGCGAGTATTAAAGTACAAAATGCATCAGGGAAAGTAGTATACAAGAAAGACATTTATGGAAACAAACAACAAAATGCTGAATTGCAAAAAGTTCCAGTTAAAGTAGGCGATTATATTGAGTTAACACATTTAGAAGGTGTGCATAGAGCTACTTTCACAAATGTAGACAACAGTAAACAAGAGAGCTTTGGAAAAAAAGCAATGTACGAGGTTACAAAAGAAGGTCTGAAGAAAGTAGAAAAGATGCCAGAAGCAACGGTTTTAGACGGAAATCAATTTGGTTGGTCTTTAAAGGGATATAGTGATAGAGAAATCGCAAAAGTAGATTATAATAGGGTAACAGAGAAAATGCAGGTGAATTTAGAAGCAGGCGTACCACATTCTTATTTTAATAATACGTATGCAAGTATCAAAGTACAGAATTCATCCGGTAGTGTTGTGTACAATAAGGAAATAGTGGGAAATAGACAGCAAACTGCTGAAAGACAAACTGTGCCAGTCAAAGTGGGAGATTATATCGAGTTTACCCATATAGAAGGGGAAGCAGTAAAGGAAAAGACACGGGCTACACTTATTAACCTTGAGAATAATAAACAAGAATATATAGGTAAAAAAAGAACCTATCAAGTTACTTCTACAGGATTAAACAAAATAGATTAACATGAAGAACATTCAAATTATTAGTAAGATGCTAAATAGTCGTTCATTATGAACGGCTATTTGGCTTTTATTTATATAAAAGTGAAATATAATCCAATGTTTAATGATTTATCAGAAGTAAAAAGGTAGGTATTATATAAAAGAAAATGAATAATTTATGCAGAGCTTGTATACGGTATTATTATTTAACTATTCTAAAATCAATTGATAAAAACGCTGGAATGTTTTTTAGAAAACAACTGACTCCATAGGTGGAATTTGGAGGATTAATTCTATTTTGGAGTTTATTTTTATAAGGAAATTCACATACGTGGATTAGTATTAAGATTCAAAATGTAAAATATCTAAAGACCTAAGTACAAGCACACATTTTAAATAAAAAAAGTGAGAAGAATGAATAACATTCTTCTCACTTTTAGCAATTAGGGTCGGCATATACATAAATATGCGTTTGAGTGGAATTTTGGATGAAAAATCCACATGCATAGTATACCAAAATATTTAAGGCCCTTCGTATGCAATATTGCATACGAAGAGTAGGTGGATATAATAGTTAACTTACTTCTATTAAAAGTAAAATGTGTTTATATTAAAAAAGGTAAAATCCAATTAAAGCTGGTTAAGATCTTAATTCTTCATAGCTACCTAATTAATCAATTCTAGCTACTGAGTAGGAAAGAGTTAATTAATTTGAAAATGATTTGAGTAGGTAAATTCTCCGTTATACTTAATTACTGCAATATATGTCCCTTTAGTATATACATTTGTAATTGGTGTTCTCCAAATTTCTAACCCTTTAGGCGTAGTAATAAATTCTGGTTCAATTGTAATAAAGCGTTGTAAAGTACCGTCAGGGTGAACCTTGAAAATCTTCATTTTGGCACCAAAATGCGCTCTACCAAAACGTTGAGTTAAGTAGAAAGTATCTCCTGTTATGAGGTGTTCAATATTCCAGTCGGGTTGGTATGTACTATTTTCAGCTCCCTATAAATCAAAGGCTACGGGAAATATGGTAATAGCAATTCTCACATTATTGAGGGACTGGAAAAACAACAAAGACGTTCTCAAATGCATGTATAGATATTTATAACAAAGATTCAAAAAAGAATAGGTAATATAGCTATTGGAATAAGATTGTTTTTGTCTATCTCCTGAAAAGGAGGATGGACAAACCATACCAAAGAAACTTGCATTTCATTATCTATAGAAGTGTAATGTCATTAAAGTGAGATAGGATACAGGCTAATATTGAGAAATGTAAAGTTTGTAGAGTTTGAAACAAATTAAAGAAGTAACATAAGGGATTTACGCATATAGTAATGTCGACGGATAAAGTTAACGGAATATTCGTTTTAATAAGATAAAATAATAGTATTTTTATCTTATAATATTGTTACTACGATGAAATAAGGCTAATAATTAGTTAACTTAAAAATTAAATTCAGATAGGAAGAGGATAATGAAGACCAGAGATAATTATAAAATTATTGTGATTGGCGCTGGGACTGCAGGACTATCTTCTACTGCACATTTGTTACGAAATGTATCCCTATTGAAAGAAAGTATAGCTATTATCGATTCATCTAAAAAACATTACTTCCAACCACTATGGAGTTTAGTTGGGGGAGGAATTGTTTCAAAGGAATGTACGATGCGTGATCAAGAATCACTTATTCCAAAAGGAGCAACATGGATTCCAAAAAGTGTCGTTAAGTTGTTCCCAGATGAAAATAAGATACTTTTAGATGATGGAATGCTGCTTGAATATGAAATTCTTATTGTAGCAGCCGGTATACAAATAAATTGGGACGGTATTAAAGGCTTAAAGGAGTCTATTGGGACCAATGGGGTTTGTAGCAATTATTCTTATACATATGTTGATTCTACTTGGAGAGAAATCGAAAAATTCAAAGGAGGGAATGCGATTTTTACTCACCCCAATACTCCTATTAAATGTGGTGGTGCTCCACAAAAAATTATGTATTTAGCAGAAGAGTATTTTTGTAATAACGGTGTAAGAAACAGAAGTGAAGTAATGTTTTATTCTGCGAATGCTAACATATTTCAGGTACCGCGTTATGCTGAAACATTAGAACAAGTACTAGAAAGAAAGCAAATTATAACGAACTATAATAAAAACTTAGTAGAAATTATCGCTGAAAAGAGAGAAGCAATTTTTGAAGATACGCAAACACTGAAACGAGAAACAGTACCATATAGTATGATACATGTTGTTCCACCAATGGGGCCACCTAACTTTATTAAAGAAAGTGAGATAAGTGATCATCAGGGGTGGGTAGATATAAGTCCTTATACTTTGCAGCATGTAAAATATAAGAATATTTTTGGACTTGGAGATTGTACCAATTTACCTACATCTAAAACTGGAGCGGCAATTCGAAAACAAATACCTGTCTTAAAACAAAATATTTTGGACGTACTTAATGGAAGAGACTTGCAGGCTAATTATGATGGGTATACATCCTGTCCGATTGTTACAGGATATAAAAGTCTTATACTCGCTGAATTTAACTATGAACATGAGCCTCAAGAAACGTTTCCATTTAATCAAGCGAAAGAACGGTATAGTATGTTTTTACTTAAAAGGTATATGTTGCCCTATATGTATTGGAATTTAATGTTGAAAGGGATTCTATAAGGAAAGATAGAGAGTTGTTGTAACAACCGAGAAGTAATTTGAAATAAGCATTTGGAGGGAATAGCTATGCTTTTAAAATATTTTTATGATGAAAAATTAGCTCATGCTTCCTATTTAGTTGGTTGTCAGAAGGAAGGCGTAGCAATTGTTATTGATCCCAGCCGCTATATAGAACAATATATAGAATTTGCTAAGAAAGAGGGAATGGAAGTAATTGCTGCGGCTGAGACTCATATTCATGCAGATTTTCTATCTGGGTCTAGAGAACTTTCCCTTCTTTTTAATGCAAATTTATATGTATCAGATGAAGGAGATAGTGATTGGAAATATCAAAATCTTAACGAGGGTCGATACAATTTGGTTAGAGAGGGAACAGAGTTTAAGGTTGGTCATATAAAATTCAATGTCATTCATACCCCAGGGCATACGCCTGAAAGTATTTCCTTTTTAGTAACCGATACAAGTCAAAATAATTATATGAATGATAAACCGATAGGAATATTCACAGGTGATTTTATATTTGTAGGAGATATAGGTAGACCCGATTTATTAGAAATTGCTGTTGGTATTAAAGATACCGCAAAAATAGGAGCGAAACAATTATTTGATTCTATACAAAAAATAAAAATACTCCCTGATTATTTGCAAATATGGCCATCACATGGTGCAGGAAGTGCATGTGGAAAAGCATTAGGAGCAATTCCAACTTCCACATTAGGTTATGAAAAGATGTTTAATTGGGCGTTTCAATGTAATGATGAAGATAATTTTATATCGAATTTATTGACGGGACAGCCAGAGCCTCCAAAGTATTTTCCATTAATGAAGCATTTAAATAAGTATGGTCCACCAACTCGTAAGAAGAGAGAGATTACTGCTATTTATATAATAGAAGAACTTCAAGAAGTGATGAGGGGTGTTCAGCAAATAGTTGATATAAGGGATGTAGAGTGTTTTGCTGCTGGCCACATCGAGAAGTCAATTAACATACCTTATAACAATTCTTTCACAACTTGGTGTGGGGGGATATTAGATTATAAAAAAGAAACTTTAATAATTTTAGATGCGGAAAATGTTAAAGTGGAGGAAGTTATTAGAGACTTTGAGTCCATTGGCTTAGATAATATTATTGCTTTTGCACCTTCAAAGGTAATTCAAAGATTCCATAGTTTAGAGATTTATAAGGAAAAAACATCAAATGAATTATATCCGTTAATAAAAGATGGAAGTGTAAAGGTTATCGATGTGCGTAGTAAAAAAGAGTGGGATGAAGGACATCTTCATGATGCAATACATATCACTTTAGGTAATCTACTTGAACGGCTAGATGATGTACCGAAAAATTGTCCAATAGTTTTACAATGTCGAACGGGGTTACGTTCCGCTATAGCAGCTAGCATTTTACAAAAAGCTGATATAAAGAAAGTAGTTAATTTAAAGGGAGGATTTCTTACGTGGAAAAAAGAAGGGCTCCCCTATACAACATGTAATCAAGAAATTTGAAATATATCAAAAGAGTCAAATGGAAAGAAAATAGAATCATTTGAAATAATCTAAGGGGATAAATAATAAAATTCAATTACTATCAGTATGGGATATATAAACTAAAAATGATTTATTAAAGCCGCATTAAACGATAAAATTAAGCACAAATATGCTGATGTGTATCTATTCTATCAAAGTACATAAAACTAAAACTAAGATATTCGAACGAACTCAAAAAGCCGAAACCCCTTAACTTAGGAATTTCGGCTTTGATAATGGTATCTGGCATGTTTACTGCAATAGAGTTATAAGTTCTTAAATTCCTTAAATTAGAAACTTGTACTTGATTACCGTAGTTAAATTGTTGCCCTTTTAAAAGAACTGGTTAGAGAAAAAAGAAAAATCTATTGGTTAGCATTTAACCGAAAGATTTTTCTTTGAATTAGCGTCTTTTATATCATAATTATTGAGGAAGGGAAATTCGACTGAGAAATGCTGTCAAATAAAAGAATAGGCTAATCTAATTTCTAATGGTCCCTGTATCTTTTATTTTGACGTGTGTCTTTACATTTATTTTAGCCTCTGCTAACGCTTGCAACCAATTTCCTTTTACTTTTTTCCACTCGTTATATTGAAAAGCTCTAGCATATAACGATAATCCGATAGGATCAATTTTATTCTTTTGTAATTCATACAACATATTTTGTAATTTCTTATTAATTTCTTTTTGAACCTCATTTTCTAAATTATGTATATTTTTTTTATTATCATAATGCTCCTTAATTAAATGTACGTTAGTTTTTTCTATTACAGCTACATTAGCGTTTATATCGAAATTAAATACAAACTTTCCTTTTTGAAAATTAACATCTATTTTCCTAGTCGCATTCTGTATTAATATAGAAGTGTTTGGTTTTTGGCTGGATTTTTTAGGTGGAAGCACAAGGTGTAGTATCATCCGGCCTTTATTTTTGGGCTTATTTAAAAGATTGAAGAACTTAACATTTTTTTTAGGGATACGGCTTAAATATTTACCTTGTCGATCTAAAAGTGCAATTCCTACCGTGTCGATTTCATTCTTTGTTTTTTTTATAACTGGAACAGCTTGTGTCATTCCTTCTTCATTTTTTTCTCTCATTAATTGTTGAATCGTGGAAGAAACGGATTGATTATTTTGAATGGAGGATTCGATTACACTACTTATGTAAGATGGTAGTGATGGTTTATCGGGCTTATTAATTGTGAAAATTTCTTCTACAGGTCCATCAACAAGTACTACTTTAGCATTAATGGTAGCGTAAGGATCACGGTAAGAAGAATCAAGCTCCTGCATCCAATTTGCTTCTTGGGCCAATTTTTTCCCAATTAAAATGATTTCAGCTTTTGAGGCTGTCATATAGCCCGTTAACTTCGTATCTATTTTACTGAATCCATTATATACAGTGGATGCCCGCGCCCATTGCTCTATAGTACTTCTTTGCTGTTTATGATGAAAGAGTGGTATGCTTGTGCCCACTTTTATGTCTCCATTAGAAGTTCTATCTAAGGCGATTAACAGGATTAATGAAACCTGTTCAAGAGGGATTTTTTGACTACAACCGATTAAACATACACAACAAGTTACAATCCATATCCATTTTCGAATCAAAGTTGTTTCCTCCTAGTTAACCAAGTGAAAAGAATGCTGTATGCGAAAAAAAAGATTGGTAATAGAATAAAAAAAATGATATTTAAGATATCCATAAGAGAATATATAAACAAATATTGATCCACGTCGGGATTTAGAAAAATAAATAAGCCGACTATTAAAAACATAAAACTAACGAGCACCCAATTGCGAGCATTTTTTTGAAATAAAATGGTCACAGATTCAAAACTGAAAAATAAATACGGATATATTGTAGTAGAAAATACAATCAAATAGTAAGCGATATATATAATTTCTAATCGTTCTATGAATGAAAAACGAACCCCTTTTAACAAATGAAATACTGGCCAAATTACGTCTTTTATCCCCTCCGGACTAAAGTATATATAAGAAAGAATAGTCACATATAGATAGAAAAACATGGTTCCAGTATTCGCTATTAGTATTCCTTTTATGGCTTTTTGTTTTTTTTGTAAGAACGGATAAATAAAATATGCAATTTCTAAGCCAGCATAAGGGGTAATTGTTTCTTTTGTTGCCTTTACAATAGGGGATATGCCATCTTTAAAAATAGGTAGTAGGTGTAAAGGATTGTAGTTACTCTTTAATGAAAACAGAAGAAATAGTGGCATCCAAGCAGTGAAGAAGAAAACAAGCATAGAATAACTAGTAAGAGCCCTTATCCCACTCAATGATAAAATAATAAAAGGCAATAGTAATAATATGGCGATTTGATAAGCAGGAGTGGAAGGGAATATCCACACTTTTATAATGTCAGTTGCCTTTAATAAAGTATTAAAACCAGCAAAAAATAGATAAAAGGCATATAAAAGAAGAAAAATTGTTCCTAGCCATTTACCAAAGTATGTTTTTAAAATCTGTGAGAAATTTTTGCTAGGACTTTTTTGTAACATTAATACAATAAATACGCCAATTATAGAAGTAACCATCCATCCCAGAATGATAGAAATCCAGCCATCTGTGCCAGCGGTAGTAGCAAGTGGGCTTGGCATAATTAACATACCTGATGCAAGTTGCAGTGAATGGATGAAAACAATAAATTCAAATAAAGTTATGTTTTGAAATTTAAGATTCCCCATGCGAACCACCTTCTTTTTTCTTTTTTTGTTCCGGCTGTCCTGTACTCGAGCGGGTGGTGATCATGGAAATAGGAAATCTTACAAAAGAATCTTTTAACTCTTGGAGACGAAATGGTGCAATTGGCAATCCATATGGTGAACCATAGGAAGTTAATGAAACAAAATGAGCAAATAAGAGCATTAATCCACTAACAATACCTACAATCCCATAAAAATAGGCTAATAACATCATTGGAAAACGAATAAGCCGAATACAACTTGATAAATCATAATTAGAAACAATAAATGATGCAATGGCGGTAATAGATACGATAATAACCATAACGTTACTCACAAGACCAGCTTGAACAGCCGCCTGCCCAATTACAATCCCTCCAACAATTCCAATTGTTTGTCCAATTGGTTGTGGTAAGCGAATACCAGCTTCACGTAGCATTTCTAGTGTGATTTCCATTATAAAAGCTTCCAATAAAGGAGAGAAAGGGACTTTAACTCTTGACGTTGCAATAGAAGTGTATAGATCTAAAGGAATGATTTCAAAGTGAAAAGAGACTATAGCAATATAAATTGCGGGTAAAAAAATAGCTATAATAAATCCTGCAAATCGTAATAAGCGAAAAAATGATGCAATGAGCCAATGTATATTATAATCATCTGGAGTCTGAAAAAATCCAATTAAATTCATTGGGACAATCATCGCACCAGGAGATCTATCAATTAGCACTGCTACTTTTCCATCAAGTATATGATTAGAAATGGCATCTGGGCGTTCACTTAAATAAGCCTGTGGAAAAGGAGTCCAATTTTGATCCTTTGTAAAACTAGATAGTTCTCCAATGCTCAATACCGCATCCGTTTTAATTTTACAGATTCTAGTTTCTATTTCTTGGACCACATCTTCGTTTGCTACATCCCCTAAGTAAATTAAATAGACTAAAGAAGTGGCGCGTTCTCCAATTGTCATTTTTTTAATTTTCAATTCAGTAGAAGGAATATATCGACGAATTAAGCCTATGTTTTTTGTGGCATTCTCAATAAACCCATCATGTGAGCCTTTAATAGTAACTTCTGAAATGGGTTCTTGAATCGCTCTTTCTGCCCAGCCTTTTGTATTTATTAGAAGGGACCTCTTTTCTCCTTCCATAAACAGTACACATTGTCCCTCAAGTAATCCTTCTTTAATTTCATTCCACGTATATACTATTTTGGTATGAGTAGCAATAATATTAGAATTAAATATTTGACTGTCTTCATTCACTTCTTGTAATAATGGTGTAACAACATTTCCTTTTAATGCAACACCATCTGTAAGGCCTTCAAAATAATATAGTAAAATATTCGTGTTTGTTTTTAATTGCAAAGGATGTTCAATCAAATCTGCACTAATATCAAAGATGTTATCTAATGTATTTTTAAGTTCTTTTAAGTTACTTGTTTGGATTTTTTCAATGGTTTTATCTGTCTTTGTTTCTAGGGTCTTTTCATTTAAGGACAAAATTGACACCTCTTTAATATATAACGATTAGTTGTAGTTATTATTTTTATATGTTTGAATTTTATTCACTAATTTAAACGGATTGAGATCAAGAATAACTAAAATTGAAGTACTATATTATAAATTCAATAATTGAGAGTAAAAAAGTAGATGTAATTTGTGTAGAAATCTAAGTATCAAGATAGAAGTGAAATTTGAATGATTATAATAAAAAAGAACCCTTGATAGGTTCTTTTTAATAGTTGGTAAATATGTTGTCAACAATAGATGGCGATAAAGGTAGTAATTTAGATGTCTTTATGTTACTCAGCTGAATTTTGTAGGAAGAATTATTTTTTCATACCTCAATGCTCAATAAAAAAGGACATTTCATTTATTTGGGTGTTTTAGTGTATTTGAATTTTGCACGCTAACAAATTTTGTTTAGGGACAAAATGTGAAGTTTTATTCTGAAATAACAGAAAGTTAATGCGGCAAAATTCCTATTGGTAATTTGGATAGGTATCAAATATTTCTTTGGCCTTATTTTCTTGATATGACCGTACGTTTATATGTTTCTAAGGGAAAGAAATATTTTGTTTTTATTACCATCTATTGTTTGATTAAGATGGTAACACGAAAATGAAACGTTTACAACCAGAAAATAAAGAAAAAATATTAAAATGCGACTTTTTTCGACAAATATTCCTATGAACCGTTTTGTGTTTTGTAGGAATTAGAAATAACTAAATTAGTAATAATAGCTTAATATATTAAAGTGAAATTCAATGAATAAGAGTCCAAAGGCATGAATTTAAATGATAAAGTTATAATTTTCTTTTTTGAACTGTAAGTGTTTTACAAGTATAGTTAAACTTTAATCCAACTAGCATTTCTTCCTTTTGTCACTAGCTTAATATGGCCAAACAATTGCAAGGAATTTAAAGCCTTACTGATTGTACTCTCTGCTATGTCTGGATATGTGTTACGAATACACTCCTTAGTAAAGGGTTGTTTTTGTTTAAGGATAAAATCCTGAATTCTCTCCACTTTAGTATGCTTACATATAGAATCTAGAACTGTATTATGAAGATCTTTGTAGGCCTCTAATATAATAGTTAAAAACGTTTTTAACCAAAAGCTACTATTATGTTCCTCGCAGTACCAATTTACCGAAGATTTATAAATCGAATTGTAATATTCAGATTCATTTTTCTTAATGTATTTATCCAGACATACATATTTTACAAATGTATTTCCACTCTTAATTAATAGCAATTGCATTAACATAAGTGCCAATCTGCCGTTACCCTGATTAAAAGGGACTATGCAATAAAAATTAAATATAAAACGAGCTATTAATAAAAGTGAATGATGGCCCTTACTAGAATTTAATGAGTTATATTGATCACATAATTGTTCCATTACTTGTGGAATAAGCTCATGTGGAAGAATGCGGTAACTATTTAAGTGCATTCCGTTTTCAGGAATACCTGGAATAGTAAACGGTTTTTCGCGCCATTTGGCACTGTCAGAGGTAATGTAATGTATTAATTGAAAATGTAATTCCTGTATAGTCTCTGGATTGATTAATAAATCACAGGAATTCTTATGTACAAAAGTAAGTGTTTGATAAAAACAAAAGATAGCATCTTCCGAAATATTTTGAGGTACTATATCATCTAAAATAAGTTCTTTTAATCTTTTATTTGGGACTTTTATATCTTCATAGGTAGTAGTAAAGTTTTTTATGTAATGAAGTGGTATGGTTTTTTCTAAGCTAGTAAATATATCAGGATTTTGTTCCTGATAAGCAGCTAATTTTCCTTTTAATTCACTAATTTCACTGATTATATTTAATAGTCTCCTTTTTAATTCAATATTTTTATACCTGTCATCGAAAAAATTTCTCATTTTTATTCCCCCTGTAACCCCTTAACATGCTGTTACATAAATCTTTCCATTCTAAAGATAGTTTACAACATTATTTTGAAATAACAATATATTTATTTAGATTTTGAACTTATTTTAGAATCAAAATTGTTATTTAAATTTGATTAACGAGTTAGAACTTATGATTAATCATGTTTGAATAAAGAATGAATATACACAGATAGAAAATATAGTTTGACGTAAATTCCTTTTTATGAATTTACGAGATGAAAATATAATTTTAGAATTATTATTAGTGTAGTTTGCTGTATTATTGCTGGGAATTTACTAGAAAGTAACTAATTTTCACAAATAAAATAAAGAAATCTTAAAGAGGAATCAATAGGATCTAATTTGAATAGGCATAATCCTAACACTAAATGTGCAAATGTACAATAATTAAATGAAAAAAATATGAAAATATCGACTTTTTTCGACAAAATAAATTAAATAGAAAAACAATCTAATGTAAGAAAATTGTTGCTTTAGATGGTCTCTGCATTTCATAAATTAATATTGAAGGAATTATCAAATGATTTTTACGAGTAATAAAAGAGTAGATATATAAATTAAATTGTGACAATTATAAAGTTAGTATTCTCCATTTTCATTATTTAATTTAACAAATTTAATAATATTAAGGTGACTTTTCTATATTTAATATAAGTATTTGATGGGGTATGCTCATAAAAAGTGTCATTTTCTATATATCCATGTAGCATTTAGCGCTTGTATTGCGAAATATTTTGACATAAGTTAATTTAAATATTAGGTACAGAAACATTTTAAGGAAAAGAGTCAGTATAAAAGTACCCTGAAAAACGTTTCACCCTAAAAACGTTTTTCCTCAAGAGATTTTCAGGAGCACTAAAGTTTTTTAATTTGTTTCTGTGCCTTATTAGATAAAAATAATATAATAAGTTGTTTAGAAAAGGTGAAAAAATTTTCGAACTCATATCACTAACTCCGTATGGTCTAGTTAAAGTAGGAATTTAAAGAAAAGGGCTAGCTCTAGTTATAATTAGTGCAGTTAATAGGGGGGGCTACTCAAACTTTTTTGTTAGATTTAGTAAGAATAATTATAAACAAGTTAATTCAGTATAAAAAATGTAATGTTACACAATTGACGAAGCTTTTAAAAATTCCGCAATTCACTGTTTCCCAACATTTATCGAAAATGAGGGGTAAGGTGCTAAAGGCTGAAAAAAAGGGTTTAGAGATGTACTATTATATTACTAATCTAAAGGCGAGTCAGATTGTTGGAATTTTAGGTTTGTAAATAAACAAAACTTCACATATTTCATTATAAGTAAAACGCAGAATAATCCCCCACAAATACGTGGGGGATTTCTTTTATGAAAATAATATCAGTCTTTTTGAGGAGTGACACGATGGTCACCATGAACACTATAAGAAGGGCAAGAATGTCACCATGTTCTAATGTGCTAATAAAAGAAAAATTTTGAAAGTGCTAAAACGCTTCATATTTCTCAATATAATTTATGTCGCAAAAATCTTTTAATTTCATCAAAAGCTAAGTGACGATGACCAGCCTGACAATGTTGTTCACCACCAGTTTTCTTAGTGAAAACTACAGAAGTGATGGAGGCTGCATTACATAGCTCCGATTCGATTTGCGGTAATCGGCTAATTGGAACGTACTGATCGTCTTCACCAGCCAGGAGCAATACTTCTTGATTTATGAACTGACCGATTCCTGCCATCGTATGTTTTTCAAAGTTTTTAAGTAAGTTAAATGGCGTTTTTTCACCTGTATTTTCCATACCTTTTTTAACTTTCCAGTTCAGGTCGATGCTGGTAGCCATCATTTGTTTAAACATGGTATTAATTTTGTCAGCTTCATTAGTAGCCAGAAGCGTGGTCAATTTATTCCAGATATTATCCGGCATGCGCATCTTGAGTGCATCAAGGCCACTATAAAAAATATTAAAGGCGATGACTTTGTCGATTCGTTTTTCAAAAGCGGCGGCACGCATTGCCAAGTAGCCGCCCCAAGAAGCTCCGAGAATACTAACACGGTCAAGTTTGAAATAGTCAATGACTGTGGAAACGGGCTTCTCCCAGTTGTGGATGAATTTTAAGCCGTTTTTCAGTGCTGTTCCTTGTCCAGGTCCATCAAAAACTATAATATTATAATTGATTCCTATGAGGTAGTTCATCATCTTCATCATTTCCTCCATGTAGGAATCGTAGCCTCCAAAGAAAAGTAGTGTATTACATGCGCCTGGTGTCATGAATTTGATTGCAGGAAGATAGGAATCTTCATAAGGAATTTGATAGGTTTCATACTCAAAGTCATGAAAGCCCTTATAAAAAGTTTCACGGTATTTTTGGTACACTTTTTCTTTTTTTGGATCGGATGATTCCATATAAAACTCGGCAGCCTGATAATAAACCGAAGCTATATCGAAGTCTTTCTGATGCTCCCGCATTGCTGCATATTCTATCCAAGTGTTATACCAGCTGTCCGTGTCTGTAAGTCTTGGGATGATGGCTTGCAAATCCTGATTTGCCCGCTCATCGTCTTGATAGAAATCGTTGAAAAAACGGTTAATTTGCAAATTGAACTGTTCGTTGTTTACATACTGTTTAAACATAAAATCCCTCCTTATATTTGACTACAAGGCAAGGATAAGAGAAGTATATTAAAGAAACAACAAGCAGGAAAGGGTAAGAAGTACGAAATCGAACCATAAGGATATAAATGGTTTGATAAGCAACTTTGGGAAGGAGATTGATTATTAATGGGAGAGGATGTTCGCGTTTATAAAACGAAGAAAAATATTTCTAATACACTTATTACCCTCTTGAACGAAAAAGAGTTTGGGCGAATTACAACTAAAGATATTTGCATACATGCTATGGTGAGTAAGTCCACATTTTACAGCCATTTTGCAGATAAATATGATCTTTTGGAAAAATTAGTGCAAAATTATGTCTGCTGGTTCAAGGAAGAAATTGAATTTCGTTTCGCATTAATAGAGAATGGAAATGTGGCTCAAGCTATTAATATGATAACCGATAAGATCTCAGCGCGAAAAAAAGAGGTTGCAACTTTACTCCATGTACGTGTTCCCTCAGCGGATTTACGTTTAGAATTAGAATCCATTTTATATAATGCCTGCTATTCCTATTTGAAAGAGCAGCAGGTTGAAGTAAGTGTGCCGATTGACTTTGTAGCTCAGTTGTATACAGCAAACGCAATGGTGTCAATCAATTGGTCGCTGAGCAACGATAAAAATCCAGATGTGGTTGAACTAATCGATAATATGCAGGGATATGTTTTTGATCTGATTTTGTCAGGTGGCGAGAGAATGTAATAAATCATGAAACCTGCTTAATAATGTAGTTATCGTGTGGGGTGTGGGTGTAAAAAATTAAGTAATCGATATTTGGATTTTTTGTGAATCTTTATTGGTTTTTTATAAACTCTTTACTACATAATGTTACAAAATAGAATTAATTTGCTTAATTTAGCCCCATATCAGGTTAATAAATAAACTAAATGTGTTTATGTTATTGAACTATTAATATATTAGTAGGTGATTTGTTCGTTTATCCCTATATTGCTATTATATTAGCATAAACAATATATTGGGGGGACAAGTATGAATTTGAAATTAACATTTAAGTTAGAAAGATTAAGAAAAAGTAAAAAAGGAATTGGTGCTTGTGTTTTAGCTGCAGGGGTGACGGCAATTACAATGATTCCTCAAAGTGCATATGCACATGGGTTTGTTGAAAAGCCGAGTAGTCGTGCTGCTTTATGTAGTCAGAATTATGGAGCATTAAATTTAAATTGTGGAAATGTAATGTACGAACCTCAAAGTCTAGAAGCACCTAAAGGATTCCCAGATGGTGGACCGATTGATGGGAAAATCGCTTCGGCAGGAGAACTGTTTGGAGGGATTCTTGACCAACAAACATCAAATCGCTGGTTCAAAAACACAATAAAGGGGGGAGTAAATACATTTACATGGAAATACACAGCGGCACATTCTACAAGTAAATGGCATTATTACATTACCAAAAAGGGATGGGATCCTAATAAACCATTAACACGTGCTGAATTAGAACCAATTGGAACTGTGAAACATGACGGTTCGGCAGCATCAAATAATTTAACACATACAATTAATGTACCAACTGATCGCAATGGTTATCATGTTATTTTAGCTGTATGGGATGTAGCAGATACGTCAAATGCGTTTTATAATGTAATTGATGTAAATTTAGTAAATAATGAAGCTCCCGATACAGTAGCTCCAAGTCAACCAACTGGATTAAATGCGTCTAAGGTTTCTGCCAATAGTGTTGAACTAACATGGAAGGCCTCAAATGATAATATAGGCGTAAAAGAATATCAAGTGTTACGTAATGGAGAAGTAATTGGTACGGTACTAGGTACAACTTTTATTGATAAAAAACTAAAAGCAAATACGGAATATACCTATACAATAAAGGCATTAGACGCTGCTGGAAACATATCAAAAGAAAGTGAAAAAATAAAGGTTAAGACAACAAATGAAACTCCAGATAAAGAGGCTCCGACTCAACCAAAAGGATTACATAGTATGGGTACAACAGCGACAACTGTTGATTTGATGTGGAGTGCGTCTGAAGATAATGTAGGTGTTGATCATTATGTTGTATATAGAGAAAGCACTGGGGTTATGAATAAAATTGGGACAGCGGATAATACATCCTTTATGGATAAAGATTTAAAAACTAATACATCGTATAAATATGTAGTGACGGCGGTTGATTTAGCTGGAAATGAGTCTAGTAGAAGTGATGTTTTAACTGTAGCAACAAAACTAGAGGACTCTACTTATGAAAAATGGGATGCAAGAAAAGCATACAATAAAGGTGATAAGGTAGTACATGAGGGAAAAGTGTATGAAGCGATTCAAAGTTATCAAGGGAACGGCGATCCAAATTGGATTTTTGCACTATCGCTTTGGAAGCCAGTTTTAAATAAATGATCAGTGGAAAAGGGTAGTTATCACTTATTCTATGTGCAATACCGGAACAGGGGGGCAATTTTTACTCTTCATCCCAATATATACGAAATGAAATTATTAAAGAACCCCAATGGTATTCCATCAAAAAGGAATTCCATTGGGATTCTTTATTTTTTAATTTGTAATAGCGTATATTTTCACTGTAAATTTGTTAGTGGCACCAAGTGGGCTTGCAATATAATATTTAGTATTCGTATAAGCTTCAGTCCTAGATCCATGTGAAATATTTTTCCAACGAGTAGAATCTGTACCTAGGGAAACGTCAATCATTACATTGAAAGAGATAGAAGAAGGATGATCTTTTTCTGAAGGCTCAATAATCCATTTTAATTCCTTAGTACCTACAGGTAAACTATCAATTTTAAAGTTTTGACTGGATCGATTTTGTTGTCCGGATAAAGGGCTAGATTCGGATGAAATTTGCGAAATTAATATTTCTTTTTCATTCGAATGTATACCATTTAATTTAATGATACTATCAATTAAACCTGGACCAGGAAAATCAGCTGCGATAATACCAGAATGTTTAATTCCACCTTGTTGCAAGAGTTCGGTCCCCAGTGTATTCATTCCACCATAAAATACTTGACCATTTATATCACGAGGGAAATCTTCCCACGCATTAGTTGTAGCTTTTTGAATCATCTTGAGGTTACTATCAGTATTTCTGCTCTCTTTACCACTTGCAACAAACCAAGGATAAACATTATTTAATAATGCAGCAGCACCACCTGTGCCACTAAAATGGTTAAGATAGATTTTATCATTGTTAAAATTATTATTTGCATTTTGAAGGTGGGTTCTCACCGCATTCCATTTTTCATACATTCCGTCTGGTCCGTTTTCAATTTCAAATGTATCTTGTATATTTAAGCTATCGTAATTAATACCATATTGCTGAGAGGCTGTAAAGTTTTGTAAGATTACAATTTTCCCTCGGATGTCTCCTAGAGTAGGGTTATTTTTTTTTGAAGTTGGTACAGAACTCGGATCCCAAAAATAGGAAGAATTAAGGTCTTTGTATTTATTAAGTATTTCCTCGAATGATAGTGAGCCACTTTCAGGAGTAGTTTCTTCTTTTAAGCGCATTAAAATTGTTTCTGTAGGATGATCTTTTAAAAATTGAATTGCCTCTTTTAATACATCTTCAAACATTGCTTTTTGATTTACAATCCCATGGTACATTGCAAAAGAATCTTTTACACGTTTAACACGCATATCTACATATCGAATTCCGGAATTTAATTGTTGTGGTAGACTCATAGTTTGATTTCTTGTCAAATTTTCATCAAGAAAACTTGCTCCATGTAAAGCCATTGTACCGTGAGTCCCTGGAATAGATGTTTCACTCAATTTTGTTGAATCTGCTACTTTCGACATCCATGCTGGGTTTTGATAGCCTATATTGGATTCATAGGAATAACCTGGATGACTATCAGCAAAAATAGTAGATGGTGTACTTAAACTTGCTAGTGTGAAACAAGTAAGGATACTAATTTTAAAAAAATTCCTCATTTTTATTTTGTTCATTTTATCTCTCCTGACTTTTAAACAATAGATATAATAAAACAAGATGATTTTTTACTACATCTATTGTTTTCATTCTTAAAGTAATGAATTTTTGTGTTTGAAAAAATCAAAATAGGGTAGGAAGTTATTTGAGATTTTAATAGTTTGTTGTAATAAATTGTATCTAATAGTCAAACGGATTCTTAAAGAATTGAAGCATAGATAGGTAAAAAACAAACTTTCCGCTGTACTGTATACAAACAAAATAGAAGTCTTAAAAAAGACTTCTATTTTGTGATATATAATGAATGATAAGGTGGTTAACAAATCAAGATAATGTGACTGAGTGGTAAAAATCTATTTATAGCTGTTTCAGAATTTTTTATAACAAGGTTACTTATGAAAAATGGGACTCTGTTAGGCTAACAAAAATTAAGAAATTCTACTCATTAAAACTTAAACTAACTACAGTTGCGATAGATTGGGCTGCATGTTCCCAGCTTCCATCTATCACTTTTCCAATCTGTTGACCAAGTGCATTTAAATCATTTGGATTAACTGGAATCCCATTATACGCAGCAAGAATTGATAAAAGTGGAGCGGCAAAAGGTGTCCAACCACCTCTATCAATATTAAATACAGGCTTATCTATTACCTTTCCATCTTGCACTGTAAACTCATAATAAAATTGATCATCTGGACGAAAACTTAAATGATGAGAAATTTGTCCCTTAACATATGTTTTACCGCCACCTAAATTTACTACTTCAATTGGTTTTACATTAAATTCATGCTCAAATACTTTTATTTTTTTGACTTCTGGACCATTTAAGGCAGCGTTAACTGCTGTTTCCAAATTATTTTGTGCAAATGGTTGAATACTCATTTGAGCTTCTTTTTGTTGGATAGGAGCCTCTTTTTCTGCAGCAAACACCGATGTAGTAGGTAGTGCACCTGTAGCTAATGTAGCTGCAAGCGCAGTCGTCATAATGACTTTTCTTTTCTTCTTCATAGTTTTCTTCCTCCTTTTAAGTTATGATATATAATCTTTTAAAGACTGACACGGGGCAATATTTTATTTCATAATGCACGCAAAAAACTAGTTTAAGAATTATGTGAAAATATGTCAGAAAATTAAAGTTAATTATATATGCACTTACAATGATAGCTATCTACACATGTTTTTTCAATTTTCTAACAAATAATACAGTAATACCTTTTCATAAGGCAATTTAGTGTTTCAATTCTCTCTTTGTACGTTTTAAACAAATTAAAATCGTAGTGGTAATAATATATTTGTAATCAAATGTCGTATATACTTCGAGAAAAGTACACAATATTTTTATAAAAAACTATAGGAATTATCATGATATAGTTATCAAACTAAGTAAGATAAATGTTAATCTTATGAAGAGATTCCAGTGATCTGCTATAAAATTACTGAAAAATGAGCATGACATCATACACACATGCGATTGAAAAATTTTATAAGTGGCGTATAAAACTATAACAAATACTACAAATCAATTAAAAAATTTCAGTTATTCTGAATGCGAAGGGCACGTAATATTTATTGTGAACTGTAGTACTGATTAAGATTTTAGGAGGAAGTATGAACAAGAAGACTAAAAGAATCATATTAATTATTGGTATATTAGTAGGCATTAGTATCTTTTTATATTTACAAAACAATTTAATAAGTATAACTGAGGTTAAAATAACCTCTAGTAAAATTCCCTCTTCTTTTAAAGGATATAAAATACTACAAATTTCAGATTTACATAATAAAAAATTTGGTGATAATCAAGACGTTTTAATTCAAAAAGTAAAAAGCATAAATCCAGATATTATTGCTATTACGGGTGATTTAATAGACAGTAAATCGTACGATGCAGAAATGAGTATGCAAGTAATACGAGAACTTGTGAAGGAATATCCGGTATATTTTGTGACAGGAAATCATGAAAAATGGTCAGGAAAATATAACAGTTTAGAAAAAAAATTAAAGAAACAGCATGTCACTGTTTTAAGAAATGAACATGTAATAATACAAAAGGGAGGACACGAAATAAACTTGTTAGGAATTGATGATCCGGAATTTAATACTGGAGATATTGATGAAGGAAGTATTGTAAAAGATGCAATTGTAAAAGCAAAAATTGAAACGCAGCCAGATAGGTATAATGTATTATTATCCCATAGGCCTGAATTTCTAGAAGAGTATGCTGAGGAGAAAGTAGATTTAGTGTTATCGGGTCATGCACATGGGGGGCAAGTTCGGTTACCTTTTATCGGGGGATTAGTTGCTCCTAATCAAGGAATACTGCCCAAATATACAGCGGGTTTATATGAACAACAAAATACGTCTATGATGGTTAGTAGAGGATTAGGCAATAGTATCATTCCGCAAAGAGTTTTTAATAGACCTGAGATTGTAGTCGTGCAGTTAAATTAATCTGTACGGCTTTTTTGTTCAGGAGAATAATTTAAAGGTAGTTTTTCTTGAGTACAAGTTTCCATTACAATTTTGTTAAAATTTTTCAACGTTACATAAAGTAACAAATTTTGACCTATTGAGTTTGTTATAGTTTAAATAATCAAAAAACTTAAAAATTAGTCGAGTTAAAATAGTTATTATTAAGCAATATTAAAAATATAAAGGGGTGTACAAATGCATAAAGAATTTGAAATTGAAGAATATACGGCGATTGAGGAGCAAATTCATTATTATAGTACGTCTTTATTAGTAAGTCATCCTGAGCAAATTGTAAAGTATTTAGAAAAACGGTTGGAAAAGTATGCAGAAACGTTACAATATGCACATTTATATCCGGAAACGGTTATATTACCAATACAGCAAATAGTTATCGAATATTCATTAGATGTTGCTAGAATTAGAAGGTATTTAAATTTAAAAACATAACAAAAATCGAATAATTTACAATGAAACAGAGTCGACTTTAAGAAAAAATATTCTAATGTCGACTCTGTTTCATTGATTTAGTAAATAACAGAAAAAATATATGTTTGAAAAGTTTGACATATAATAATTCGAGAGTAAAATAAAAGTGAGTACTCACTCATTTTAAAGAAAAGGGGGATTTTTAGTGCAGCAACCTTCAATTATTTTACGAGATGTATCAAAAAGTTTTGGGAAAAAAGAAGTTTTGCATAACCTTTCGCTGCAAGTAGAAAAAGCAGAAATTTTTGGCTTGGTTGGACCTTCCGGATCAGGGAAAACAACACTCATTAAAATGATTGCAGGTATTAATGAGTCAACTACAGGGGATGTAATTGTTTTTAATACAAACATGCCTAATCTAAATGAAATGAAAAGAATTGGTTATATGGCTCAGGCTGATGCATTATACGAAGAACTATCGGCATATGAAAATGCAGATTTTATTGCAACGATGTATGGGTTAAAAGGTAAGCGTAAGAAAGAGAGAATCGTAGAAGTTTTTGAACTTGTGCAATTATCAGAGCATATGAAAAAGCAAGTACAGCATTTTTCAGGTGGAATGAAAAAACGTTTATCATTGGCGATAGCACTCCTTCATGAACCAGAAATATTAATTTTAGATGAGCCAACAGTTGGGATAGATCCTCTACTTCGAAAATCGATTTGGGAGAAGTTTTATGACCTTAAAAAGAAAGGAACAACTATTATTGTAACAACGCACATTATGGATGAAGCTGAGTTTTGCGAACGTCTAGGGCTAATTAGAGAAGGGAATTTAGTTGCGATTGGCACACCGGAGGAATTGAAAAAACAAACATCTTCTGGACGAATTGAAGATGTCTTTATGTTAGAAGGAGTGATTGAATCATGAGAGTTAATGGTGTAGTCATCCGTATCATTCGTCAATTTTTTCGAGATAAGCGTTCTTTAGCAATGATGTTTGGGGCACCAATGTTATTACTTTGGTTATTATCGCTAATATTTACACAAAAAGACTATATACCGCATATTGCTGTAGTCGATGTACCTGCTCCTATAGTAAAAGCAATGAAAAATCAAGAAGCATCAATTTATGAATATAGTAAAGACAAAGCAATTTCGGAATTAGAAAAGCAAAAGGTAGATGCAGTAATTCATTTAGAAAATGGAAAAATGAATCTTCTATTAGAAGGCAGTGATTCATCAAAAAACCGTGCGGTACTTCAAGTATTGCAAAAGAGTACAGAGAAGAATAATGTATCAATGATGAAGCCTGAAGTGGATTATTTACATGGCTCTAAAGACATTACGATGTTCGATGGGCTTGGTCCCGTATTAATTGGTTTCTTTACATTTTTCTTTGTATTTATATTGTCCGGAGTATCTTTTGTAAGAGAACGTTTAAGTGGTACATTAGAGAGATTATTGTCCACACCAGTGAGAAGATGGGAAATAGTTTTAGGATATATTATTGGTTTTGGAATCTTTGCATTTATACAATCTATTATAATTGTAAGTTTTTCAGTTTATATTTTAGATTTATATGTAGCTGGCTCAATATGGCTAACGCTACTTATAACATGTATGCTTTCTTTAACTGCACTAACATTAGGCACATTTTTATCGGCATACGCAAATAATGAATTTCAAATGATTCAATTTATACCGCTTGTTATCGTGCCACAAGTCTTCTTTTCTGGGTTGTTTCCAATGGAATCCATGAATACATGGTTACAAATGTTAGGTAAATTATTTCCACTCACATATGGTGCTGACGCTATGAGACAAGTAATGATTCGGAATCAAGGGTTTACAGAGATTGCATTAGATCTTACTGTATTACTACTTTTTTCACTATTATTTGCAGTAGGAAATGTATTTGCATTAAAGAAACATCGCAAAATATAATGATGATAAAAAGGAGCACAATAAATGAAGAAGGATTGGCTGGAAGAATTAGTTGCCGCAACTAATACTGATAAACGTAATGAACGTCAAATGCGTATATTAGAGGCAGCTGTTGATATGTTTGGAGAAAAAGGGTACGCCTCAACTTCAACGAGTGAAATTGCAAAGCGAGCTGGTGTAGCGGAAGGAACAATCTTCCGCTACTATAAAACGAAAAAAGATTTATTGTTTGCAGTCGTGATGCCGACCTTAACAAAGTTTGCTGCACCATTTTTCGTACAAGCCTTTGCAAAAGAAATATTTAAAACAGAGTATGAATCGTATGAAGTGCTTTTAAGAGTAATAATTCAAAATAGATTTGAATTTGCTAAAAAGCACTTTCCAATGATAAAAATATTAATTCAAGAAGTACCATTTCAGCCGGAACTAAAAAGTGAAATACAACAATTAATAGAAACAGAACTGCTTGTACATTTTAAAAAGCTGATTGCAAAGTTTCAAGAAGAAGGGGAAATTATTGAACTTCCGCCATCTTCCGTATTACGTCTTACTTTATCAGCTGTATTAGGGTTGCTCTTAACGAGGTTTTTATTATTGCCGGAAGAGAAATGGGACGATGAAGTGGAAATTGAAAATACGATTCAATTTATATTGTATGGACTAACGCCACGGAGGTAATGTGATGCGACAATTTGCTAAACCGATAATTGTTGTAAGTAAATGTTTAGAATTTGATGCCTGTCGTTATAATGGAGAGATGGTTCCAGATTTAACAATTCGAAACTTGCAGCCATTTGTTACATTTATACCTGTATGTCCTGAAGTAGAAATTGGTTTAGGGACTCCTCGTGAAACGATACGTATTGTAGAAAAAAATGGTGCGAATAGGCTTGTACAACCGTCAATACGAGAAGATGTAACTGAAAAAATGAATGAATTTTCAAATGCATTTTTACAAACATTACCTGAAGTTGACGGTTTTATTTTGAAGAATCGTTCGCCAAGTTGCGGAACTCGTGATGTGAAAATCTATTCTGGTTTTGAAAAAGGGCCAGTAAAAGGAAAAGGAACTGGATTATTTGGCGGAGCAGTAATAAAAAAATTTTCGCATCTTCCAATTGAAGAAGAAGGTAGATTGTCGAATTTTATTATTAGAGAGCATTTCTTTACAAGATTGTTTACAATCGCGCATTACAAAATGATTAAACATACTAAAAACATAAAAGAACTCGTAGCGTTTCAATCAGATTATAAGTATTTATTTATGGCATATAATCAGGTAAAACAAAAAGAATTAGGGCGTATTATTGCAAATCAAAAAAATGAAACAATTGAAGTCGTATTTGATAACTATGAGAAGACTTTATATGAATTATTTATTCGCGCGCCTCGCTATACATCGAATGTAAATGTATGTGAGCACATTTTTGGATATTTTAAAACAAAGCTAAAAAAACAAGAAAAAGATCATTTTTTAGAGCTACTACAGAAGTATTCTGAAAAGAAAATCCCACTTAGTAGTGTACTTGTAATTTTAAAAACATGGGCCATTCGATTTGATGAAAAGTATTTATTAAGACAAACATATTTCGAACCATACCCTGAAGGGTTAGTAGAAATTTCTGATTCGGGAAAAGGTAGAGATTATTAAACAATAAATTACATAATTCGACACAAAACCTCCTATGTTGTTGTAGAACAATGTAGGAATTTTTTTGTGCATTGGTACAGAATCTGTTTTAAAATTAAGTTATGACAGAATTATAGCAATTGTCTAACTAATATTCGTGTCTTTTAAGAAGTAATGTTTGTAGTAGAAACTCGCACGCTGTCGAAACTCAATATTCGATAAGGGGTGTGTAGCGGAATGGAATTTACTCTAACTCGCGAAAAACAAATGATTAAAGAAATGGTACGTGATTTTGCTGAAAAGGAAATCGCACCGAAAGCTGTATATTATGACAAAACTGCGGAATTTCCATATGAAACATTTCAAAAAATGGGCGAACTAGGATTATTAGGTATCCCATTCCCGGAAGAGTATGGGGGTTCAGGTGGCGATACGTTATCGTACGCGTTAGCTGTTGAAGAGATTGGTCGTGCTTGTGGTGGAACAGGTTTAAGCTATGCTGCAACAATTTCATTAGGTGCTTCTCCAATTTATTATTTCGGTACAGAAGAACAAAAACAGAAATTTTTAGTTCCAATGGCGTCAGGTAAAACGTTAGGTGCTTTCGGATTAACGGAGCCAAATGCTGGATCTGATGCAGGGGGCACACAAACGAAAGCAATTTTAGATGGCGATGAATATGTTATTAGTGGTGAAAAGTGCTGGATTACAAACGCAGAGTATGCAAATACAATTATTGTAACCGCTATCAACGGTTTTGAAGACAATGGTAAAAAACGTATTTCTGCATTTATCGTACCGACTACTAGTGAAGGATTAACGATTTCAAGCCCTTACGATAAGATGGGTGTTCGTGCTTCTAATACTTGTGAAATCGTACTTGATGGTGTACGTGTACCAAAAGAAAATATTCTTGGTGATGTAAATAAAGGATTTAAACAATTCTTATATACGCTTGATGGAGGACGTATTTCAATTGCAGCATTAGCAGTAGGTATTGCACAATCTGCATTTGAGCGTGCATTGAAATATGCGAAAGAACGTCAACAATTTGGAAAACCGATTTCTAATTTCCAAGCGATTCAATTTAAATTGGCTGATATGGCGACTGAAGTAGAATTAGCGCGTAATTTAGTACATAAAGCAGCTTGGTTAAAAGATAACGATAAACCTTTCGGTAAAGAAGCGGCTATGGCAAAGTTGTTTGCATCTGAAGCTGCAAGTCGTATAGCAAATCATGCAGTACAAATTCATGGTGGATATGGCTATATGCGTGAATATGAAGTTGAACGATATATTCGTGATGCAAAACTTTTAGAAATTGGTGAAGGAACTTCTGAAATTCAACGTCTCGTAATTGCAAGACATTTAGGATGTAGATAAAAAGGAGGGGTCACTATGTTTCAAAAAATATTAATTGCTAATCGCGGGGAAATCGCAGTTCGCATTATGAAAACTTGTCAAAAACTTGGCATTCGTACCGTTGCTATTTATTCTGAGGCTGATGAAAATGCCCTTCATGTAAAATTGGCAAATGAAGCTTACTTAGTAGGCGGTCCACGTGTCCAAGAAAGCTATTTAAACCTTGAAAAAATTATTGAAATAGCTAAGAAGACAAATGCTGAAGCAATCCATCCGGGGTACGGATTATTATCAGAGAATCCATCTTTTCCGATTCGCTGTAAAGAAGAAGGAATCGTATTTATCGGTCCTTCAGAAGAAATCATTACTAAGATGGGAAGTAAAATTGAGTCACGTATAGCGATGCAAGAAGCAGATGTGCCAGTAGTTCCAGGCATTACTACAAATATTGAAACTGCTGAAGAAGCAATTGAAATTGCGAAACAAATTGGTTATCCATTAATGCTTAAGGCATCCGCGGGCGGCGGAGGCATTGGAATGCAGTTGATGGAAACTGAGCAAACGCTCACCAAAGCATTTGAAAGTAATAAAACAAGAGCGCAAAATTTCTTTGGTAACGGAGAAATGTATTTAGAGCGCTATATAGCAGATGCACATCATATTGAAATTCAGCTTTTAGCAGATACACATGGTAATACAGTGTATTTATGGGAACGCGAATGTTCAGTGCAGCGCCGAAATCAAAAAGTAATTGAAGAAGCACCTTCACCATTTTTAGATGAGGGTACACGAAAGGCTATGGGAGAAGTTGCTGTACAAGCTGCTAAAGCACTTGGTTATACAAATGCAGGTACAGTTGAGTTTCTTGTAGATGATCAAAAGAACTTTTATTTCTTAGAAATGAATACGAGATTACAAGTAGAACATCCAGTTACAGAAGAAATTACTGGGTTAGACTTAGTTGAACAACAATTACTTATCGCATATGGTGAGAAGCTATCATTTACACAGGATGATGTAAAACGTAGTGGTCATGCCATTGAGGCTCGTATTTATGCAGAAGATCCGAAAACATTCTTCCCATCACCTGGGAAAATTACAGATTTAACGTTACCGACAAATATACGTATTGATCACTTTTTGGAGAATCAAGTAACGATTACACCTTTCTATGATCCAATGATTGCGAAAGTAATCGCACATGGTGAAACTCGTGAAGAAGCGATTTCAAAATTAAAAATTGCTCTAGAAGAGTTAAAAGTAGAAGGTATTAAAACAAACACACCAATGTTACTGCAAGTACTCGGAGACGATGTGTTCAAAAGTGGTATTTATACAACAGGTTTTGTAACAAAACAACTTGTTAAAAAATAAGAGTTATGAATATTAAGGGGGAAAAAATGATGACGAAAGTATATGCATCGATGGCAGGAAATATTTGGAAAATTGTTGTAGGAGTAGGAGATACAGTAGAGGAAGAGCAGGATGTCGTCATTTTGGAATCTATGAAAATGGAAATTCCAATCGTTTCAGAAGAAGCCGGAACTGTTATGAAAATTAACGTACAAGAAGGCGATTTTGTAAATGAAGGAGATGTATTACTAGAAATTGAATAGGGAGATATAGGGGGAAGCGAATTGAAACTACCTAATTTTGCTGTCATTAAAGAAGTCGGGCCACGTGATGGCTTACAGAATGAAAAAAAGATTGTTGGCACAAAAGATAAAGTAAAATGGATTCAACTACTTACAGAAGCGGGATTGTCGTACGTTGAAGTTTCCTCATTCGTTCACCCTAAATGGGTTCCTGCATTAGCAGATGCAAGTGATGTATTTTCTGAGCTAAAAAGGGATCCAGATGTTACATATGCAGCGCTTGTTCCAAATCAAAATGGTTTGGAACGAGCTTTTTTGCAAAATGTAGATGAGGTGAATGTTTTTTTATCAGCAAGTGAATCTCACAATAAAAGTAATATTAATAAATCTATTAAAGAAGCATTAGCTGTAATTGAAGATATAACAAAACAGGCAATGTTCGAAGGGAAAAAGGTAAGGGGCTATGTTTCTACTGTATTTGGATGTCCTTATGAAGGCGATATAAGTGCCACAGCAGTTGACGAAATATGTAATCAACTATTTTCATACGGCATTTATGAAGTTTCTCTCGGTGACACGATTGGTGTAGCGAATCCATTACAAGTAGAACAAGTATTAGAACATCTATTAAAGAAGTATGATGCTTCGCAGTTTGCAATGCATTTTCATAATACGTATGGAATGGCTCTGGCGAATGTAGTTAAGTCTTTAGAATATGGTATTACAACGTTTGATAGTTCTTGTGGTGGACTCGGAGGATGTCCTTATGCACCAGGAGCATCGGGTAATGTTGCTACTGATGACTTAGTCCATATGCTCCATAAGCTGGGAGTCCAAACTAATATTGATGAAGAAAAGTTATTGAGAGCTAGTCAGTTTATTCAAAGTAAGTTAAATATCCAATTACCGAGTCATGTGTATAGAGCGCTTCAACATAAAACGATAAGTAGGTGAGAAGATGCTACAATTACAAAACATTTCAGTTGACTATGTTACACCGCACGTTGTAAAGATTTCGTTAAATCGTGAAAGACAAGCAAACTCATTATCTTTGGCATTATTAGAAGAATTACAAACTATATTAACTCAAATAAATGAAGAATCAAATACGCGCGTTGTTATTTTAACAGGGGATGGCGAAAAAGCATTTTGCGCTGGTGCTGATCTAAAAGAGCGTGCCAACATGAGTGAAGAACAAGTTCGCCATGCTGTGGGTATGATTCGTTCTACTATGGAGATGGTGGAACAATTACCACAACCAGTTATTGCTGCTATTAATGGAATCGCACTTGGTGGAGGTACTGAATTAAGCTTAGCTTGTGATTTTAGAATTGCTTCTGACACTGCAAGTCTAGGTCTTACTGAAACTTCTCTTGCAATTATACCTGGAGCAGGTGGTACTCAGCGTTTACCGAGATTAATTGGAGTCGGTAGAGCGAAAGAATTAATTTATACAGGAAGACGTATTTCGGCGCAAGAAGCGAAAGAATATGGTTTAGTAGAATTCGTAGTACCAGCTGATTTACTAGAAGAGAAAGCAATTGAAATTGCAGATCGAATTGCTAAAAATGGTCCAATTGCTGTTCGATTAGCAAAAGAAGCAATTTCAAATGGTATTCAAGTAGATTTACATACCGGATTACAAATGGAAAAACAGGCGTATGAGGGCGTAATCCATACGAAAGATAGATTAGAAGGATTACAGGCATTCAAGGAAAAACGCAAACCAATGTATAAGGGGGAGTAAATATGTTAGATCAAAAACAACAATCTAATTCATTTGAAGAACGAGTTGAAACAATTAAGCAAGGCGGGGCAACGAAATATCATGAACAAAACAAAGCAAAAGGAAAACTTTTTGTTCGAGATCGTTTAGCTCTTTTATTCGATAATGGTGAATATGTGGAAGATGCATTATTTGCAAATTGTGAACAAACCGGGTTACCAGCTGACGGCGTTGTAACTGCAACTGGTAAAATACATGGTCGTACTGCTTGCGTAATGGCAAATGATTCAACTGTTAAGGCTGGATCATGGGGAGCACGTACAGTTGAAAAGATTTTACGTATTCAAGAAACGGCTGAGAAATTACGTGTGCCGTTATTTTATTTAGTTGACTCCGCTGGGGCACGTATTACAGATCAAGTTGAAATGTTCCCTGGACGCCGCGGTGCGGGAAGAATTTTTTATAACCAAGTGAAATTATCTGGAAAAGTGCCACAAATTTGTTTATTATTTGGACCTTCAGCAGCTGGTGGTGCGTATATTCCAGCATTTTGTGACGTTGTTATGATGGTTGAAGGAAATGCTTCTATGTATTTAGGGTCTCCGCGTATGGCTGAAATGGTTATCGGTGAGAAGGTAACTTTGGAAGAAATGGGCGGAGCACGTATGCATTGCTCAGTATCAGGATGCGGAGATGTTTTATGTAAAACAGAAGAAGATGCAATTACGCAAGCGAGACAATATATTTCTTATTTTCCAAGTAACTATTTAGAAAAGACTCCTTTGATTACACCTCAAGAACCGAAACAGTTCGATAAAACGTTAGAAGAAATCATTCCAGAAAATCAAAATGCTCCTTTCAATATGAAAGATCTCATTAACAGAATTATTGATGAAGGTTCTTTTTTTGAAGTGAAAAAATTATTTGCTCAAGAACTAATTACAGGTTTAGCGCGTATTGATGGTAAGCCAATTGGCATTATTGCAAATCAGCCGCGTATGAAGGGCGGCGTTTTATTCCACGATTCAGCTGATAAAGCAGCGAAGTTTATAAATTTATGCGATGCATACCATATCCCATTATTATTCCTTGCAGATGTACCTGGATTTATGATTGGTACAAAAGTAGAACGTGCCGGAATTATTCGTCACGGTGCAAAAATGATCTCTGCAATGAGTGAAGCAACTGTACCGAAAATTTCTATCGTCGTTCGAAAAGCATATGGAGCTGGCTTATATGCAATGGCAGGTCCAGCGTTTGAACCAGATTGCTGCTTAGCATTACCAACAGCTTCTATTGCAGTAATGGGTCCAGAAGCAGCGGTCAATGCTGTATATGCAAATAAGATTGCAGCTTTACCAGAAGAAGAGCGTGCAAGCTTTATTGCTGAAAAACGAGAAGAGTATAAGAAAGATATTGATATTTACCGTTTAGCATCTGAGATGGTGATTGATGGTATTGTTCATCCAAACAATTTACGTGAAGAGTTAAAAGGACGATTCGAAATGTATATGAGTAAATATCAAGTATTCACGGATCGTAAACATCCTGTATATCCAGTTTAAAAGCCCTATTTAGGGCTTTCTTGCTCAAAAATCAAGGAGGGGAAAACATGAAACAAGCAGTTTGGTTTCCAACAGAAGAATATAAAGAAAAAACGCGTTTATTTGGTTGGATGAAATCATTAGGCTATGAAGATTACGAAGCTTTTTATAATAAGTCAATTGAAGAAACAGCTTGGTTTTGGGGAGAAGCTGAGAGAGCAGTTGGCTATCAGTGGATGAAACCATATACAGAAGTGTTAGATTTAGAAAATGGTACACCGTTTGCACAGTGGTATACTGAGGGAACTTGTAACGTTGTAGAATCTGCTTTATCTCGCTGGCTTGCAGACGATAAAACGAAAACACAAGCAGCACTTATGTATGAAGGGGAAAACGGAACTTCGAAATCATTTACATATGAAGAGCTTGACAGCTGGGTAAGCCGTGTTGCCAACGGTTTGAAACATGCTGGTATTGAAAAAGGTGATCGTGTAACAATTTACATGCCAATGATTCCTGAAACAGTTGTTGCTATGTTAGCGGTAATGAAAATTGGAGCGATTATTTCACCAATATTCTCAGGTTTTGCTGCTGATGCAGTAATGACACGTGTACAAGCAGCTGGTTCAAAAATGGTTATTACCGCAGATGGCTTTTCACGCCGTGGGAAAATTGTTTCATTAAAAGATGAAGTAGATAAAGCTTGTGAACATTGTCCAACTGTTGAAAAGGTGGTAATTGTTCGTCATGCAGGAAATGATTTTACACCGCATAATTATGATTTTTCATGGAGTACGTTAGAAAAAGAAAAACCATTTATACATGCTGAAGAAATGAACAGTGATGATCCATTAATGCTTATATATACATCTGGAACGACTGGTAAGCCGAAGGGGACAGTACACACACATGCTGGTTTCCCGCTAAAATCTGCATTTGATGCAGGATTTGGAATGAATATAAAACAAGGCGACCGAGTATTATGGGTAACTGATATGGGCTGGATGATGGGACCATTTTTACTATTCGGCTCTTTAATTAATGGCGCAACAATGGTTATGTATGAAGGTGTCCCAGACTTTCCAGAAGCAGACCGCTTATGGGAGACAGTCGATAAATATGAAATTACTCATCTCGGTATTTCACCAACGTTAATCCGTGCATTAATGGCAAAAGGTGATGAATATGTAAATAAACACTCGTTAAAGAGTTTAGAAGTATTCGCATCAACAGGAGAACCTTGGAATCCAGACCCATGGATGTGGTTATTTAATACAGTTGGTAAAGGTAAAGTACCAATTTGTAACTATTCAGGTGGAACTGAAATTTCAGGTGGGATTTTCGGGAATGTCCTAATTAAGCCGATCGCACCGATTAGTTTTAACGCATCTTTACCAGGAATGGCAGCGGTTGTACTTGATGATCAAGGTAAACCAATTCGAGATGAAGTCGGAGAATTATGTTTAGAAAAACCTTGGGTAGGTATGACGAAAAGTTTCTGGGAAGATGATGAACGTTATGTAAACACATATTGGTCACGCTTTGAAAATAAATGGGTCCATGGGGACTGGGTTATTTATGACGGTGAGCAATACATCATCACAGGACGTTCAGACGATACGCTAAATATTGCAGGGAAACGTATTGGGCCTGCTGAATATGAATCTATTCTTGTGAAACATAATGAGGTAATAGAAGCAGCGGCAGTTGGTGTACCGGATGATGTAAAAGGAGAAGTTTGTCATTGTTTTGTTGTATTACGAGATGGTGTAACATTCTCAGGAGAATTAAAGAAAGAATTAATGAGTTTAGTAAACTCTCATATTGGTAAAGCTTTATGTCCAAAAGACATCCACGTTGTAGAAGATTTACCAAAAACACGAAATTCTAAAGTAATGCGACGTGTTATTAAAGCAGCTTACTTAGGAAAAGAGTTAGGAGATTTATCGTCACTTGTAAATCCTGAAGTAGTTCCGTTTATTCAGGGGTTACAGTCTAGCAAACTATAAAATTACGAATGAGCTCTATTTACATAGAGCTCATTTTTAATGTTTACAAAAAGATAAGAGAGAAAAAGTAAATTTGAAGTTAAAAAATCTACTATTAGTGTTAAGTATATCTGTTTGTTTTTAGTTTTTATCAAAATAGGATACTATGGCTGTCTATTCAATGGAGTGATTGAATTTTGTTAAGAATGAAAATTTAGTGAAGAAAAAAGTAATGAATAAAAGGAGAAATCCCTGGGGGACAGGGATTCAATAAGGGAGATATCATTGTCGTTCAATGTCGAAATTTGGCGTATCCGACAAATTAATATTATCACGAATTTTCAGGAGATTGTGATAGTGGATGTGTCAAAAATGTGTACGGGTTTCATATAAAAGTGTTATTTAAATAGGAAAAGGGAAAAGAATTAAGTTCACTCGTTCTTAAGATTTTTCCCTTTTAAATTTACTGTTTGTTCGTTGTTCTATATACATCTGAAATTGGTAAATCTTCGCCATGTAAAGCTTGAGTACTGTCCTTTTTGTTTGAATCATGTGCCTCCTGAGATGTTTCTTGCATTTGCTCTTGGGCCTTACTAGGAGTATTCAGCGCATCTGATGACACATGATCAAGTTGCTGACTTAATAAATCTTTTTTATCCATGTTATGTAGCTCCTTTTTGAACTTAGATATAAAAACGAAGTGCTTTTAAATAGTTATGTGGGTATTATGTATCTTTGAATGGAATTATATACATAAACTATATTGAGAATTTAACTAATTATAAAAATTACTTGTGATGACAAGCTTAAGAAATATAAAGATCATTAGTTCTTAATAAAAGCGTTATTTTAGTAGGGTGTTACGAAATTTTATTTGAAAGGAACATCCCAATGATAAAAAAGAGCACTGTAAATCAGTGCTCATCTTATTAGATATTGCTTAGTCCTTAAAAATAAAACCATTATGGACAATTCACAATGGTAATAGTGACGCTAGCCATTGTTCCAGGAGAATCAAGAAGTGAAGCAGTAACGGTTACTGTTCCAGGCCCATTAGCGGCTAGAAATACAGCGGTAAAGTTACCTGAAGCATTGGTAATGACCGCAAGAGGAACCATGAAAGCAAGAGAAGGGTTACTGAATGAAAAACTGACCACTACTCCTGGAGTAGGACTACCGTTTACTAATACTTGACCCGAAAAAAATAAAGTATTATTTCCTTGAGTGGATACACATGCTGTGGTTTCGTTAGAAGTCAAGGTAATAGAGGCAGGCCCAGCAGGAAGATTAAATCCAGTTGGTCCAGTTGGTCCAGTTGGTCCGGTAGATCCGGTAGATCCGGTTGGTCCGGTTGATCCGGTTGGTCCGGTAGAACCAGTTGATCCGGTTGATCCGGTTGGTCCAGTTGGTCCAGTTGGTCCGGTAGAACCAGTTGATCCGGTTGAGCCAGTAGCTCCTGTAGAACCGGTGGGACCAGTAGGGAATTGAAAGGGTTGAACAGGTGGAAGTGTAGGTCCAATAGAACCCGGATTAAGTGCAGCAAAATATAAAAACTCGTCCATTATTTATCACCTCTAAAAATCGTATTACTAATAGTAAATGTAATGATAGAGCAATGTGAAATGGACAAGCGGTTGTATTTTAATAAATTAAACAAAATAGTTATTTGATAGAAAAAGAAATTAGTATGTTTATTTTAGAAATTAAATATAAAAAGGCGATTATCGTCAAATCGCCTTTTTGGGTAATGCAGTGTAATTTTATTCAGTTATTTGAAATATAGTTTCATTCGGTTTGGAAAATCCATACAGTTTCCTTGCGAATTTTAAAATTTCTTCTTCACTACCTGCTAAAGCCTTAACATCATTTTTAAGGGAATGACCATCCTTCTTTAAAGAAGATAATTTTTGTTGCTCCGTATTAACCGTGATTTGTTTCTCTTTAATCATTTCTTGCTGGTTATTAAGAGAATATTGAAGGACAAAAATTATAGGTAATATAAAAGCTAAAGTAGTTATAATACGGCGTCTTGTTTTTTTATTATTACCTTGTTTGGTGTTAGCGTTCACTTGCTGTGAGGGTATCTTAGGATTTGATTGTTGTGATGATATTTTTGGGATGTTTCCCATTAAAATGCCTCCATTACTGATTGTAGAATTTAAACCGTTTAAAAGTATTATAAATGTTCAATGGGAATTTTAGAAGATAGTTTAATATAGGTGAGTTTTGTAAAGTTTAAACAAAATCCTTATTTAATAAAAGGAACCCCGATTGTCTGCGGGGCTCCTAAGGGTAATCGTCAAGTAATGACGTACTCGACTAGTTAAAGATATCATGAATTTTTTGGTAAATATACTGGTAAATGCGTCCAAATTAATGAGAGCATTATTTGAAACAAAAACGCTATTTTAATAGGGAGGGGAATAATGATGATTCCATGGGACAAGCGAGTATACATTGTATCAAGGTGATCATTTTATTACAGAGAGGATAATTTTAGAGGTTAGTGAAAAGGCGAATAAATCATTATATTGGCGTTGGTGCATGTTAGCTCCAAGCTATGAAAAAGTGTGCGGTAATAGTACAAAGCGACTTCGGTTGATTCGGATAGATGATGATGATGATGAATGATATAAAAATTTCATTTTGTAGAGAAATGAGGTGATTAAGGATGGGCATAGAATATGCCATGTTTGTATTAAAAAAGAGCAGAATTTAGCCTATATATAAAGATGTTGGAATTGTTCTAAAGGGGGGAATATCTGAAATATAAATAATTGAGGGGAGTGAACTAATAATGGAAACTAGTACTTTTTTAGGATTGTTTTGGGGATGGATAACGGTTATCGTATCGGGAATACTTTTCGTACGTCCATCGGTACTACGTGAATTGAAAAAATTAGTGGTTGAAGACAGAGGATTTGGTATTATGTATGGTTTTCTATCGATTTTCCTAGGGTTAGGTAGTGTAATCCTACATAATGTATGGGTATTCAATTGGCAGGGGTTCCTAACGGTTATTGCATGGCTTGCATTATTAAAGGGAATCTACATAATTGCATATCCTGAACCCTCCAAGAAAACAGACTTTGAATTAAGGGTACTATCTACACGTATAGCGCTCGCTATCATTGGCGCCTTGGCTTTATGGATGCTTATAGTAATCTATATAAAATAATCCTTTTCTAATAAGAACTATATTAAAATAAATCTCTACGTGTTCATTGACAAAAAGCTGACTATACTTAGTCAGCTTTTTGTATATTACATTCTAGTATTTATCGGTCACAAAAGACATGTTCTCTCTTTTAAGTCGATATTGAAAATATTACCAATTTTTTCTTTTACAATGACAACAAATAAAGAAACATTTACAACGACACTTATTTCGTTTAGAACTCCAATCATCATCACAATGATTCTTTTCTTTAGATTTCCACCAATCATCATTACAATGCTTTTCCTTAGAACTCCAATCATCATCACAATGATTCTTTTCTTTAGATTTCCACCAGTCATCACAACAATGCTTTTTCTTAGAACGCCAGCAATCATTTTTCCAGGACATTCTTTTATACCTCCCTTCAATAGGATTCATACTATTCTATGTTTTAGTAAAAGAATGGCTTGTTTATTAACCTATTATTTTACCTTTATATGATAGAGTGCTTTCTACTAGATATAGAATTCATACAAACTATGCTAATTTTCAGGAGATAGTTGAGAGAACTACTGGTTATGATATTAATCAACAAACACTTGTTGAAGGAAACGTTAAGATTTTAAATAATATCTTATTTTGGAGTACGCTTTTTTGAATGTATATTTCACAATGGTAAAGGAAAAATACACCATATCACTGCGAACAAAGCCTATGTATATGTGAAGTAATAGGAAAAGGTGGTCCCTATTCAAGGAGCCGGCTTATTAAAAGTATAAATAAGAAGGTTTAGTACAAGTGTTTGTTTTTTTGTTTCTATGCTTTTGTCTCGTACACTTTTAAGCTATTGGACATACTTTACTAGTAGAAAGGATTAGGGGGTGAGGTTTTGGGTTCTCGATTTAATAATTGTAGAAAGAAATGTACGTGTAAGCATGATGATTGTTGGGACATTTTTGAAGAGTGTAAAAAGGAAAAGAATGAAAAATGTGACAGCTCTTGTGTACAAGGAATTAGAGATGAGCTTAAAAAATTAATTAATAAAACAGTGCGAATTAACACTGAAGAACGTACTTATATAGGTACTGTTTCTTCGGTAACTTGCGATGTTGTTAAGCTAGCTGCTATTCCTGGTTCAGTTGCAGCAATTATATCTCTTTGTAAAATTGAAGCAATTTTACCACCTGCTACAACTGTTACTGATGAGTTTGATTTTAACGGTGTTGACGTAGCAAATAAAGATTAATTATGCTTTATTGATGCTAAGCCATTCTTATGAATGGCTTTTTATTTTGTTTAAAAGGGAATATATTTTTCATATAGAAATAAATTTGAAGGTGTATAAAAGGTTGTGTGAAAGGAGAATGAGAGTGATCAAGCTGAAACAATTTACAAGAACTGATTTCAAACAATTAATAAATTGGATTAATTCCGAAGAATTTTTAATACAATGGTCGGGAAATGCATTCACATATCCTTTAAATGAACAGCAATTAGAGAAATATACAGAATGTGCAAACACACTGGCATTCAAAATAATGGATGAAGAGACTAAAGCAGTTATTGGTCATATTTCTCTTGGACAAATAGATAATATAAATAAGTCTGCTAGAATTGGAAAAGTGCTAGTTGGTAATACGAAAATGAGAGGGCGTTCTATAGGGAAACATATGATGAAAGCCGTACTTCGTATTGCTTTTGATGAATTAAAACTACATAGAGTAACTCTTGGTGTTTATGACTTTAATAAGTCAGCTATTTCTTGTTACGAAAAAATAGGTTTTGTAAAAGAAGGTTTATTAAGAGAGTCAAAAAGAGTAGGAGAAACGTATTGGAATTTATGGGAAATGAGTATGTTAGAATATGAATGGAAAAATAAATAATAGTGTTTTATAATTATATTATGTTAACAAAAGGGGTTTGGTGGGAATCGTGAATAAAAAAACAAAAATAATTTCAATTGCAGCTGTTTCAGGGGGCGGTAAAACTACCATTACAGAAAGTTTAGCTCATGAGTTGAAAAACTCAAAGGCTCTATATTTTGATAGATATAAATTTGATAACTGTCCGGTTGATATTTGCAAATGGATTGATGATGGAGCTAATTACGATGAATGGGTACTTACACCGCTAATGAATGATATTCAGCGTTCTATACAAGATAGTAGTTTAGATTATATTATTGTAGATTATCCTTTTGCATACTTAAATAGAGAAGTGGGACAATTCATTGATGTAACTATATTTATCGATACACCTTTAGATATTGCGATGGCTAGAAGAATTTTGAGAGATTTTAAAGAAGATACAATGAGTGAAATACATAATAATTTGAAACATTACATGACACATGCGAGAAAAGCTTATTTAGAGGCAATTCATACTGTTAAGCCGAATTCGGATATTGTATTGGATGGATCTTTATCTATAAGTGAAATAATTGATCAAATAATAGAGGAACTTAATCGAAGAGAAGTGATTGTGAATGGTTAAATGTATAAAACGATATGTACAAGTCATTATCTGATTTATATAGACGAGAATTAGATAACTTTTTGCAGTTATGGTCTGGCGACTTCGAATCAAAAATATTGAAAGCTTCATGGACAGATAAATCATATAAATACGGTGAAGTTTTAAGGCATGTAATTGTACATGAAATTCATCATATAGGTCAGCTATCAATATGGGCAAGAGAATTAAATCTTCAGCCCGTTTCAGCGAATTTAATTGGAAGAGGATTGTAGATTTAGAGGCCGACTTGCATTTGTATTGCAAGTCGGTTTTTATATTAAAGAGAATTTTTAGTTAAAATCCTCGGCTTTTTTTTGACGTATATATAAAAACATTAGGATTGTAATGATGAAAAAGATCATAATCGTTTGTATGATTAAATTTTTAAACTGAAACAATATTGTCCAAGATGTAACAGCATCTTTAAAAGCTTGGAGTGCAGAGTACGAGGAAGGATCAAAACCGTACTGAAGTAACTTTTTTGTTTCAATAAAAGTACTGTTTTCATCACCGGCGTCTAATATTACTGAAATAAGTCTAGTATCTCCTCGTGTGGCTGTACTGACAAAACTATAATTACCATTAGTTGAAAAACTAGTTTGTAAGCCGTCAATACCTTGGAGTTTAATGTTTTTATTAAGGGAATATATCATTTTATTTGTATTGAAAACTTTTGAATTTTTGAAGGTAAATTGGTAAGAGGTTAGTTTCGTAACATTCAATACATCTGGAAAGTCTTTTACTAATTGTGTTGCTAGTTTAGCGACGTCTATCGATGTTGTAGTTGATTGTTTATTCATATCGTTATTAATTCCAGTAGCATTTAGAAACGGGGATGGTTGTGATAACTTTAGTTGTTTTGCTTT
This sequence comes from Bacillus sp. SRB_331, assembly GCF_003264175.1. Taxonomy (NCBI): domain Bacteria; kingdom Bacillati; phylum Bacillota; class Bacilli; order Caryophanales; family Bacillaceae; genus Bacillus; species Bacillus sp. SRB_331. The sequence goes on along the minus strand of NZ_NADV01000029.1, from coordinate 294,012 downwards.
GTCATTCATTAAAAGTGTAAAGTTATCTTCGTTTCCAGCAATGTGTTCTGCAAGGGCAAGTGCGGAACGATTATTCCCTGTCAAAAACAATGCATGAAGTAAATCACGAACCGTCGTTTTATCTTTCGAAGTTACTTGTATAGGACTCGTTTCTGCTCGGAAAACTTCGTTACTTATTTTTACTAATTCATCTAACTGTATTTTTCCTTCATTCAGTTGTTCCAGTGCGATATACTCTGTCATTAATTTAGATAAAGTAGCTGATTGTATAGGAGTTTCTTCATTTTTTTTATAAACAATCTCACCAGAATTAGTATCTATTAAAATAGCTGATTTAGCTTGAATAATTGGACCATTTACATAAAGATAAAAATATAAAACGATAAGTGCAGTAATAAGAAAAGATAATAATAAAACTGTTATTTTTTTCAAGAATTGCATTAGCGATCCTCCTACTATTACATCAATAATATTATTGTAAAAAGGAATGCTTAATTAGGAAGAAAGAAAAGGTAAAGAATTTCTAAAGAATTATAAAAGATTATTAAATTTTGGATATTGATGGAATATAAAAGGTTCAATTTCTTATATGATAAAAAATTGAACCTATAAATATGTGGTATTAAGCTTTATAAGGGAGTAATTTTACAGTGAAAGTTGTTTTTTTATCATCGCTATATACTTCAATTGTTCCTTTATGCAATTCAACAATACTTTTTGCAATTGCTAATCCGAGCCCAGATCCACCAGTGTTTGTTGAACGTGATTTTTCAACACGATAAAAACGTTCAAAAATATGAGGTAAATCAGTACTAGGGATAGGTTGTCCGTAATTTGTTATATCAATTGTAATCATGTTATTGCTTTCGTAAGCGGTAATATCAATATGATCTCCATCATTTCCATAAGTAATAGCGTTTATGATTAGATTTTCAAACACACGTACTAATTTATCCCCATCAGCTAGTACCATTAGCTTTTGAGATGGGAAAGAAGGGCGACATTCAATATTAGCTTCTTGAAGCTGTATCCGAAATTGGACAGTTAATTGTCCAAGCAATTCTACAATATCAATGGGAGCAGAATATAAACTTAACTCTTTATTTTGAACGCGTGTATATTCAAACAAGTCATTCATTAATGCATTAAGACGAGTTACTTTATCGTAAATGACTTGAATATAGTATCGTAATTCTACTTCATCTCTATAATTATCATGATGGATTAAATTTACGTATCCAACTATAGATGTAAGAGGGGTTCGTAAGTCATGTGATACATTTGTAATAAGTTCGCTTTTTGCTTGTTCTGCCTGTCTTTCTTCATCAATTGATACTTTTAATTGCTCAATAATTTGATTGACCCCAGTTGCCAGTTCTTCTAAATAATTATGGTGTACGATGGAAACTTTATGATTAAAGTTTCCACTTGCAATATACCGAATCTCTTCAATCATTTTTTTTATACAAGTTTCATAGTAAACCTTTCTTTCATGACGATAAAAAATGTATAAATAGGATGAGAAAATAGAAAATAAAAACAAATAAGATACAATCATCATCCATAAAGACTCTTTTAATCCAATATATTTTTCATGGCCAAAAATTCTAATGAATTCTTTTCCTAGTTCGCTTAGAGTAAGTGAACTCTCAATTACACTCGTTACGAGGCGAAATATAATTAATTCGGTAATTGGTGTAAGAGTGATAGCTAATAAAAGCCAAAAAATAAGCTTCCACTTTGGTATATCTTTTAATATATCAAATGCTTCATTTCTCAATTTTATATCCTACTCCCCAAACCGTATGAATTAGTTTTTCACCATTCATTACGGTTTCAAGTTTATCGCGTAAATTACTAATATGGACCATTACCGTTTTATTAGAACCATAACCGTCTTCATTCCAAACTCGTTCGAATATCTCTTCAGAGCTAAATACTCTTCCAGTATTACTCGCTAGTAAATATAAAATATCAAATTCGATAGAGGTGAGTTTAATATATTCTCCATTTACTTTAACAGTATGATTATGTTTATGTATTTCAACAGAACGAATACGAATAATACCATCTTCATTCTTTTGGGAAGTAGCATTTTGGAAAGAGGATCTTCGTAATAAAGCTTTCACTCTAGCCACTAATTCTAGTGGATTAAACGGTTTAATCATATAATCATCTGCACCGGTCATAAGTCCTAAAATTTTATCCATATCTTCAGCCTTTGCACTAAGCATAAGGATAGGTACAGTATTATTTTCACGCACTTCTTGACAAACTTCCAATCCGTTTCGTTTTGGCATCATAATATCTAAAAGCATAAGGTCAACTTCATATGTACATATCATTTGTAATGCTTCATCACCATCATAAGCTTTATAAATGTTATAGCCTTCATTTCGTAAATAAACAGCCAGTAATTCTACAATATCTTTATCATCATCAATAATTAATATGTTTTTATTCATTTTATAGTTAGTTCCTTTCCTTACAATTAATCAACATTACTATAATATCAAACATTTATGTATTTTGTAGTAATGTTTCTACATAAAATTTCATGTATCGTATTAAAAAGGAATTAATACAATTATAACGAATACAAAATAAGAAGGAGATTTAAATTTCACATTATATTGAAAGTTAGTTATAAGGGGGGCTTGCTATGTTATATAATGATATATATTCATTTACTCCAACTGGAAAAATAGAAAATGATATTAAAGCTTTTCTATTAAAATACAATAAAGAATTTACATATAAACATTCAATTCGCGTGGCAAATGAGGCGAGAAAAATTGCGGAAATATTTTATGAAGATGAAGAAAAAGCAGCGATTGCAGGGTGTTTACATGATATTAGTGCAATCTTTCCGAATGAGGAGCGGATTGCAGTTGCTGAAGAATTTGGCATAGAAATATTACAAGAAGAACGAGAGTTTCCAATGATTATTCATCAAAAATTATCGAGTGTAATTGCAAAAGAGATATTCAAAATAGAGGATGAAGAAGTTTTAAATGCAATCAGTTGCCACACTACTTTGCATAAATATGCAACGAAGATGGATTTAGTATTATTTATTGCTGATAAATTAGAATGGGATCAAATAGGGACACCTCCATATTTAATAAATGTAAAAAAAGCTTTAGGAAATTCTTTAGAACATGCTGCTTTTGTATATATTTCATATTTGTGGGAAAGAAAAGATACATTAAAAGTCATACACCCGTGGTTAGAAGAAGCATATTGGTATTTAAAAGAAATTGTAGAGTAGAAAGGGTATAAAAATGCAATTTAAAGAATATATGAATCAAACATTTCCAGGAGTTACGCTAGTACCGTACATATACTCTCAGTGGGAAAATCATCTTCATTTTGATTTTGGGAAAGATAAATATCAATTCAAAGAAGATGGTAACACGTATAATATGGAATATTTCACACAACTATATAGGTATAATAAAAGTCTATTTAAAGATATATTTTCAAAAGAAGATACCGTCTTTTTAGTCACAAATGTTTATCGATTTAAACAGGAAAATATAAAAAATGCGCAGAAAATAAATGTATACAATAGGTTTATTAAAAAGAGGGATTTAAAGTTTCATATAAGACAAGAAACATTCCCTTTTCTATTTGAAGATGAAGAAGCTGACTTATATTGTACATATCAATTTTCTTTACAATGTTTTGCAGAAGATATTAAATATGAACCGCTTATTGAAGCTGTTAATCATGAGGATTTCCCTGACCTACGTCCACGCTTAGGACGAAAAAAAGAAATTTCATATCCAGATGTATTTTTTATAAATGTAACAAAGGATATTATCATGTTTATTTACGATGATAGAGGATGTGAAGTAATTGCGAAGAATAAAGAAAAGATACGGGATTTATATGAGAAGTATAAAGAGTGGATACAAGAATATGAACGAGAGAGTATAGATGACTTATTTACATGAAAATAGGAGGAAGTGAAGTGTGTAATGAAAAGGATCGCAATTGTATCTGCATGGGAACCAGAGCTTACGTATTTGCATCAACATTATCCAAGTGAGCGTGTAGAAAAAATAGCAGCTTGGGAATTTCATTTTCATTCTATTAATGAATTAGAAGTTATTTCAGTTGTAACTGGTGTCGGTAAAGTAAGTTGTGCTAGTTGTGTACAACTATTAATAAGTGAATTCCAGCCAGATCAGTTATTTATGACAGGGATTTGCGGGAGTTTATCAGATAAGGTGAAAAATGGACACATCGTTGTAGCTCTTAATACTTTGCAGCATGATGTTACTGCGGCTGGTTCAGGCGAAGATAGTTTCAATCTATATGATGGTAGAACAGCACCCATTGAAACAACTAAATCACTTGTAAAACGGATGAAGAAATTGCGTTCGTATGACCCGGTCCATTTTGGTACATTTCTATCTGGAGATCAACGTATTCGAAGTTCAGAAATGAGATATTTACTGCATACTGTATACGGTGCTTTAGCCGTTGATCAAGAAGTGGCAGCATTTGCTTATGTATGTCATGTAAATAAAAAACCATTTCTATGTTTAAAAGCTGCCTCAGATCAAGCGAATGACAAAACGAAAGAAGAACAAAAGGTTTTTAAAATGTTAGCATGTGAACGAGCATGTGAGCATTTAATTACTTTTTTACGTGTTTATGAGATTACTGTAGTTAACAATAGATAACAAGAGGGGGAATATCCCACTCATTTCAAATTAAGAGGTGAATTATAATTGCATACGTATTATGGAGAACTTTGTACAAAGATATATGAAAGTGATAAATCAATTGCGAGTGGAAAAGAATTGGATTTTTATCTTTCTTTTGCAAAAGATAAAAATATACATGTGTTAGAACCAATGTGCGGAAATGGTAGAATGTTAATTCCCTTTATGCAAAATGGTGTGAATATAGAAGGGTTCGATATTTCGAAAGATATGCTTAAAGTTTGTAAAGATAAAGCAGAAAAATTAAACTTAAAACCGGTTGTATCACAAGGAAGAATAGAAGAATATCATAGTGATAAAAAATACGATCTTATTATGATTCCTATCGGTTCATTTTCACTTTTACCAAATAATTTAGTAGACAATAGTCTTCAAAATATGAAAAACAACTTAAAGGAAAATGGAAAATTACTTCTTACAGTTGTACAAGGTGGAAGTGAAATAGAACAAATTTCAGATTGGATAGAGACAAATAGAAAAGAAATTAACAATGAATTAATTGTGGAGTATAGAAAAGTTTCATATGATAAGGCGCAAGAACTTCTAAATATTATACTGAAATATGAAATCATTCATGATGAGAAAATAAAAGAAACTGAGATTATGGATTTTCCTATAAGACTATATGATTTAAAAGAATTTGAAAATATACCTATTACTAATGGGTTTAGTCAAATTGTTGTTCATGAAATAAAAGATGGATATGGTGAAGGGAATTCATTTCATGTATTTGAATGCAGTTTATAACAAGTCAAAGCGGGGGATTATACTTATATGATTCAATACAAAAGATGTAGTGAAGTAAGTATAGATTTAGTGTATAAAGCTTTTAAGGATGGATTTTCAGATTACATCATTAAAATGGAAGTTTCAAAAGAAGATTTTATAAAAAGATTTTTTGGGCCAGAAGGGAATTCGCTAGAACACTCCTTTCTTGCTTTAGATGATGACAAATCTGTTGGTGTAATACTTGGTGGTATAAAGGTTTATGAAAGTATAAAAACAATGCGCTGCGGAACTTTAGCTGTTCATCCGGATTATCGCGGCATTGGTGTAAGTCAAAAGTTATTTGAACTGCATAAAGAAGAAGCAATTCAAAATGGATGCAAGCAACTTTTTCTTGAAGTAATTGTAGGTAATGACCGAGCGATTAATTTTTATAATAAATTTGGTTATGAAAAAGTATATGAACTTTCTTATTATAATTTAAATGATTTAACTGAAATAATGAATAAAGGTAATAAAAATATTGAAGTAAAACAATTAGAATTCCCAACATTTAAAGTTGAAATTCAGAAATGGTTAAACTTCCATATAAATTGGCAAAATGATATTGATTATATCGAAAAAACAAATCATACATTTTACGGTGCATATGTTGATAGTGATATAAAAGGTTCTGTATGTGTAAATGAACAAGGTAAAATTAGTTTTATTTTCATAGACAAAGATTATAGAAATATTGGTGTTGGGACGAAATTATTACAGGTAGCAAGTGAAGAATTAAAGTTATCAAGTTTATCAATTGGGTTTCCAAACAACAATTTACTGAAAGGGTTTTTAAAGAAATCTGGATTTGAAAAGAATTCTTTAGCACAATATGAAATGTATTTATTGCTATAAAAAGCGGAAGGAACTATTCTTTTCGCTTTTTATTTTGCACTATAAACGTTTTTGCTGTATGTGGGAGGATAAGTAAAAACAACAGAAGTTTTGTTACCTATCTTATTGAGCTAACTGGCACTTTAGTTGAAAAAGGAAAATGTATAGTAAACATAGAATATATTAATACATTAAAAGATTTATGAGGTGAAAGTGATGGCAATTAAGCAAGACGAAATTAAAGTAGTAGTCGGAGCTGGAGTATTTAATAATAATCCAGGTTGGGTTCAAACGCAAGAAGATGAACTTAATTTACTAGACAATACCACTTGGGAAGAAAGATTTGAATACAATTCCATTTCAGCTATTTTAGCAGAGCATGTATGGGAACATCTTACTTTTGAAGAAGGTGTAAAAGCAGCTGAAATTTGTTATAAATTTTTAAAGCCATCAGGTCATATTCGGTGCGGAGTGCCTGATGCATTTTTCCGAGATGAAACCTACCAAAATATAGTTCAAATAGGCGGCCCTGGCCCGAAAGACCACCCAGCTGCAAGCCATAAAATCGTACATAATTATAAAACATTAACGAAAATGTTTGAAATTGCTGGATTTGAGGTAGTTTTACTTGAATATTGTGATGAAAATGGTCAATTTTATTACACAGAATGGGATGCGAATGACGGCGTTATTTTCCGTTCGAAAAGGTATGATTCTAGAAATAGAGGCGATAAACTTGGTTTTCCATCGCTAATTGTTGACGCGATTAAAAGGTAAGTCATTCACCTAAAATAGGTGTTAGTTCTATCAGTTCATGAGTCGCAAATGCGGCTTTTTTTATTTGTTTTGTAAACCTACGTTTAGCAAGGAATTAGACATACATAATAAGTGATTTTGAACATTACATAACTTGATTTGAATACTATATTAGCTCTTATTAACACCATTTATCTTAAAGGAAATTGCTTTTAAATATTTAATGGAAATATCATATAAAGTAAATAAATCAACGTTTTCTCATGTTGAATTTTTTTGCGGAAATGTTGAGGTACGCCTATTGTAATAAACACATGGAGTATAATAAATCAATCAATGTTCAAGATACCATTCACACATTAAATTAATATTTCATTGCCATAGAGATTTCTTTTATACATAAATTCGTGTAAAATAAAACAAGAACATACATTCTGTACAAGAGTAGGAGGAAATAAATATGTTAGCTCAAATAGAGAAACAAACTGATGGCTATATTATAAAATTTGAACGCCAATTTCCCAATACAATAGAGGAAGTTTGGTCTGTTTTAACTGAAAACAGCAAGCTTAAAAAATGGATGTCTAATTTACAGATTGAAAACCTTAAAACAGGTGGAATTATAAAGTTTGACATGATGGATGGTTCATTTTTAAATATTGATATTTTAGAGTGCCAACTAAATTCAGTACTTGAATTCACATGGGATAAAGATCGTGTCAGATTTGAAATACATAAAGAGGAAAATGGTTCTCTTTTACTACTTAAAGAATACATTCATGAATTAACTGATCATACACCAAAAGATATAGCTGGTTGGCATATTTGTCTTGACCTTTTTTCTTCAGTTTTAGAAGAGGAAGAGAAGGAATTTTCTAAAAACGAATGGCAACAATGGTTCGAAAAATACAAGGATAAGATTCAAGAAGTGAGAGGATAATTGTATAATAGGTAATATTCATTATGTAATTATTATATTGTAAAAATGATTTTGTGGAAAAATAAGAATAGAGGTTAATATGAAAGTAAATCAATTAATTGCTAATAACATAAATAAACTTGATGCTGTTATTCCGTTTAATAAATCACTTGGTATTGCTGGTTTATCTGGATCTGGAAAAACAACTCTTTGTCAAACAATTGGTGAAGAATCAAAGAAGCGTCTAGTTTCCTTATTGCCAAAGGCTGAATATCAATATTTATTTCCTAATATTATGGAAACTAATTTTAGTGCAATTAAAATGGAAGAAATGCCTTTAGTACTTTTTTTAGGGAAATCATCAATTTCTTCCAATCCGCGTTCGACGATTGGTACTCATACAGGTGTTTTTAAAGAGATTCGTGAAAAATTAGCGGAAGAATTTAATCTTTCTCCTGAAGTCTTTTCATTTAATAATCAATTAGGTTGGTGTGCTGGCTGTAAAGGGCGTGGTACTACTAAAAATATTGAGTGTAAAAAATGTAAGGGGAAACGTTATAGTGAAGAAGTTGAACAACGTACTATTGAGTTATTTGCTGAATCACATACAATTTCGGATATTAACGATTTAAGTGTTGAATCTATTCTTTCACTAGCAGAAGAATTAAATATTAGTGAAGCAAAACAACATATACTGCAAAATATTATCAATATGAACATTGGTTATTTAACATTAAATCGAATTATGGGTACGTTGTCAGGTGGAGAATTAACACGACTTTACTTAGCTGAATTCATGGCAGTTAGTGAAAATGCTGTAATTATTATTGATGAGATTTCCGTGGGGCTTGATCACGAAACATTATTACAAATATTAGAAGAAATCGAAAAATTAGGGTACAAAAATCAAATTTGGCTCATTGATCATTCAGATACAGTACTGGATACAACGGATGAGCAAATGTTCTTCGGACCTGGTAGTGGAAAATATGGTGGAAAAATCGTAAAAGAATCACCAAGGCCAAAGCCAATACTATCGGAACGAAATTACAAAATACCAACAGAATATTATACATTCCATGAATTATATTGCCGAAATATCCAAATGACTGAGTTTCAGATTCCTAAAAATAGACTTGTAACTGTTACAGGAGAGTCTGGATGCGGGAAATCTACACTTGTCAATGAGTGTTTAGCTACAGATTTCTTGAAACGATATCCAAAAGATAAACTAGTTATGGTAGGGCAAGATCGAAACCAATCGATTACAAGTCGATCAACTGTAGCAACTTTCTTAGATATTAAAAAGAAACTGACAAAGTATAGTGAAGGAATTGATGATATTTTTGAGCGCTCAATTGAGGATATTATTGATGAAATTCCAAACGAAGATATTGCGTATAAACGCTTGAGCCTACTAATCAAATTAGGACTGGGCTATTTAACATTAGAACGAAAAACACAAACATTATCAACGGGTGAGTTTCAATGTGTTCATTTAGTTTCTGAGTTATTTGCAAAAATAAGAAATCCACATACATTGTTTATTTTTGATGAGCCTTCAAAAGGTTTATCGCAAAATATTTTAAATCAATTTATAGATAGTGTTAGAGGGATATTACAAGATGAATCAGTCTCTATCATAATGATTGAGCATAACAGTTATATGCTAGAAAGTTCTGATTATATTGTCGATTTTGGGAAAAGACAGCTTGAATCTATAGAGCATCTTGATGTAGTAAGTCATGATGATTATTATCGTCAAAAAAGCAGTGTGAATAATGCTGAGCAAATACATATTTCTTCAACACTGAATCAACAAAATGGAATTAATTACTTAGAAGAAAATCATATTGATTATTTTAAAAATGCAGAAAACATCTATAAGGGTGGCATATTAAAAAGTTTATCATCAATGGCTCGTTTAATTTACGGTGAATACGAATCTGATACAATTGCACCTGTAGTTGCTATTGATCTCGAAAGACATTTGTATAGTCAATATAGTTTCTTATATGAAATTGGTGGATTGATCAATCATATTGTAGCTGCTCATCCGACTAATAAAGATACGAGGAGCTTCGATTTCTATTCTCAGGATAATCATTGCCCATCATGTTCGGGACGTCTTCAAATTGAAGTTTTTGATAAAGAAATTACAATTCAAGATAAAAATGTTCCATTTTGGGATGGTCTATTCGATCCGGAAATCATGAAAGTATTAAAATTTTATCAATATGAAAAAATAGAATTTCTATTTGAAGAAATTAAAAATGAGCTTGGTCATGATTTGACGAAAAGCTATAATGATATGTCTGAGGAAGAAAAACATACATTTTGGTACGGCTATTTTGATAAGTCCTTTTATGATAAGAAAGGAAAGACACGTAGAACATGGGTAGGATTTAATACAATTATTGGCGGATATATTGTTATTTCAAAAGCAGCTATTAAAGAAGATATTAAGACTTCTAAAGAAATGATGACATGTCCAATTTGTGAGGCAACTGTATTAAATCACCAAAAACCGCTTAAATTTGGAGATACAGATATTCGTGAAATTATCAATCAGCCGCTTAATGAAATAATAAAAATTGTAGGAGATTTACCTGTACTCATCAAATTGAAATCTATCGTAGGTGACAATATGATTATGACAGAAGATGTCTCTTTACTGCCTAGGAAAACACAAGTTGCACTGAAAATGTTTGAATTAGAACAAGCAAGCTTTTCAAATTATGAAATGGTGTTACAAAATGTTTTACCATTCTGGAGCCAAATTAAAGGTAATATCGAATCAATCAGCAATAATAATAAGGTGACTATTTGTGATTTCCAAAATATCAATGAAACAAGAGAAACTATCATAGATAAGTATTTCACAAATGGAAAATATAAAAAATTAACATATGTGTATGAAGCATTTGGTTATAAAAAATTAGTTACCCAAATTAATAAAATTAAAAAAAGCAACCCATGTCCATTCTGTAACGGAAAAAAAGTTATAACCGAGGATAATCTACATGATGGCGTGTTTAAATTAACAATTCCATGTATAACTTGTAATGCAAGTGGTATTAATGATGAAGGGCTTAAAGAAATTGTTGATGGCATAGATGTACAAACATGGTTAACTGGAAAAGTTAGTGATGTTGTGGATGAAAGCTTACGAACTGAGGATGTTGCAGACATTCTAATATTTAATCGAATTCGTGAGTTGAATAAAAGAGATATGATGGCGGTTTATGAATGTCTTGAGAAAAATAATTAAACTGAACAACTAGTATATTGATTAAATTAATTTGTTATAAAAACGAAAATACGCAATTTTAATTATGTAAATATAATATATTTAATTGTTATTTGAATCATTAAAAATAGTTGACTCTCACACAATGTCATTGTTTAAGATAAAAATGAGCTTCGAAGTAGATGTAACTTATAGGAGGAAATGATGTTTAAAATAGGAGATTTTTCAAAACTATCTTCCATTAGTATACGTATGTTGAGACACTATAATAAAGTGGAATTATTACAACCAGTAAAAGTCGATGAGCAGAGTGGTTATCGATTTTATTCAGCAGCCCAATTAAAGAAAGTAAATCAAATTCAAGTGTTAAAAGATATGGGATTTAATATTGCCACTATTAAAGAATTAGTAGAGAGTGAAAATATTGAAGTAATAAAGTCACAATTTGAAAATCGTAGTGCTCAAATAAAGGAAGAAATGGACGATCTCAAAAAACAATTACGTCTCCTCGAAGACTCAATGAAAATGATGAGAGAGGATGTTATTGAAATGAACTATCATGTTTCATTAAAGGAAATGCCAGAAAGAAATATAGCAAGTGTTAGAAAGGTTATTCCATCGTATAATTGCGAAGGTGATTTATGGAGTATATTAATGCAAGAAATTAATGTTAAAAATATTAGTATAGCTAATCCGAGTTATAGTATTGCTGTCTTCCATGATCAAGAATATAAAGAAAATGATGTAGATGTAGAAATACAGCTAAATATTTTAGGGAAGTATGAAAATAAAAAAGATGTTCATTTTAAAAAGATAGAGCCAATCAAGGTAGCATCTATAACAGTAAACGGAAGTTATGAACAAATGACAAACGTAAATGAAGCAGCCGCAAAATGGATTGAGGCGGAAGGATATGAAATAGCAGGCCCGATGTTTAATATTTATCATGTTAGCCCAGCGATGGAATCGGATCCTAATAAGTGGGTTACAGAGGTTTGTTATCCGATAAACAAATTAACAATAAAGTAAAAAAGGCATCGTATATGCCTTTTTTACTTTATTTCCATCTGAAAATATTTAGCACAAAGGACTCGTTGATTAACCATAATAGCCTCCTTAATACTAGTTAATCTAAGGAGGCATTGAATTGTTATAAATTAATGATATGTGTATCCTCCATCAGGAAATAATACATTACCTGTAGTAAAACCATTTTGCATTAAATACAGGACAGTATGTGCAATTTCATCATTATACCCAGGTCTCTGTACAAGAGAAAGAGATTTATAATCTTCATAAGCAGCTAGTCTTTTCTCATTTTGTTCATTCTCTCTTCGTATCGTTCCAGGAGAAACAACATTAACTCTAATAGGAGCTAATTCAACAGCTAAAGCTTTCCCTAAGCTTTCAATAGCACCATTACAAGCGCCATAAGCAGGTGCACCTTTAAGTGGTCTTTGACTAAATGCACCGGACATTAACACGATAGATCCAGAGTTTGAAAGAAAAGGAATCGCATATTTTACGGCGTAATATTGTGGCCAAAACTTTCCGATAAAGCTGCTTTCAGCAATTTCCTCTGTAGCGGTTATTGGTCCAAGTGTGTAAGAGGCTCCCGGTGTGAATAAATGATCAAAATTCCCAACTGTCTTGAAAAAATCTTGTAATTGCTCTTTATTTTGATTATCCAATACATAAGTTTGAAGATGGTTGTTATTTATTAATTCTCGAGAAATTTTTAATTTTTCTTCCGAGCGTCCTGCAATAATAACATGTGCGCCTTGTTCGATTGCTTGCTTTGCTGTTACTAATCCAATACCAGAGCTTCCACCAATGATAACGATACGAGTATCTTTTAATGTAGTAATAGACATATTTTAGCCCCTCCTTTAATAAAAACTTTAAAATAAAACTGCTATGCTTTTATTATTTGCTAAAAGATTGTAAGTGAAAAGTACGCACTTTATATGTACATAGTCGCAAATTTCGTACTAATCGCTTGTTATATGGATACATAATATAAAAAATTACTCATTATAATTTATGATTTGAGGGGAGTGGTGAGGAAAGTGAATTTAGAGGAACCGAAATTAAAAGGGGTAATAGCGACATTACAAATAATCGGTGGGAAATGGAAGCCACTCATTTTATTTATATTATTAACAGATGGAACGAAACGGTTTGGTGAATTAAAGCGATTAATACCAGGCATTTCTCAAGGAACATTAGCGAAGCAGCTTCGTGAATTAGAGCACGATCAACTAATAAAACGCGAAATTTATCAAGAAATACCACCTAAAGTGGAATATAGCTTAACTGAGCATGGAAAAACAGTCAGTATTGTTTTGGATAGTATGTGTGGTTGGGGAAGAGGACATTTAGAATATATCGATAAAAACAAACTATAATATTATTATGTAAACTAAATGGGATTTGTCGAAACATATCGTTTTAATAATTTGTATTTTATAATATATAATTAAATAGTGTTATAGGTTATTATATATGCAGTCTTCCAGATGAGGTGATATAGATGAAATGCTGTATCGTTCGAAGTAACTAGTTGTTCGGGGCTGAAAAAATGCGTAGCAGATATAAAAGAAGACGTAGGCCCTTTCACGATAATATCAACTATGAGTCTATTTCGAGAATCATCTAAACAGTTAATGCATTTTTACAAAGGGGAAATAATAAAATGAATGAATTAGAGTATAAAAGTTTTTATGATAAAGTGGGACGATTAAATGGGTGGGACTTTAGTAAGCTAAAGTGTGAAACTGTAGGTGACACTTGGGACTTTTATGGCGAAGTGCAAGAAAGATGTAAACCATCACATATTCTACTTGATGTTGGCACAGGTGGAGGAGAGAATATATTAAAAATAGCATCTTCAGCTGCATTACTGATTGGAATAGATAATTCTAATGGAATGATCAAAACAGCACATTCCAATTTGAATAAAGCAGGTGTACAAAATGTTGAATTTCTTCAAATGGATTCGGAATTTTTAACGTTTCCGCATGCTCATTTTGATATTACTTCAAGTTGTCATGCGCCGTTTGTAGCATCTGAATTGGCAAAAGTAATGAAAAAAGGTGCTTTTTTCTTAACACAACAAGTTAGCGAACATGATAAATTAAATCTTAAAGAAGCATTTGGTAGAGGGCAATGTTTAGGTGAAAGAGATGGTACGTTAAAAGATAATTATATGGGTGAACTTATTAGTGCAGGATTTGAACTCGTACAAGTACGTGAATATGATGTTACTGATTATTACAGTACTCCTGAGGATCTTATTTTTTTATTAAAACATACGCCTATTATTCCTAGATTTGGAGAAAAAGAAGAGGACTTTAATATTTTGCAAAAGTTCATTGACGCTAATAGTTCCGAAAAAGGTATTCGTACGAATTCAAAAAGGTTTATGATTATTGCTGTTAAATCATAGTGTATTTTAACGTAAAAGCTGATTTTCTTTAAAAGAAAATCAGCTTTTTTTGTGGAAAAGAATGCAGGGAAAACTTAAAAATCATAGAAATAGGTAAAGTGGTAATCTGAAAATTGGAATATAGGGGATAATTATTTTGAAACGTTACTATATTAACAACGAAAAAATAAACGCACATATTACTGAGTGGGGAAATAATGAAAAGCCTGTTATCTTTTGTTTACATGGGTTAGGTAGTACGAGTTTAAGTTTTATAGAAATTGCAGAATAATTAAAGGAAGAGTATAGATTTATCTCCATTGATGCACCTGGGCATGGTAAAACACCGCCCTTTGAAAGAACGGAAGATTATGAGATGCTGAATTTAGCAAACTGGTTAAATGAAATAATAAATGAACTGAGAATTGAACATTTCTATTTTTTATCACATTCGTGGGGAAGTTTTGTAGCACTATTTTATTTATTAAATAATCCAGAAAAAGTACTAGGAAGCATTCTTATTGATGGAGGATATCAAACAAAAAGGCTTCAAGAAGAAACGCTTGAAGAGGAAATCGCGTATTACGAAAAGGATTTTGAGGAATATATTTTTAATAATTGGGATGGATTTTTCAAAAGTGAAAAAGAAGCATATACTAGGTGGTCTCCATTATTAGAAGTTGCTGTAAAAGACCTAGGGATTGAAATGGATAATGAAGTATGTTGGCATGCGAGAGGTACAATAGCTGGTAATATAATAAGAGGTATGCATAAAGATGAAACGATAGATATTTACGAGAAGTTACCGGCTAATATTATATTGCTTCGAGCTACAGTTCCACAAATATGGGATGAATATAGAGATAAAACAGTGAAAATTTTCAAGTTAAAAACTGGCGCGAAAGTAAAATTAATCTCTGATACTACACATTTGTTACACTGGGATAAACCAGAAGTGGTTATAGAGGAAATAAAAAGTAATTGGAGCTAACATATTCATACTAAAGTTGTAGTTTTTATATAAAAAATCAATCCTTCCGTTTGATTTTATCTATTTATAATTGTAATACAATACGAATAGATAGTAAGAAACAAGGGGGAATGTAGTGTGATTACACATATATCAGATATAAAACTACAAACGGTTTCCACAGAAGGGATAAAACAAGTCTATAAAGACATATTATCTTTTCCGATAAAAACAGAAACAGCAACATTTATTCAATTTGAAGTCACACCTTACACAACAATTAGTTTCCAGGAAGTATATGAACCGATTGCACCTGCACATTTCGCCTTTGAGATTCCATATTCAAAATTTCATGAAACAGTAAGATGGCTTGAAGGTTCTGGATTACTCATTGTGAAATGGAAAGATGGTCATACAATTGATGAGGAAAATGGTCGATTCAATTTATACTTTAAAGATGGTGATGGAAATCTTCTCGAAATTATCGCACATAGTTATGTTAAAGAAGAGGTATTAGTCCCGCATTCACCGTTAAACATTTTATACGTAAGGGAAATTGGTCTTCCGGTTAAAAGTGTACCTGTATTTACGGAATGGTTGAAATCAAATCTAGACATGAAAACGAAGGAAGATGGGGATATTTTCAACTTTGTTATAGGTGGCACTGCATATATCATCGCAACCTGGTGGCAGCGACCTTGGATTCCCATTGCGATGAAAGCTTTACCACCGAAAGTACATGTTTCATTCGGAACACCGGATCATGCGTTTTTACAACAAATCCAAAATAACTTTAAGAAAAATGGTGTTCCATTTGAAAGTAAACATACTGAAGTATTGTTTATTCAACAAGGGTATTCATTTTCTGTTTTGCATATACCGGAGTTTCATTCCGATATTCCTAGAAAATTAAACTTACCACTTTCTATATAATTATAGGTAGGGGTAAGTTTTTTTCGTTTTCATGAAGAAGGGTTTCAGTATAATTACACTGAATTTATAGAGGACTATAAGGCGTTATTCTAATTTACTGTAAGGAGAGAAATGAATTGAATCTAGGAAATCCGATAGCCAAAGGAAATACGGCTGAAATTTATCTTTGTGATAATAAAGTTGTGAAATTGTTTAAAGAATACCTCCCTAATACAGAATCTCTATACGAAGCACAAAAACAAAAGTATGCATATTCATGTGGTTTACACGTTCCTAAAGTATTTGAAGTTACAGAGATACAAGGTAGACGAGCTATTATTATGGAATATGTAGAAGGGGAAAGTGTTGGCGAGCTTTTGCTTAATAATTTGAGTAAAGCGGAGCATTACATAAGTATATGTGTTAGTGTACAACAAAAAATTCATGCTATATCTGTGAGCTCGGATGAAATAGAACCGATGGAAGAAAGGCTTTATCGTCAAATTAACTCCATACATGATCTGGATGAAAAACAAAAGGGAAATATATTAAAAAAGTTAGATTCAATCACATTTGAACCTAGATTATGTCATGGTGATTTTCATCCGTTTAATTTAATTATGAGTAATGGTGATGTAAAAATTATAGATTGGGTTGATGCTAGTTCAGGTGATATTCGTGCAGATGTGTTTCGGACATACTTATTGTATTCACAGAATTCAGTGGAATTAGCTGAAATGTATTTACATATATATTGCAAAAAAACAGGTTTATTAAGAGATGAAATTTTCCAGTGGGCTCCTATTATTAACGCAGCTAGATTGGCAGAGAGTACACCTCTGTAAATAAAAGATGTTTGCAAGTATTTATTTTGATCCCTATTAAAATAGTGAATCATTTATTTTTTTACTCATTGATTCTCTCCGTTATTTTTCTTGCTAATTCTTTTCGGTTTGTCATATACTTAAAAGAGACCAAACGTTTTCTTTTAGGAGGACACAATGCGTAAAGGTGAATTAACAAAAAGAATGATTCTTGATCGTTCCTCTGCCCTGTTTAATGTAAAGGGGTATAGTGGTTCTTCAATTTCTGATATTATGCGAGAGACTGGGCTAGAGAAGGGTGGTATTTATCGTCACTTTAAAAATAAAGATGACTTGGCTGTTCAAGCCTTTCAGCATGCAACTTCACAAATGGGAGTGCGTTATGCCGAAGAGATAAAAAAAGAATCCAATACGTTGGATAAGTTAAAAACTTTTATTTCAGTTTTTACATCTCTCATTCATAATGATCCTCTTCCTGGAGGGTGTCCAATCATGAACGTAACGTTAGAAGCAGATGATTCCCATCCTCTCATGGCAGAACAAGCACAGATAGCGATGAATCAATTACTTGGAATAATTGAAAAGATTATTACGTATGGAATTGAGCAAGGAGAGTTAAAACCAGATACTCAAGCAAAACAGATTGCTATCATCTGGATTTCTTCTCTTGAAGGAGCACTTGCCTTGTCACGCTTATACCAAGATACAGTCTATATTGATACAATATCGTCACGACTTTTAGATGAATTGGAAAAACAAATTACGGCCAAGTAAGCCGTAATTTTTATCGCTAAAAAGAGACTGTTCGATTTCTTTTTTGAGGGTGATCACTTAATAGAAATTCCATAACGGAACTATGAAAAAACGGATGAGAGAAGAATGGTACTAATACAAAATAGTAAATTGAAAAATGTGTAGAGTATGAACGATTTCGGCCTACCTGTTTCTAATTTTTGGAGGAGTGTGAAAAAGGATATGAGAGAAATAGAAGCAATCGTAATTGGCTCTGGACCTGGAGGATATGTTGCTGCAATAAGAGCTTCACAATTAGGGAAACAAGTGGCAATTATAGAAAGAGAGAATCTTGGTGGCGTATGTGCTAACGTTGGCTGCATTCCATCTAAGGCACTTATTTCTGTAGGTCATCGCTTTGAGGAAACAAAGCATTCAGAAGATATGGGTATTTTTTCTTCTGGTGTAAATGTTGATTTTGCAAAAGTACAAGAATTTAAAAACAACGTTGTAAAGAAATTAGTAGGTGGTGTAGAAGGGTTATTAAAAAGCAATAAAGTAGAAGTGATAAAAGGTGAAGCTTATTTCATGGATGCTAACACTATACGAGTAACCAATAAAGATGCAGCTCAAACATATACATTTAAAAATGCAATTATAGCTACTGGATCACGCCCAGTTGAAATTCCAACATTTAAATTTACAAAACGTGTGATTAACTCTACAGGTGTACTTAGTTTAACTGAAGTACCAAGTAAATTGGTTGTAATCGGTGGTGGTTACATTGGTACTGAATTGGGCTCTGCTTACGCTTCCCTCGGTTCTATATTAACAATTATTGAAGGAGGTAAAGATATTTTAACTGGCTTCGATAAACAAATGACTCAAATTGTGAAAGAAGACCTTATAAACAAAGGTGTTACAGTAATAGTAGATGCATCCGCTAAAGGTGTTGAAGAAGTTGAAAATGGTGTAATTGTTACCTACGAAATTGGTGGTGAAGAAAAGAAAGTTGACGCTGATTACGTATTAGTAACGGTTGGCCGTCGTCCTAATACTGAAAATATGGGTTTTGAAAAAATCGGTATTGAGTTTTCTGACCGCGGTTTATTAAAAGTTGATCAACAATGCCGTACTAACCTTCCGAACATTTTTGCTATCGGTGATATTATTGCTGGTCCACAGCTTGCACATAAAGCATTTTACGAAGGAAAAGTAGCTGCTGAAGCTATTTCTGGTGAACTATCATGTGTTGATTACTTGGCAATTCCAGCAGTTTGTTTCACAAATCCTGAATTAGCTACAGTTGGTTATACTGAAGAGCGAGCAAAGGCAGAAGGCATGGAAGTAAAAGTGATTCAATCCCCATTTTCAGCAAACGGTCGTGCACTTGTATCAAATGAAGGAAAAGGGTTCTTGAGGCTATTGGTGCGTAAAGAAGATGGTGTATTAGTAGGTGCTCAAATCGTGGGTAATGGTGCATCAGAAATAATTGCCGAAATGGGTTTAGCAATTGAATCAGGCATGACAGTTGAAGATATTGCATTAACACCACATGCTCAACTAACTTTAAGTGAGATTGTGATGGAAGCTGCTGAGGCCTTAATTTACAATTTTAAATAAATATTAATTAATAAAAATTGGATTGCTTCGTTTTTTAGAATTTCTAAATAAAATAAATGTAGAGATAAATAAATATGTAAAAAACAATCTTTACTAATAAACTTCTTAATAACATATTATGGCTAATTGAGCCGTTTTTTTACCGTAAAAAAGAGACTATTCGGTTTCTTTTTGTGAGAAGATTTATTCATTCATTAGAGAATTAAAAGTCAAATTATGGAAAATGAATATGTGAGGAGAATACAAATGAGTCAATTTGTTAATTCAACAATGGAAGGTAAAAATTTTAGTGCTGTTCAAGTAGGAAAGTGGGAGGATCTGCTTCAATATAAAAATGGAAATCCATTTAAAGCTCCTGGAAAGGTATTTCTTAAAGATGACTTACAATGTACAGGGATGGAAGTTTCACTAAATGTTTTCCCTCCAGGCATTTCAATGCCCTTTTATCATAAGCATAGAGAAAATGAAGAGCTGTATATTTTCGTCAAAGGACAAGGGGAATTCAAGATTGATGATGAAATTCTTGAAATCAAAGAGGGTACTGTCATAAGGGTGGCACAAGAGGGGGAAAGAATTTGGCGTAACAATTCAAGTGAACCTCTCTATTTTATTTGTATTCAAGCTAGGGCAAATACTTTGGAAGAAAGTAATATCGAGGATGGTATTAAGCTAGATAAATCCGTTGAATGGATTGAAAAATAGGTGCCACTGTACGATTAAATATCGTTTCGCTCCTTGTATTTTGTCTTTTGAAGAAAACTTATCTATAGAAAAGTACACCCAATTGTTAAACTGAATGTAACAATTGGGTGTACTTCATAGGAAACCAACTGTGTTTAAAGAATGGCTTTTTCAATTTTTATTCTATAAAGGTTCATTATCCGTACTTGTTCCTCAGTTAACTCTTCTTTATTCCAATACATATGCATTAAACTATATTCGAATATTTCCTTTAATTTAATAAACAATGGAAGCTGCTCTATCATTTCTGTAGGTAGATCATTTTCCTCCTGGTATCCGTCGATTATTGCTTTTGTAATAGAATTCTCATAGTCGACTATGTTGCCATTCCCAACGAAAGAATATTCTATCGCGCTATAGACTGGAACAGCTAAATCGAATATGTAAAAATGTTTTTCACAGTCTTGAAAATCAATCATTTGGATATAGTTTATTAATTAGTTTAAGTATCTCTTTTTCTATATTATTCATTTTAACTTCCTTTCCAAACATAAATTTTCCACTCACAAAACTACTAGTTCCTTAACTTACAAATTTCGTGTTTTATTTGGTAGAATCCTTTAAAAAAGATTTATCCCGTAAAAGTCCGATTAGTATGGGATAATAATCAGTGGGGAGGAACAAATTCCCCACTGATTAAAGTTTCACTTTATTAGAAAGTTAAGTAAATGTATGTCAAAATAAGATAGCTGAAAAAATATGAAATGAGTAATTACATATGATATTTAAAGGTTCTAGAGGGTGGTTAATGTTATAAACCACAAGAAATATCAAAAGAAAGAAGTGGATACTTCTTATAATATTTAGTGAGGAGGGAGATAAATGAATGAACATATACAGCTAATGATTGAATGGATTGAGGGCAATTTAAAAAAGGAGTTTTCATTAGATGAATTATCTGATTATATGGGGTATTCTCCTTACTTCTGTTCGTTTAAATTTCATCAAGTAACAGGGATAAGTATTAGACGATATATTCTTCTTAGAAGATTGTATTTATCAACGGAAGATTTGACGAATGATAGAAAGATAATTGATATCGCATTTGATTACGATTACTCTTCGCAAGAGGCTTATAGTAGAGCATTTAAAACTGTTTTTGGTATCACCCCAGGAAAATTCCAACTTAACAAAATACCGGTTCAATCATTTATTAAACTCTCAATCAATGATGGCAAGGAGTGGGATAGAATGAATTTTTCTAGAAAAATTGAAGTTAATCAGTTACGAAATGCGAAGAGTGAGCTGTTTGATAAAGATGTACTAAACATATTAAATGGTCAATTTATGTATGAAGAATTTAAAAGTGAAAGACTAATGGGAGAGTCTGATCACGCTCCATTTAATGAAGCTATGTGTGTAAATGCGACTACTGCACAGATTTTTGATGATGAGTTTATTAAAACAAGGGCAGAAGGACATCAAGGTACTGTAGAAAATTATATGAAAAAGGTTATTCATCCTTTAGAGAATCTTTTTAAGAAAGAGTATAAATGTATCGTTTTATGGTTTGGTGAGGATATGTTTTGCCAAATGAATCTACTTACCGTACTTTCTTACCTTGAACAGTCTGATTATAAGGGAAAAGTATACTTAAATAGCTTCAGAGAGGATGAATTTAAAGTAAGTCAAATTGAACTTGAATTAGGGAACTATTTTTCTGTTTACAATGAAGTACTAGTAAATCATAAAAAACCATCTCATGAGATACTACCTGTAATGTATCAGGCGATAGATTTATATTTAGAGATGCTAAAAGAAAATAATGTAGTAGTAAAGTATATCTCCAAAAATAAAGATTTACCAACACAAGAGTTACTAAAAAGGTTGTTTAATCTTTTTCCAACAATAGGATATGGGGACCTACAATATATAGAGCTTATTAATAAAGCGAGATAAAGATTCAATTTGTATTGAATAAAAAAACAATAAAAAATGCACCTATAAGGACAGATGCATTTTTTTATTTATATTTGTTTAAGTAATTCCAATTCCTCTTCTACAAATGCCATTAATTCTTTTATTGTCTCACTAGAAAAATCAAAACGAATTCCAGCTGCTTCATATACCTCTGGTAAGGATTCAGAGCTACCTAGAGATAATGCTTTTTTGTAATTTTGTAGTGCTTGTTTAGGATTCTCTTTATATTGTTTATACATTTGCAATGCACCAAGTTGCGCGATTGCATATTCGATATAATAGAATGGTATTTCGAATATGTGTAGTACAGGTAACCAGCCAGTTGCTATCCAGTTTTCATAACCTTCAATATTTACCACATTCGATTGGTAAGTGTTATGTAATTCTAAATATTTTTCATTTCTTTCTTTAGCAGTATGATTTGGATTTTCATACATCCAATGTTGGAATTGATCAACGATAAGCATTTGTGGTAAATACTTAACAATATCTTTAAAGAAATCTGATTTTGCTTTTATAAATTCTTCTGTATTCTCATAAAATGTATCCCAATACTCCATCGAAAACAATTCCATTGTCATGCTGGCTAGCTCAGCTGATTCGGAAGGGATTTCTAAATATTTTTGTAGCTGTAGCTTCTTCATACATTCATTATGAATACTATGGCCCATTTCATGGAGGAAAGTAGTAACATCATAATGTGTATGATTGAGATTCATAAAAATAAAAGATAATTGAGAAGCAGGTAAGTGTTCGCAAAATCCTCCAGGTGCTTTTCCTTTACGACTTTCTAAATCTAAGCAATCATTTTTATGCATACGGCTCAATAATGCAGAAAATTCTGGGTCTAGTTTTTGTAAAATATGAGAACTTTTTTCGATTAAATCACTCTCGTCTTCAATGGGTTTTAATACTTTTTGATTTGGTGCGGCTGCTTTTAGATCCCACGGACGAAGTGTATCTACTTGAAGTTCAGCTTTTTTCTCATTAAATATATTATCAATAAGTGGCACAACGTATTTACGAACGGATTCTGCAAGTTCATAGCAATCATCAGCCGTATAATCAAAACGTTCATATTTTTTAAACATATAATCACGATAATTATCTAATTGAATGTTTTTTGCCTTTTGGTGACGGATTGCAATTAATTCATTTAAAATATGTTGTAAATTATTTTCAACAGATAAGAATTTTTCAGAAATGAGCGTTTTTGCTTTTTTTCGTATATCACGATTCGGATTTTGTAAGTAAGACTGTAGTTCAGTAATTGTTTTTTCTTCGCCATCCCATAGTGCAGTCAAACTGCCTGTAATTTCGAAGTACTCGGTTACTAATTTGTCTTCTTTTACTTCTAAATCAATGTTCTTTTCACAAAATAATGTTTGCGCATTTTTTATTTTTTTATCTAGTAAGCTATAAGTTTTTGGATCAAGTTGCATTCGAAATGGTGACTCTAAATATTTATTATCAAAGGAATTTTGATAACGTTTCAAAAGAGGCCTTACATATTGTTGATCATATTCAAACGTATCTTTTATTTCTTTGTTATCTGTATTACATTGAAAGTCAATATAGTGTGATCTCAATTGTTCTTCGATTTCCCATATTAATTTCGACTGTATTTTCAGCCAATTTTCTAAATCTTCTCCTGAAGAAATGGGTTTACTTAATAAAGTAGATAATTCGTTCTCTAGCTCATGTATATTACGGATATCGATCGTATTAGAGTTCTGCATTATTTACCCCTCACTTTTTATTTACTCAAGGAGGTATTCTTCTTTTTCGCTATGATTCCTTTTTTTCCTAGAAAATTTGTGCCTATTACTCCAAGAACAATCATAAGTGTACCGGCAATATGATAGTAGGCAATTTGCTCGTGTAAGAATACAACGCCTGCGATAATTGTAATAAGTGTAGATAAGTTGCTAAAAACACTTATTTTGGCTGCTTCAATATAAGATAATGAATAGTTTAATAATAATGCTGTCAGTAAGGAAGATAGTAATCCTAAATATAAAATGGAGATAAGGAATGTTCCATTCGTAAATGGCTTAAAGTATACAGTTATTGTACCTTTGTTCATATGGTCAATGATTGCGATAAAATTAAAACTAATAAAACCGATTGCTGTCATTGTGTATGTTAAATCCATCAGCTTGAATTTCTTTGTCATTTTTCGAGCTAATACATTGTAGCAAGCAGATGATAATGCCGATAATAAAATGAGAATAACACCGATAAAGCTCGTTTCATGAGCCCCTATACCATTCATAACAAATATATAAATGACACCTATGACAGAAATACATACTGATGTTTTTTGCCATGTATTCGTATATTCTTTTAAAAAATAGGAAGCTAGTATCATCGTAAATATAGGGATCGCTGCTTGTATAATTCCAGCTTCAGATGAACTTGTATATACTAAGCCAAATGCTTGGAAAGCAAAGAACAATGCTGGATAAAATATTGCGAGTGGTAAAAGTGTAAGTATGTTTTTAAATGATATATTTAACTTTACAAAACCGAAAATAACCGGAATGGTTGCTGCTATGAAGGCAACTGTAAAACGGTGAGCCAGAGTATCAAGAGGACTCGTAATGGTTAGTGCTAGTTTCACAAACATAAATGAAAATCCAATAATAAATGAATAGAGTAATGCTGATATATATGCTTTTGTTGTATTTGTCATAATTCCACCTCATAGTAGTTGATTTCTTACTGGCCAGTATACGTACATAGTAATCCTTCTGATCTAGTGCTACAATGTGAATAAATACAAACTGTACCGGTACAAAAAAATAGGAGGTGTAATGATGTATAAATATTTACATGTTTTGAACGACTTAGAAAGTATGATTCAAAATGGTGAGATAAAAGAAGGAAAGAAATTACCGTCTATACGGTCGCTTGTTACACAATATGAATGTAATAAGGCGACTGTAATACGAGCGCTGCATGAATTGGAAAAGCGTCATATTATTTATTCTGTACCTCAAAGTGGATACTACGTTGTTAAGAAATCTGGAAGTTACGTAGAAAGTAACGAGATTATTGATTTCGCTTCTTCGGCCCCAGATCCAGATGTTTTTCCATACTTAGATTTTCAGCATTGCATTAATAAAGCGATTGATACCTATAAGAATGATTTGTTTATATACGGAACACCGAAAGGGTTACCATCTTTAATTTCGGTTGTGCAAAAACAGTTAGCAAACTATCAAGTTTTCACAAAGGAAGATAATATATTTATAACGTCAGGTGTGCAGCAAGCACTTGCTATATTAACTTCAATACCATTTCCGAATGAACATAATATGATTCTAATTGAACAGCCAAGTTACCATTTATATATTGAATATGTAGAAACAAATAACATTCCTGTAATCGGAATTAAGCGTACGCATGAGGGGATAGATTTAAATGAACTAGAGCGGATATTCAGCACAGAAAAAATTAAATTCTTTTATACAACTCCAAGATTTCATCATCCACTTGGAACTTCGTATTCTAAAAAAGAGAGAGAAAAGATTATTAAACTTGCGAAGAAATATAATGTATTTATAGTAGAAGACGACTATTTAGCAGATTTAGAAACTGATTCAAAAGTAGATCCGTTTTACAGCCAAGATAATTGTAATCATGTTATATATTTAAAAAGTTATTCGAAGATCATCTTTCCTGGTTTGCGAGTCGGTGTTGCAGTCATCCCGCAATCCATTGCAGATGCCTTTTATAAGTATAAAAAGATTTTAGATATCGATAGTCCTATGATTTCGCAAGCTGCTTTAGAAATTTACATAAAGAGCGGAATGTTTGATCGGCATAAACATAAAATAAAAGCATCTTACTACAATAGGTCAAAAAAACTAGCGGCAGTAGTAGAAGGTGTTCAAAATGAAAATCCACATTTGTTTACTTCTAGAACAGTAGATCCAATTGGAATACACACTTGTTTACAGTTGAAAAAAAATATAGTCACGGACACATTTATTAAAAATTTAAGCAAGAGTCAAATAAGCATAGATTCTATTGATAAAAATTATTTAAGTAACTTTCATAAAGAGAGATTGTTAAAGTTAAATGTATCTAATGTAAAAGAAGAAAAGATTGAAGAAGGGATTGGGAAAGTAATTGAGGAAATAAAACGAATGAACCGTGTAGATTTTCAGTTTAAAAAAGAATAATGTTTATTAAGAGGCGTAATATGAAAAAGAAAATAATTGCATTGTTTGTATGTACTGCTCTGGTTGAGTCACAATAATAATGTTTAATTACAAAAACATCGTTCCATTCATGATATACCATTAAAAGGCCGTTTTCTTGAATTTGAATTAGAGAACGGGTTATGTATATGTGAATTTAAGGTAATTCAGAGGGTGTTATTTCATTTAGTATAAGGAAGTATTACTCAACATGGAGGAGATTAATTATGAGCGATACACAGACATTACGAGGGCTAACCACAGTTAGTTTTTGGACAAATGATCTAGCAGCTGCGAAGAAGTGGTACGCTGAGCTATTAGGAAGCGAACCATACTTTGAACGCCCAGGATATGCCGAATTTCGCCTTGGAGACTACCAACATGAGCTAGGTTCGATAGTCGTTATGCGCCAGTTGGTACAGTGACCGGTCCAGCTGGTGCTATCGTGTATTGGCATGTTGATGATGTTACAGCAACTTACAATAAGCTGATGTCTATGGGAGCGAAAGAGTATGAGGCAACTACAGAGCGCGGCGTGGGATTCACCACCGCTTCTGTAGTTGATCCCTTCGGAAACATATTAGGCATTATGTACAATCAGCACTATTTAGATGTGCTGATTTCGAACAAAAAAGCGTGAACCTCGCTGTTGCACCACGAGGCATAGGGTGCAATGCTACTCAAATTTAATTCATATTATTTTACCCCTTTCTTAAAAAAAGAACGGGGTTATGCTTGTTTTAGGTTCGTAAACGTAAAGTAACTCCAAGATATATAGTAAAAAATACCCCAGAGTAAGCTTTTAAATAACAGTTTACCTTCATTTTCTATAATACAACCTAATATTAATATATATAGTAGATATTTACTTTATAAAATAAGGGGAAATATTTTGAAAAGAATGTATTAAATTAAAGTTTAAAGTGTACTCAGGAGTTGAGTGCTCTTTTTCTTTATACTGTACACAAATAATTTATCTTTGCACATATACAAAACATTTTTTGAAGTTTATCAAAAGATAGGGAATTATTACTAAATTAATGATATCCTTAAAGTAGGTTTTTAATTTTGTATAGGAGGGTGATGAAATCTATGGCGGTACGTATAGTCGATGATTTACAACAATTCTCTTTATTACTTATGTTTTTGAGTACATTAATATTTTACAGATACTTAAAGAAGATTAAACGTGAGAGAAAACTGACTTCTTTCGAATGGACAATGTATTTTGTCACTCAATTCGCGACTTCCATTTGGGCAATTACTTATTTTATTAAATTCTTGTCTGAATCGTAAGTTACATTAAAACATTTTAGTTTACTGGGTTATTGTTATCTATTAGGGAGATAAATATAGTCCGTATCTAAGTCAATGACGACATCGCTCTTAATGTCTTCTTGTAATGACTTTGGAATGTTTTCAAAATGATAACGTACACAAAATAAATTTATAAGCTCCTCATTAGATAACTCTTCATTTTTTACGTTAAAATACATTTTTTTTAACTTACTGATAGAACAGTTATGACCAATAACATACTCATTAATTCCATATCCATCAAATTCAATTATCATGTTATCACTGTTGAGTGCTAGCCAACATTATAGCTTTAATTTTGGATGAATCTTTCCTATTGATTATTATAGCTTAAAGTTTAGTGAGAATATATTTTTTATAAAGTGAGAGAGTAGTAATGGAACAATATAAATTAGTTCTAGAAAGGCCTAAACAACTGAAGTGGCAAACGGATAAAATTAGGTCTTTACAGGATGATGAAATTATCGTTAAAACAATCGCAGGTGCAATTAGTATTGGAGCAGAGTTACCACAGTATAAAGAATCGGATGTTACAGATACAAATCCTTTTTATCCAAGAGAAACTGGATATGAAAGTTATGGTGAAGTTATTCAAGTTGGTAATAAAGTAACAAATTTAAACATAGGCGATAAAGTGGTTTCTTTTTATGGGCATCAAACGATAGGAATAGTTAAGGGACATAAAGTAATTCGAATACCTAGTTATATAAAGCCTAAAGTTGCCTTATTATCCATTCTTTCATGTGATGCCGCTAAAGGAGTATTAAAACTAAACCCACAACAGGATAAAAAAGTACTTATAACTGGAATGGGAGTTATGGGTTTACTCACATGTTATTTCTTAAAATACTATGCAGGTGTGGATCATGTGGATGTTGTTGAACCTAATAGAAATAGAAGAGAATTGGCACAGAAATTTGGAGCAAAAAACATATATGATTCAGAAGAGCGAATAATAGAAACATATAGTTACGGTTTCGAATGCTCAGCTACACATAGCGGATTTCGTACATTGCAAAAAGCTCTTAATAGTAATGGTGTAATATGTATGCTTTCAGATGGTAATAAAGAAGAACTAACATTAACCGCCGACTTTTATCGGAAAGAATTGCAAATCATTGGGTCAAGTGACGGATATGATTATCAAAAACATGCAGATTGGTTTTTTAGAAAAATAGAACAAACACCATTTATAGAAGAAATTTTTCAACATGAAATACATTATACTGCACTCATACAATGTTTTGAGAAACTGAGTCAAGAGATAATTAATCCTTTAAAAGTATACGTTTCATATGAATAATGAAAAAACTAACCAAATATTTGTCACATACCTTATATATGTTTTGTCTCAATTATGATATTTAAAATAAGAAGAAACACATTTACAAATTTTTGTAGCAGGTGTAATAGCACGTTCTTTAATACCAATAAAAGAAGGTCATACTGTGTATGCAATGATTCGTAACGAATCACAAGTAGAAGCAATGAAGAAAGTTGATGCTTTACCAGTACTAGCTGAGAGAGAGGTGCTTCAAAGAATAAGGCACGTAAAGAGAATGGATACTTTAAAATATCATAAAAATCCTTTAATGGGAATACTAGTAACACTCACAATTAAAGGATTGGGCTGTAATGAATATACTTTTTGAAAGCATTATTTTAATCCTCACTGGAATTATTGTTTTAAAATTGACAGGTAGTAAATCTGTTAGCCAAATGACGAGAGCTGAAATTATTATTGTGGTTTCTATAGGACGTATTATTGTAGAACCTATATTAAGTAGGAAAGTAGGCCCATCTATTTTTGCTGCGTTTATTTTTGCGGGTGTTTTACTTATTATTCATTTTTTTGAATTGAAATCACGAAAAGTAGAAAAGTTTCTAAATGGAAATAGCATTATTGTTATAGAAAACGGAGAAATCTTAAAAAAGAATTTATTACGCGCGAAAATGTCAGAACAACAATTATTTATGCATCTGAGAGAAAAAGGTATACATGAAATCAAGAATTTACAACAAGCAACTGTAGAAACGAATGGACGGATTGGGTATCAACTAACTACTAAAGCACAACCAGTTACTTTGGAAATGCTAGAAAAGCTTCTAGAGCAATGCAATCTGAAAAAAAAGTTTTAGACTGAAAAGCGCTTCTTGTACATAAAGGCACTTTTCGCAAACGTGTAAAAGTCCCTTCAGTAATCCTGAAGGGACTTTCGTGTTATCTAATTTACCGAGGGTGATGATGATTAATATTACGATTAACAACAACATTAAAGTTCATAAAAATAAACAGAATGAATAATTGACAAAAAATGAGAATAGTAGTAATCTAACGTAAAACATACGCTACCGTATTTTATTGGAGAGATGATATGCAATTAACGAGGGAAGACTGGATAAAAGTAGGATTACAACAATTAGCTAATGAAGGTATACATAAAGTTCGCATTGAAGCACTTGCTCGATTGCTAAAAATAAGCAAAGGAAGCTTCTATCACTATTTTCGTGACCATCAAGAGCTTTTAGATTCTATGCTCGACTTTTGGGAAGTGCATGCAACAAAGCTGATTGTTCAAAGTATGGAGCAACAGGATGCCTCTTTAGAACAGCTATTACAGATTAGTTTTAATCAAGATAAAAAAATTGAGAATGGTATTTATGCTTGGGCTAAATATGATCCTGTTGTGGCAACACGTTTAGTAGATATAGAAGAACAAAGAATTTCTTGTGTTGCAAAATTGTATCAAAAAATGGGCGTAGACGAAACTGAATCAATTGATCGAGCGAGACTTGCCTATTTAACGTATGTAGGATGGATGACAAGGTTTGAAGCAAATCTTAATTTTGATATTGATAAAATGGTTGAGCTTTTAACTTCTTTCAGCGGGTGTCCAAACATCCACTGAAAAAAGTAAAGCCTCCGGACGCAATTATGCTGAGGCATAATTGATTATTCGATAATAAATGTCCCTAATATGGTTATAAAACCTGAAGGGACAAAATTTTCACTATAACATACGTTAGTGTATGTTATCTTTGAAGTTACGAAATTGGGGGCGAATAAATGAAATTACTATTAATAGTAGTAGCTGTGAGGCTTCTGTGGTTTATCAGTTTTTTGCATATTTATTGGGCTTTTGGAGGTCGATGGGGTTCTGCTGCTGTTATCCCAGTAAAAGAGGGAGAACATAAGCCTGCTTTTACTCCGAGAATATGGGGAACATTATTCGTAGCCATTCTTATTCTATTAGCTAGTGTCATTATTGTTGTTCAAGTAGGTTATTTGCAGGGGTTCGAAGCAAATAGTTTATCTAAAATCGGAAGTATTGTCTGTGCTTTAGTTTTCATTATTAGGGCAATTGGTGATTTTAAGTTTGTTGGATTTTTCAAAAAAATTAAACATTCTCAGTTTGCTAGATATGACACTTGGTTCTATAGTCCATTATGTTTATTCTTTGGTTTTGTCTATATCATGTTGTTGTTTTAATAAGTATAATGAATTCCCTATAAAATAAATTTTATGCAGGAAGAAAACAGCTCTTATTGAACAAGTAGCAATAAAAAGAAGTTTGAGCATAGCAATAGAGCAATACGGGTTCTGGTGACAGCGAAGTCCGCTATGATTAGTCATTTGTGTTTAAAAAGAGGATAGATAGGGCGAATTTATTCAAGCTCTTCTATCCTTTTAATTTTTATAAATCTAATGTATGACATTAGATAAGAATTCACTATTAATAATAGGTTCAGCTTATATCTTGACTTTTAATAAAATTTTAAAGTGTTGGTTTTTTATTGTGTGAATAATAGGTTAGTTGTTGTTTTGGAGTTTAAATCAATGATTTAAACTTAGCAATGGTATCATGTAACCTTTCTAATCCAATCAACATATCTTTATCATTTAACATTGAATAACTAATTCGTAAATGATTATATTGAGTTTCATGGTTTAATAGACAAGCTGTTCCAGGTAAAAAAGAAACATCTACTTCATTTGTTTTTTGTAATAATGTAAAAGGATCGATTGACTGTGGGAGTGTAACCCATAAGTTAAATCCACCATTAGGTATTTCAAATTCTAATTCTTTTAATGGAGATAATATACCAATTGTTAAATCTCGTCTAATTTGTAAAGCTGTACGTAATTTTTCTAAATGATTTTTCATTCGTTCCGCTCGTAAAAAAGGAAGTAGTGCTTTCTGCGTTAATAAAGGGCTACCAATATCCATAGAAGCCTTCACAGCGTATAACCATTCAAAGATATGTCCTTCAGCTGCAAGTGCCGCGATGCGAAGACCTGGTGCTAACGTTTTACTAAATCCTTTTAAATATATAACATGACCATTTGTATCAAAGCTTTTTATTGGAGGGGGAATTTTAAAATCCTCAAAATAAATTTCTCCGAAAGAATCATCCTCAATAATGAAGAAGTTATATAGCTCTGCTAGTTCTACAAGTTCCATTCTTCTTTCTTTACTCATTACTGTGCCCGTTGGATTCTGAAAAGTAGGATTCACATATAACAAAACAGGATTCTTTCTTTGACAAATATCATCGATTAGATCTGAGCGAATGCCGTTGTTATCAAGACTAACAGGGATAATTTGAACTCCTTTATTAACAAATACATCAAGCGCCGCTCCATAACACGGACTTTCTACTAACACTATGTCTCCAGGCTTTAATAATGTTTGGGCGATTAAATCGATTCCTTGCTGGGCACCACTTGTAATTAATAATTGAGATGGATCTGTAACTAATTGTTGGTGTTCTTTTAAGTAGTTTGTTATTTCCACTCTAAGTTCTTTGTCACCTTGAACAGGTCCGTATGTTGCCAGTATCATTTGATCCTTATTAAGTAATTTGTGCATTTCATCTGAAAGAAACGGATTTGGTAATAAACGTGGATAAAGGACAGCCTGTGAAAAATCAAAATATTTACGATGTTGGTTCATTACATATTGAGAACGCATAACATTAATGGATTTCGTTTGTTGCCATTGATATGGGATTGGTTTGAAATCTTTATTCACACGTTTATGTATATAGGCACCTTTTCCTTGTTCAATTCGTATATAACCTTTCGTTTCTAACTGTTTATAAGCTTTACGAACAGTTAATAAACTAATTTGCAAATCATCGGCCATAGAACGTAAAGAAGGGAGGTAATCGCCATGTGAAAGCATCCCGCTTTGAATTCTCTCAACAATTTGCATATATATTTGTTGGTAATATGGTATGTTGGATTCTTTACATAGTACTATCTTCATAGAATCACCTGTTTTTCTTTTTAATTTAATTAAAGCGAAAAACAGTCTGACAATCAACTATATTTTTATTCAACTGTTATATGCGTGGATACACTGTTATACAGCATATCCTCTATACTCATTTCAAGAGTAAAAAGGAGGAAGGAAAATGGTCATTTTAAATTATATTTTAGTATGTATTATTTTTGGAACGACATTTTTAACGATAAAAATTGGAATAGAAGCTGGCGCACCACCATTATTTTCAGCTGGAATTCGTTTCTTTTTGGCGGGCCTTATTCTCATTATTATTTTTAAATTAAAGCGAAAGGATATTATGCCCTACTTATTATCGAAACGTATTATATATGCTGGTTTTTGTTTAACATTTATGACATTCGCGACCCTTTACTGGGCTGAACAATATATTTCTTCTGGATTAGCTGCAGTTCTATCTGCAACAGCCCCAATGATGATTTTGCTATTACAATCAAAGAGAAATAAAACAAAATTGCAAAAAGAACAACTTGTTGCTTTAGTTATAGCACTTACAGGAGTTTTGTTTATATCTTTACCTGGCATGCATCAAGAACTTACTTTCATATGGAGTATTGCATGCCTTGTTATATTAGTAGGAGAGTTGTTTTATGGAATAGGTTCTATTCGTTCTAAAGAGATACTTTCAGATTTACCTAACGTATCACCATTTCTCATTAACGGCATTCAAATGTTTTATGGAGGAGTTTTGCTATTAATTGTATCTGTTGTAATGGAACAGCCGAATTTAGCTGTATTAACATCTTGGAATGTACAATGGCCAATTTTATATCTCATATTTGTAGGATCAATCGGTGGGCACGGTTTATATTATTGGCTCTTATCAAAAACAAATCCAATATTTCCATCAACATGGTTGTATGTATCCCCATTAATCGCTGTTATTGTAGGTTATTTTGTATTAGGAGAACCATTAAATCCTGCAATGGGAATTGGAGCTTGTTTAATCTTGATTGGTGTATTTTTAGCGAATCGTTCTACACTTGGAGTTTATTTTAAGCAAGGAAGGTTGTTAAAAAAAGAGATGTAGTTAAAGTTTAATGATGTAGAAAACAGCGAAAAACGTATTCAAACTTTAGAAGGAAAAATAGTTAATTTAGAGAAAGTGATTAACACATTAGAATATAGATTAGGGATAGTAGAATCAAAAACACAGTTGGAGAAATAACCAACTGTGTTTTTATATAGGGTGTATTTTATTTTACACTTAACTAAATCGGTCGCATATTGTTTGGTGGATAAGTGTTATTTTTTTATTACGGTATTGCCCATTGCGATAGAAATTCGATTCCAATTGTTTATTTGATTAATGATTAACACAAGGTCAACATATTGTTTTTCGTCAAAGTGTTCACGTACTCGGTTATATAGATTTTCAGGAACTCTTTTAGTAGGAATGAGAGTAATATGCTCCGATAGTTCCAGAGCAACTTTTTCTTCAGGAGTATAAAAATCACAATCATCCCAAGCATTTAAGCAATAAATTCTTTGCTCGGTTTCACCCAATTTTCGGGCGTCAGAAGTATGCATATCGATACAATAAGCACAGCCGTTAATTTGAGAGACTCTAATTTTTATAAGCTCTCTAACAGCTCGATTAATTGAAGATTTCTTCGTGTATTTCTCCATATCCATCATAATTTTCATACCATCAGGCGAAATATCATAATAAGACATTCTTTGACTCATAAGACAAAACCTCCGTTATTATAAGTTTTTATAATAAAAACACACTAGGTCGCGATAGGGACTTCTAGTGTGTTTTCATAATTAATTTACTTTTTTAATAAATCCTTTATAATGACGTTTCACAAGCTGACTTTCGAGCGTCTTCATCGTTTCTAATGCTACACCTACGATGATAAGTAAGCTTGTGCCACCGATTTGGGCAGAAGGTGGTAATGTTGCGATTTTCGTGAATACGAGCGGTAATATTGAAATTGCTCCTAAGAAAATCGCACCGATAAATGTTAAACGGTATAAAATTTTTGTTACATACTGTTCTGTAGATTTACCTGGGCGAATACCCGGGACATATCCGTTTTGCTTTTTCAAATTCTCAGCCATTTGTTCAGGGTTTACTTGAATAAATGCATAGAAGTATGTGAAAGCAACGATAAGACCAACATAAAGCGCCATTCCAAACGGATGTGCAAAATCAAGATTCGCAATTAGCCATTTAGATACGCTCGAGTCAGGGAAGAGCTGCGCAATTGTACGCGGCGTCATTAAAAAGGCTGAAGCAAAGATAACAGGAATTACACCTGCACTATTTACTTTAAGAGGTAAATGAGTATTTTTTGCTCCTTGATATTGATTGTTTCCTGAAACAGCTTTTGCATATTGAATCGGTATTTTTCGAACAGCTTGTTGAATGTAAATAACACCAACAACTATCGCTAAAATTACGAGTCCAATTAAAACCATTTTTATTATGTGCATAAATAACTGATCGCCTGCGTTTTGGAATTGTTGCAAATAAATTTGATTAGCGACATTTGGAATCGCCGCAACAAGTCCTGCGAAGATAATCATTGAGATTCCATTACCAACGCCATTAGCGGTAATTTGTTCACCTAACCAAAGTAAAAATGCAGTACCAGCAGTTAAAACTGTCGCAATAAATAAGTATGTAGTCCAGCTTTGATCTGTAATTAATTGTCCACCTGCTATATTATTAAAACCATAAGACATCCCAATGGATTGTATGAATGCGAGAATGATTGTAAAGTATCGAGTAAATTGAGCTGATTTCTTACGGCCCATTTCTCCTTGCTTTGCCCATTCTGTAAATTTAGGTACAACGTCCATTTGTAGTAATTGTACAATGATAGAAGCTGTAATATATGGTGTGATACCTACAGCAAAGATTGAGAAGTGTTGCAGTGCTCCTCCGCCAAATACGTTCAGCATGCCTAAAACGTTAGCTTGATCTTGTACTTTTAATACCTCTGCGTTAGTATGAGGAACTGGAATAAACGTGCCAATTCGAAAAACAATTAGCATCGCTAGTGTAAAAAGAATTTTGTTTCTTATCTCAGCTACTCTCATGAAATTTGAAATCGTACGAAACATTATGTCGCCTCCTATATTTTTATCAGTTCAAAACTGATTATTATATCCCGATGAAGTAACCACAAACCTCCTTCCGCATTAAATTCATTTGACAAATGGAATTTTATACATTTTGTAGTTTTCACGGATATAAAAATATAAGGTGTTATACAAGCGATTTATTAACTTTTCGTAATCATTCAATACCCATAATATAACTAATAAATTAACAAATGTACATACATAAGCATTAAAAATGAATGAATAGGTTGATTTTTTACATATATTTAATGCTAGATTGATAATTAGGAACGTTTTATGTAGTTATATTGAAAGGATTCTGTTGAAAGTATTATGATGTAGCTGTAGCGCATAATAACCTCAAGGAAATCTTCAAGGATGTTGAGAGAACTCATACATTTCAGCATGAATTAGAGAACCTACTAAAGAAAGAAAAGATTGGATTGGAATAATAGTGAAGGAAAATCTTTTTTCCATAGAGAATATTTCTAGCGTAGGAATTTAAGTATGTAGGTTCTAGCGAAAGGAGAATTCACATGAATACATTTGTAAATGACAAGTTTTATGAAACTAGAAATCAATTATTTGAGGAAATTACTTTGTTAAGTGATGCTCAATTTAATAGGAAACCAGATAAGGATAAATGGAGTATAGCACAAGTTTGTCATCACTTAGTTTTATTAGATGAGAGAGTTATAACAGTTATTTCATCGGGATTAAAAAAGATGGATAGTATCTTAAATGAGCGTAAAGAAATTCACACTATTTTATTAGATAGATCGATAAAATTTATAGCCCCAGAAATGATTGAACCAAGTATAGAACCATTTGAAGTGCAGCAAATGGTTGATTTGTTAAACAACTCTAGAAAAGAATTGATGCGTTTCCTGAGTACAATAGAAGATGAATCTATATTAGCGAAAAAATCAGTGATGCATCCAGCTCTTGGAGAATTACTCCTTGATCAGTGGATAGAACTGATCTATTTGCATGAACAGCGTCATATAGAACAAATCAAAGAGATAAAATTGCTTTGTGAGGTTGAAAAGTAAAAATCATTATCTATTTATTGAGCGATTTGGGATAGCATCAAGGATTCGAGTGATAAAATATAAGTCCTGATTAAAATTATGATGAATTAATAAGCAGAAAAAAATACGAAACTAGCAGATTTTACTCCTGAAGAGGAAACGAACATTTGAAAAAAATCTGAATCCGATTTGCTGTATAAGTGTAACCCCGTCTTAAATGAAGAGCGGGGTTATTATTTTTGGAAGTGATCTCAGTATTTTCATATAGAAGGAAAAAATTAGAAATAAAATCCGAAAATGAGTTGTATGTCCAAAATTTTGAAAGTACGTATACATCTACCGTGGGTTTAGCGCTCTTCACACGTTGGAGGAAAAAGTATTTTATTAGAAAACGATAAAATACTATTCTGTTAGGGGATATATGCATTTTATTCTCTATATTTTCACAGCAAAACCACCTCCAAAATTATCTTTTGTAGTTGAATTTCTCTGAATAATAAGTTACATTTTTAAAGTTCAAGCAACTTTATGACAG
Source organism: Bacillus sp. SRB_331 (assembly GCF_003264175.1). Lineage (NCBI taxonomy): Bacteria > Bacillati > Bacillota > Bacilli > Caryophanales > Bacillaceae > Bacillus > Bacillus sp. SRB_331. Next base: position 256,128 of record NZ_NADV01000029.1, on the reverse strand, counting down.
TACAAAAAGGGGAGAAATATTGTTATTATGCAAAAAATGAAATGGAAGAACTATGTATGCAATTTTATTATTCTTATGCTTCTTGTAACAGCAGTAACAGTCAAACCAGCTATTTCTAAGGCTGAGGAATCTAATGTTAATATTACATTGTTAGGTACTGCAGATATTCATGGTAGATTTATGCCTTGGGATTATGCGCTTGATGGAGCAAATATGAGTGGAAGTTTGACGCAGCTTTATACGGTTATAAAGAAGGTACGTCAAGAAAATCCAAATACCATATTAGTAGATGCCGGGGATACAATTCAAGGAAACTCAGTAGAATTATTCAACGATAAGCCACAATCGCCAATGATGGTAGCAATGAATACAATGGGATATGACGCCTGGGCATTTGGAAATCATGAATTCAACTTTGGATTAGATACATTGAAAAAAGTTAGTGAGCAATACAAGGGAAAGACGTTAGCAGGAAATATTTATAAGGAAAATGGAGAGCGTTTTCTTCCTGCATATACGATTGTTGAAAAAGGTGGAATTAAAGTCGGGATTATTGGTATGAATACACCAATGATTAGTGATTTTGAAAAAGGGACAGATCATTTGGATGGTTTAGTAGTGAAAAATCCAGTAGAAGAGACAAAAAAGGCTATTAAAGAATTAGAAGATAAAGTAGATGTAATGGTAGGGGTTATGCATATGGGACTAGAAAATGAGAATGGAATCCCAGGTACTGGTGTTCAAGATATTGCGAATGCTTGTCCGGAACTAAGCGCTATTTTTGCGGCTCATATGCATAAACTTGTAAAAAAAGAAGTTGTAAATGGCGTAATTATTACAGAACCAGATAAATACGGAACGCATATTTCACGTATTGACCTTACTTTTACAAAGCAAGATGGGAAGCTTGTTTTAAAAGATAAAACAGCTACCGTTATACCTGTAAAAAATGCTGATGGAACTACAGTATTATCTGATTCTACACTTGAAGAAACACTAACACCTTTTCATGAGTATGCGAGAGGAGATGCAAATGTTGTAGTCGCCCAATTAAAGGGTAGAAACCTTGTTCCTGAAAATGAAATAAAGGGTATTCCAAGTGTGCAGATTCAAGAGACACCTTTATCAGATTTCTTTCATGAAGTCATGCTCCATTACAGTAAGGCGGATGTAGTAGCCCATCAAATTGATAATGATTATGCCCGTTTGGATATAGGTCCTATAAAGAAGAAAGATATTGCTTATAATTATCAATATGCTTTGGGAGAAATTACAGTATATAAGGTAACTGGAAAAGATTTAAAAGACTATATGGAATGGGCAGCAGGATATTTTAACTCATCTCGTGCCGGAGATGTAACAGTTAGCTTTGATAAAAACCGTCGTGCGTCTAAATACAGTACGAACGATTTCTTTGGAGGCGTAAAATACGAAATTGACTTAACAAAACCATATGGTAGTAGAATTACAAATTTACGCTCTATTCGTACAAATAAACCAATCAAAATGAGCGATGTTATGACGCTAGGAATGAATGCGTATAGAATGGAGGCTCTTCAGGCAAAAGGGGGAGCTTTAGAGGGACGTAAATTTGAACAAACTTGGTCATCTAAACAAGAGAATGCATTCGGAGAAACAGGTGGAACCATTCGTAACCTTGCTATTACATATTTAAAAGAGGTAAAGAACGGTGTATACACGCCAAAAGCTATGCATAATTGGAAAATTACTGGTGTAGATACACATTCTTCAGAGCATAAGGCTGTAGTTGATCTTATAAATGAAGGGATTTTAGAAATCCCAAAAACAGAAGATGGAAAATATACAAATATAGCATCTATAAATACTAAAGATTCAATTACAAAAGAAGAGATTGTAGCACTCTCACAAAAAGCTAATATTAATCCAAATCAGTTTAATCATGTAAAAAGAAAAGGTGAATTTTACAAAAAACTTAGTAGGATAATTAAATAAATATAAAAAAGATGGCTCTCGTGCAAAAAACTATTAAACTTGGACATACCATTATCCTAAAAAAGTTTGTGATCGGTATGGAAATATAGAAAATCATCGGTAAAAAATCCCCTGAATCGCTTTAAAAATTTAGGGGATTTTTCATTTGAATAATTATCGTTTCATTTCTCACTATGTATATTTATAATATGCTTTAAAAGAACATACCTTAAGTTAATAACATGCAATAGATATGTCCTTTTCTATATTTAAATGGGGAGACAAATTTATCTTTGAAAAATATTTTTGACAAGATGAAACTCATATAAGACTTCAGCAGTCTCAAAACGTTACAATCCATGCAGCTATAGACATAAATAACAAAATTATATTGAAAAATCTAACTTGTATATGCGTTGCCTCACTAAAGTATTTATCTACTATTCTGAAAATAGTAAAGAGTGGTTTTTTATGTTGTTAATAAGATATAAGTGTACTTTGATTAGAATGAATATAGATAATTAACGACTAACCAATTGGATGAGCACCTAAAAGGGCTCATTTTTTATTTTATCGACCACATATATGTAATTTTGCATAATATTACATATATTTTGTATTTTCTCTTTTTTTCGACATAAATAGACAGTATACTTTGTACAAGCTTTCTATTCCAAAAATTATACGAGGTGAAAAAATGAAAAACACAAAGACATTAACTAAAGTAGCATTAACAACAGGATTAGCTTTAACAGCTGTGGCACCATACGGAATAGGTCATGCAGAGGAAACAGATCAACTTCAAGTTCAAATTCAGGAGGACTCATTCCGTTCAGGTGAACTTACACAACCGTCACAAAAAACACCAGAGAATGTAGTAAAAGATGCTCTTAAGGAGAAAGCTGAACAAGCTCTTTCTCCAAATCAAGTCAATGGAGAAACAGGAGTAGATTATAAAGTTCTTCAAAAACGTGGTTCGTATGATGGAACAACACTTGTGCGTATGCAGCAAACATACGAAGGAAAAGAAATATATGGCCATCAATTAACTGCACACGTAGATAATAAGGGTGTTATTAAAAGTGTTTCAGGCGATAGCGCGCAAAATTTAAAACAAGAAGAATTGAAAAAGCCTATTAATCTATCAAAAGATGGAGCGAAACAATATATTTATACGAAGTACGGGAACGATATCAAGTTTATTTCTGAGCCAGAAGTTAAGGAAGTTATTTTTGTTGATGAAAATAATGGACAAGCTAGCAATGCATACCAAGTTACCTTTGAAGCGGCAACACCAAACTATGTTTCCGGAACTTATTTAGTAAATGCACAAAATGGTGATATGTTAAAAAATATGGTACAAGAATCTAACTTAAAAGCAAGTGAAAAACTAGTTGGAGCTTTAAAGGAAAGTAAAAAAAGTAGTCTTACATCATTAACTGGAACAGGAAAAGATGATTTAGGTATATCTCGTTCATTTGGTATTTCTAAACAAAGTAATGGCAAATATGCACTTGCTGATTATACAAGAGGGCAAGGAATTGAAACATATGATGTGAATTACAGAGATATTACTAAAGAAGAAAGCTATTATCCTGGTACACTAGCAACCAGCACTTCAACAACATTTAACGATCCAAAAGCAGTAAGTGCTCATTACTTAGCAACAAAGGTATTTGATTTTTATAAAGATAAATACAAGCGTAATAGTTTTGATAATAAGGGACAAAAGGTAGTTTCAGTTGTACATGCTTGGGATTCTGAAGATACGAACGATCCGAAAAATTGGCAAAATGCATTAAGTGCTAATAATGGAAGTATGCTTGTATATGGTGATCCTATTGTCAAGGCATATGACGTAGCTGGACATGAATTTACACATGCTGTTACTTCTAGCGAATCTAATCTTGAATATTACGGTGAATCTGGTGCGATTAATGAAGCGCTATCTGATATTATGGGAACATCTATTGAGAAATACGTAAATAATGGAAGCTTTAACTGGACAATGGGAGAACAAACTGGATCTGTTTTCCGTGATATGGAAAACCCAGCTTCTGTTCCATCTTCACTTGGAGTACCTTATCCAGATGATTACAGTGAATTTAACGATTTTAATGGATGGGATCAAGGCGGCGTTCATTTTAATTCAAGCATTATTAATAAAGTTGCGTATCTCATTGCAAAAGGTGGAACGCATAACGGGGTAACTGTTAAAGGAATTGGTGAAGATAAAATGTTTGATATTTTCTATTATGCAAATACAGATGAATTAAACATGACATCTAATTTCAAAGAATTGAAATCAGCATGTATTCGAGTGGCAACTAATAAATATGGGGCGAATACAGCTGAAGTTCAAGCGGTGCAAAAGGCATTTGATGCAGCAAAAATTAAGTAAGTTAGAAATATAGTTTTCATTCATATATTAATACATTATGAAAAAACAGCTAATATCATTTTAAGGATATTAGCTGTTTTTTTACGTAGCAATAAACTAGTGAAAATAAACTTACTAAGCAATAATCAGGCATCTATCTTCAATAAGTTACGACAAATATATAAGATTTCAAGGATATAAAACAGAAAATTAATAATATATTGACCTTTTAATAGTAAGTGCTATAAAATGAAAGCGATAACAAACGATTGCTTTAAAATGATTTCCCTGATCTTTTAGTATTTACAACTATATGAAGGCAAAAAAATCTATTTTTTTAAGCATTAATGCAAACGTTTTCGTATTAAAAGATCATTGAAATACATACGTGAAAATAGTCAATATGGGGGTGAAGTAAAAGAGATTTCTACATTAATTTAAGCAGTGTAATTTAGTATGAGCATAATAAATAGCTCGTACTATTTAAAGAAAGGGTGTATGTGGTGCAAATGACAAAAAGATTAATTAACAAATCATTTTTATTACTTGCCATAATCGTTATGTTATCATCTGTTTTCTCTTTTCAGAGTGTGAAGGCAGTTTCAAATTCGAAAACAACTGAAGTTATCATTCATTACAAAGAGAAATCTGGAAATACAAAAGACTGGAATCTTTGGGTATGGGGAGAAAATGCAAACGGTAAATCTTATGAATTTACTGGTGAAGATGAATTTGGAAAATACGCTAAGATAAAAATAGATGGTGACTATAATCGTGTAGGATTTATAGTTCGTACCAATGAATGGGAAAAAGATGGAAGTGATCACTGGGTTGAAAATATAAGGGATGGTCGTGCTGAAGTATGGATCCTTTCGGGTGATGAAAAAGTATATAACTCTAAGCCTTCTTCGGATCTCTCAATTCAAAAAGCTACTATTGATAGTTTTAATGAAATTACTGTAACGACTAATGTTCCGTTTAATAGTAAGGAACAGAAAATTGAAATTGAAGGCGTTAAAATTAAGGGAATTAGTCCTTATGATAAAAATAGTGGAGATATTACTAATAAGGTTAAAATAATTACGGAACAGAAAATTGATTTAAAACAAACATACAAAGTTAAAATAGCAAACTTAGCTGATGCGAATACTGAAATCGGTAAAGTCATTCGTAGCGAGGAATTTGATAATTTATTTTATTATGGTGGTAATGATTTAGGGAATATATATACTCCGCAACATACAAAGTTCCGTTTATGGGCTCCTACTGCGAGTGAAGCGAAGTTAGTTACATATAAAAAATGGAGCGATAAAATAGGTACTGAAATAAACATGCAACAAGGTGAAAAGGGAACTTGGAAAGCAGAACTTAAAGGGAACCAAAAAGGTCTCTTTTATACGTATAAGGTGAAAATTGGGGATAAGTGGACTGAAGCGGTTGATCCGTATGTGCGTGCTGCTTCTGTAAATGGAGATAAAGGTGCAGTTGTTGATTTAGAAGAAACAAATCCGAAAAAATGGAAAGCAAACAAAAAACCGAAATTTAAAAATCCGGAAGATGCTATTATTTATGAATTGCATGTACGCGATCTTTCCATCCAACCTGAAAGTGGTATTAAGCAAAAAGGGAAATATTTAGGTGTAACAGAAAAAGGAACAAAAGGGCCTGAAGGTGTAAAAACAGGACTTGATCATATGAAAGATCTTGGTGTTACTCACGTTCAGTTTTTACCGATATTTGATTATGCTTCAGTAAATGAAGAAACTTTAAATGAACCACAATATAACTGGGGATATGATCCGAAAAATTTCAACGTCCCAGAGGGCTCCTATTCTACAAATCCTTATGAGCCGACTGTTCGAATAACTGAATTAAAGCAAATGATTCAAGCGCTGCATGATAATAATCTTCGTGTTGTGATGGACGTAGTATATAACCATATGTATAATGCCGCTGAATCAAATTTTCATAAGTTAGTTCCAGGTTACTATTATCGTTACAATGAAGACGGAACATTAGCAAATGGAACTGGAGTAGGGAATGATACCGCTTCAGAACGAAAGATGATGAGAAAATTTATGGTAGATTCCGTCACATACTGGGCAAAAGAATACAATTTAGATGGGTTCCGTTTTGATTTAATGGGTATTCATGATTATGAAACGATGAATGAGATACGTAAAGCTGTTAATCAAATTGATCCTTCTATTATTCTGCATGGAGAAGGCTGGGATTTAAATACACCTCTTGCAGTTGAATTGAAAGCAAATCAAAAAAATGCGGAGAAAATGAAAGGGATTGCTCATTTTAACGATAATATTCGTGATGGATTGAAAGGTAGTGTATTTGAGGAGAAAGAAGATGGTTTTGTAAATGGAAAGCAAAACATGGAAGAACGTATTAAAAAAGGCATTACAGCCGGTATTGACTATGATACAAATTCGTCTACTTATCAAGATCCGGAGCAGGTGCTAACTTATGTGGAAGCACATGACAATCATACTTTATGGGATAAACTTGAGTTGACTAATTCAGGTGACAGTGAAGAAATGCGAAAACAAATGCATAAATTATCTTCTTCTATTTTATTAACATCACAAGGTATTCCATTCTTACATGCAGGACAAGAGTTTATGCGCACAAAATATGGTGATCATAATAGTTACAAATCTCCTGATTCTATTAACCAGATGGATTGGTTACGCCGTGCAGCATTTAATAATGAAGTAGAGTATATGAAGGGCTTAATAGATTTACGAAAAAAATACTCAGCTTTTCGTATGACTTCTGCAGAGCAAATTAAAAAGTATGTAGCTTTTATCGATGTTCCCAAAAATGTTGTAGCTTATACAATAGATGGAAAGGGAAGTGGGAATAAAAGCGAATACTTTATGGTGGCTCACAATGCAAATAGGGAAGCCGTTGACATAACACTTCCATCGAAAGGTCCATGGAAAGTGCTAGTAAACGAGAATCAGGCGGGAAGTAAAACACTTTACGTTGTCCATGACAATAAAATTAAAGTTCCTGCATTAAGTTCACTAGTTTTAAAAACAGAGAAACCGATTAAATAAAAGCAAATAATGTGAAAGTATATACTGAATTGAGCAAATTGAATAGGGATTGCAAGGGATTGCAAATGAAAAAAGCGAAGTGAAGGTTGTTTTCACTTCGCTTTTAAAGTTAAAGTAATATAATTTCACATACTGTAATTATATTACAATTTAATAACGAAAATAGACAAGAGATTATTGCTATTGTAACAGTAGGAGGAGAAGATATCTTTGTATTTATTTATAAAATTATCTGAAGCACATTCTTAATTTATATAATTTTTATTATATATTCGAACATCTAACGGGCTAGATGTTCGAGTTGTATTAATTCCTACAAATCGTTTAAAAAATAGCAAAGATGCAAAAGTATATGGATTTAAAATAGAGAAAAGACNNGTCTTTTCTCTATTTTAAATCCGATATGTTAGTAACTCACTTGTATGTAATAGTATGTGCATTTTTACACTAACTTCTAAAGAAAAATTTCAAATTCTTTTCTTAATCTATTTGTAATAAATCTCATTAGAAAATTTTATCGCTATAACAAATAAAACTTTCTCAATATTATTTTGTTTAATAACTATTTCCATCTGCTTTCCAATCCATTACAATAATTTCACATTGGAAATACATTAAAATTCTCAATGTTCTAAATGTTTTATACCTTATAGGATTACTATGGGAAAGGATGTGAAATGTCTAATAAAAAATCATTTTTTATGATGAAATAAAAAAATTTAATGAAGAAAAAGTTATTTTATTATTCTCAAGCTTCGTTGAAGTACATGTATTTATAATCACTATGAGACAAGGGGCAGAATCTAAAGATTATTTTTGTAGATTAGAAAATTGTATTTTGAAAATAAGTAAAACATTTATGGAGGGTTATATGAGCGAGCAAATTTATTACTGGTCTCCTATTAAGCATTGGGAGAAGTTGCATAATGAAATTTTGATAGGAGAAACAAGATTTGCAGGCGTTCTGTCTGAATGGTTTCCTGAGTTTTATTTTTTGACTCAAAAAGGTGTGAAAATTAGTGAACTAGTAGAGCACTTTTCGTTAGGAAATGTAGAAGAGACACAAAAAACAATAGAGCTTATGATAAAAAATCGTGTGTTAGTAAGTAACATATTACCCCCAAGAGAAGTATTTTCCACACAAGAAAAGATTTTTCCGAATCCATATAGCAACCAGATTCGCTTTTCTAAAGAAGATTTAGATAAGTATATGAGTCAACAATTGAATCGAACACACCATGCTGTGCGGTCAACCGAAATTCAACTTGAAACAACAAATGAGTTACCCACTATAATCAAGGAACGTAGGTCTTGTCGCCAATTTGATATGAAAAAACATATTAGTTTTTTAGAATTTTCCCAATTCATATCAACTCTAAAACAGGTTAGGAAAGAAAATATATACTATCATTACGCAAGTGCAGGCGGACTCTACCCTATTGATATCTTTATTTATATAAAACCAAAACGTATAGAAGGTATGAAAGCTGGGTTTTATTATTATAACCCATCAAAAAACTGTCTTGTTATTGTAAATAATATTGATCAAGTAATCAAAAGTGATCATGAGTCAATTAACCAAGATTTATTTACTCAGTCTGCCTTTTCAGTTTATTTGGTTTATAATGCGAACGCTTCCATCCCGAAATACGGTTCAGATGGATATTTATTTGCTTGTATTGAGTCTGGTATTATCACTGCTACCTTAAATATGGTGGCTGAGACATTGAATTTAGGCGTTTGTTCAGTTGGTCATATGAAATTTGAAGAGATTCAGCAATTTTTATGTTTGGATAACCATCAAGTATTTCTCCATGGGCTTGAAGTTGGCTTGAAAATTAACGAATAGATGAAATGAATATTAGGGGGATAAAGATAAAAATGCACATTAAAGATCGAAGTTCGATTCATGAAAATAAAGGGGTAGAGGCTTTTTGGAAGGAGCAGTTATCTTCCGAGGTTCTCGATTTTTCTGTATTTAATAGCGGTTACCAACTAAATAAAGAAAATCCTTGCGAGCACGTTCAAGTCATAATGAATGTAGAGTTTAGTAAAAGTATACAAAAAGTAATTAAGTCTCAAGATTTATTATTATTTAGCTGGTTACAGGCCGCGTTAAGGATTTGTTTGGCACACTATACAGATCAAGAAAGGATTACTATTGGTATTCCTGTAATTGAAAAGAATATTGAACAAAGCGAGAATCTTAATAAGTTGATTCCTTTAGGAAGTGAAATCCATCCGCATCACAGCTTTAAACAAGTAGTAAATCAGATTGAACAAACGACTTTATTCGGGTATGACAATCAGAGTTATCCACTCTCTGAATTATTAGCGAAACACCATTTAACTCCTTTTCAAATTGTTATTGGGATGGAAGGATTACATAATAAAAATTCGATAGAAGAATATGCAGAGAATAATTTAGCCATCTGGATACAAAGAAAATGGAATGAAATACATAATGAATCTGAAATTCAAATTTCTTTCAAGTCTCATTCATTCTCTTCTTTGCAACAGTTTGCAAATTCATATCTTTATGTTTTAAAGCAAGTGTCAACAAATTCGAATTTGGCTGTGAAAGATATTTGTATCATTTCAGAAGAAGAGAAAGAGTTGCTAGAAGAATTGAATCAAGGTCAGGCGGACATAGAATTGTCTCAATCATTTCAAGATTTGTTTGAGGAACAAGTGTTAAAAACCCCAGATCAAATTGCTGTTGTTTGTAATGATCAATCTTTGACATATAGAGAATTGAATAAAAAAGCAAATCAATTGGCTTCTATTCTTCAAAGTAAGGGTGTTTCGAAAGAAAGTATTATTGGGGTTATGGTAGATCGGTCATTGGAAATGATCATTGGCATGGTGGGGATTTTAAAAGCAGGAGCAGCGTATTTACCAATCGATCCTAACTATCCAAATGAACGAATTGAATATATGTTACAAGATAGTCAAGCGAAATGTTTACTGAGCAAGCGAACAGAAGTAGAATTGCCGCAATTTGCGGGTGAAGTGCTGTATCTTGATGAGGAATATCTCTTCCAAGGTGAGGAAAGTAATTTAGTTCGAGAAAGTTATCCTAATGATTTAGCTTATGTTATTTACACATCGGGATCGACAGGGAATCCAAAAGGGGTAATGGTAGAACAGAAATCTCTTGTCCATTTTTTAAGTGTAATGAGAGAAAAAGTAAAAGATAATCAGTCATTCTTGTTTCTTGCTAGTGTTTCTTTTGATATCTCCTTGTTAGAAATATGTCTGCCTTTAACACAAGGTTCGAAAGTAGTTATTGCTACAGAGGATCAGTTCGCAACAAAAGAATTGGCTTATTTGGTCAAAGAACATAAGGTGGATTTATGGGAATCAACGCCATCGCGAATGGAAGTGATTTTGAGTGATCCAGAAGGGGCAAATTTTCTAAACGATTTAAAATCTATTTTGTTAGCAGGAGAAGCATTTTCCATTGATTTGGTTGAAAAAATTCGATGCATCAGTGAAGCGACAATTTTAAATATTTATGGTCCTACAGAAACAACCATTTGTGCAACAGTAAAAGATTTGAGCTCTGCCAAAGAAGTTACGATTGGAAGTCCCAACCCGAATTATCATTCCTATATATTGAATAAGTATGGTCAATTAAAACCATTTGGAATTCCGGGTGAACTCTGCATTGGTGGCGTGGCGGTAGCACGAGGGTATCTTGGGAAATCTAAACTGACAGATGAAAAGTTTGTACCGAGTCCTTTTACGGCAGGAGAAATGATGTATCATACGGGTGATCTCGTTCGTTGGTTGCCTAATGGAGAACTTGAATATCTAGGTCGAATGGATCATCAAGTGAAAATTCGGGGATATCGGATTGAATTAAGAGAAATCGAAAGCCAGTTAAGGGAATATCCAGAAATAAACCAAGCTATCGTTGTTGATCAAGTATATGGAAATAGGAAATTATTAGCTGCGTACTATGTATCGGATAATAAGGTCTCTTTTGATGAAATCAGAAAATATTTAAGTGATAAATTACCTGAGTTTATGATTCCTGAAAAAATGATTCAGGTGGAAGAGATTCCGTTGAATCCAAATGGGAAAGTAGATAGGAAAAGGTTATTAGATATAACACAAACAGATTATGTATCAATTCCATACGTTGCCCCGCGCAATGAAATTGAACAAAAATTGGTGCATGCATGGGAAAAAGTTATGGAGATTGAGGGAATCGGTATTCATGATAATTTTTTTGCTTTAAAAGGAGAATCGATTAAAGCACTTCAGGTAATTAATTTATTAAGAAAAGACTGCTTAAAAATAAGTACAACAGATTTTTTTAAGCATCCCACGATTGCTCAACTTAGTACTTGTGTAAAGTTAGAGCATAAAACGGAAAACTTTGAAAATAGACCAACCCATGTTAAAGATTTGTCTAAGCCATTTCCCTTAACAGAGGTTCAGACAGCGTACATGTTAGGACGGAATTCACAGTTTGAATTAAGTGGTATTTCACCTCAAACTTATTTTGAATATGAAACAGAATTGAATATCAATCGTCTTTCAAAAAGTTTTCAAAAGGTAATTCAACGTCATCCGATGTTACGAGCTGTAATTTTACCAGAGGGAGAACAGCAAATATTACAAAGCGTTCCTGATTACGAGATTGAAATAGTAAGTCTCATAGATTTAGATGATAGGAATCAAAATGCTCGCTTACAAGAAGAACGTTCTCGAATGACTAATCATGTATTTCCTTTAGGGCAATGGCCTTTGTTTGAATTAAAAGCCTTTCTTTTAAAAGAAGACACGTATTTATTATGTTTTCGATACGATGCTTTATTAATGGACGGAGCAAGCATGAACATCGTTGGACAGGATTTGTTTCATTATTATTATAAACCAGAGCAAAGGTTAGAACCTCTATCTTTTGATTTTCAAGATTACATGTTTATCTATGATGAACTGGAACAAAGTACAGAATATAAAACAGCAAAAGATTATTGGACAAGTAAGCTTCCTGACTTTCCCTTTGCGCCTTCTTTGCTGTTAAAAAAGGATCCAGCAGAGATTGCTACTCCTAAGTTCCAATCACTTAATAAGATCCTGGACAATGAAATATGGACAAAGCTACGAAAGTTAGCACAAGAGAAAGAAGTAACTCCTTCGGCTCTGCTTTGTACAATATATGGTGATGTATTGGCATATTGGAGTAATCAACGTCGATTGGCAATTAATTTGACTGTATTTAACCGTTATCCTGTTCATGAAGAAGTAGAGCAAATTGTGGGAGATTTCACTTCACTCATCTTGTTGGATGTTGATGTGAATCCAGATCAATCTTTCTTTACTAGAGTAAAAGAAACGCAATCTACTTTATTAGATGGTCTCGAACATCGCCATTACGATGGAGTTAATTTCATTCGAGATTTTACTCGATATCATCAAATGACGCCAAAAGCAGTTATGCCAATTGTTTTCACCTCGATGCTAGCAGGTGCGGGGGCTTTTGCTTGGGAACAACTTGGTTCACTTCGCCATATTCATGCTCGGACTCCACAAGTGTATTTGGATAATGTGGTAATTGAAAAAAATGGAGAGTTATTAATTAGCTGGAACTATGTTGAAGAATTGTTTGATGTTGATGTGATAGAAGCGATGTTTCACCAATTTGTTGACTTATTGGAACAATTAGTGAAACAAAGTGACGTAACATCTTTGCAGATGAAAGAGTTAGACCATGCTTTAATTGAGCAATACAATGAGACAACAGAAAAAATACCGTCGACTACTTTATATCAATTATTTACAGACCAAGTAAAACGTACACCGGATGAAGTAGCAGTAGTTTTTGAACAAGACTACTTAACATACTCGGAGCTTCATAAGCGCTCCAATCAAGTTGCGCACTTTTTAAAAGAACAAGGAATTGGTCTAGGTGACAAGGTTGGTCTTTTAGCACAAAGACGAGTTGACACAATTGCTAATATGATAGGTATTTTAAAAGCAGGTGCCGCTTATGTTCCGATTGATCCCGACCATCCTTCAGATCGCCAAACATATATTTTAGAAAATAGCTCATGCAAACTTTTATTAGAACCTAGTCTTTATGCAGAAAACCACTTGTCATTATACACAACAGAAGATATGCCTGCTATTGCTGGTCCGGAAGATCTTGCCTATATTATCTACACTTCAGGAAGTACAGGGAAACCGAAAGGAGTAATTATTACTCACCAAGCGGTTGCAAATACCATTCAAGATATTAATCAAAAATATCAGGTAAATGAAGATGATCGTATTATTGGTATTTCTTCTATGTGTTTTGACTTATCTGTATACGATATTTTCGGAACGTTAAGCACAGGTGCAATGTTGGTAATGATTCGTGACCCAAGGGACATGCAAGAATTAATCCGTACTGTCGAACGTAGAGGAATTACAATTTGGAATACAGTACCTGCAATTATGGATTTGGCATTAGATCAAGTAGGTTCTCATTTTGAACATTCTTCCTTGCGTTTAGTTTTACATAGTGGAGATTGGATTCCACTTTCTTTACCAGAAAAAATAAAGCGACATTTTCCGATTGCGGAAGTAGTTTCACTCGGAGGAGCAACAGAAGCATCGATTTGGTCAATTTATTATCCGGTCAAACAGGTGGAATCGCATTGGAAGAGTATTCCATACGGGATACCTTTGGCAAACCAAACGTATTATGTGTTGAACTATGAAAAGAAAATGTGCCCTGTTGGTGTAATTGGAGATTTATATATCGGGGGAGTGGGCCTTGCTAAAGGATATTTAAATGATGAACAGAAAACAAATGAAGCATTTGTATCACATCCTGATTTTGGTCTTATTTACAAGACAGGAGACTGTGGAAAAATGCATCCTGAGGGATATATTGAATTTTTAGGCCGCCAAGATTATCAAGTCAAAATTCAAGGGTATCGAGTAGAGTTAGAAGAAATCGCCCATTGTCTTCTCACTTACAAACAAGTCGAACATGCAGTAGTGATTGATCAGACAGATGAGTATGGTATAAAATTTTTAGTCGCATATGTAGTAACTGAGAAAAATATTAGCACAACAGAACTTCGAAAGCATTTGCGAGATCACTTGCCAGATTACATGATTCCTTCTTATTTTGTTTATTTGGAACAATTGCCCTTGACTCCAAACGGGAAATTAGATAGAAAAACGCTCCCTACTCCGGAGAAACAAACAAATGAAGTATTTATTGCTCCAAAAACGGAAATGGAAAAAATATTAACTAGTGTTTGGCAAGAAGTACTCAAAGTAAATCGGATTGGAGTAAATGATCATTTCTTTGCCTTAGGTGGAGATTCGATAAAAGCGATTCAAGTTTCCGTCAGACTGTATAGACAAGGATTTGAGCTGGAGCCAAAAAATTTATTTTCATTTCCTATATTAGGAGACATGGTTCAATTTGTTAAAAAGCTTGATCATCTTCCAAATTCGCAAACAAGTGATGTAAACAAAATGAACGATAATAAAGTTACATTACTAAATGTTAAAGATAAACAACTTAATCAACATACACTTATCAAAATACAAGAAAAAATGCCAGAAATAAAAATAGAACGTATTTACCCATTGGCACCTTTCCAGGAAGTTATTTATGAACATGCTGCGACTGAACCTGATACAAATGCATATTTCGAACAAACAATTTGGGCACTTGAGGGGGAGCTGGATATTAATCTCTTTATTCAGTGTTTCCAACAATTAGTTGATCGTCATGATTCTTTAAGAACGATAATTGTGCAAGATGAACAAGCACAACCTTGGCAAGCTGTTCTACATGATGTTCAAATGATTTCAGAGATAAAAAACTTGATTGAGATGACGAAACAAGAACAGCAAGAATTCCTAGACCAGTGGATGAATGAAAATTTAAGTCAAGGATTCAAAAATGATGAACTCATGACCCGTCTCTGTATATTCCAACTAGAAAATAACGAGCATAAGGTGGTTTGGAGTTCCCATCATCTATTATGTGATGGTTGGAGCGTCAGCATTTTGATAGACGAATTATTCCAGCTCTATGAAACAATAAATGCGGGAACTAGGGCAGAGTTACCTATGGTGAAACCTTTTGAGACATTCATAGATTGGACTGTAGCACGAGATCATGAGAAAGCACGTCATTTTTGGCGGGATTATTTATCAGGATACAATCGGAAAATTAGTATTCCTAAAAAGAAAGTACCAACTCAAAGTGAAGGGTTAAATTTCACATTTATGGATTTAACATTAGATAAGGATTTGACTAATCAGTTACAGACATTTGTAACTAAAAACAATATAACTATGAATTCGGCATTACTAGCTGTATGGGGAATATTGCTTGGCAAATACAACGGAATGAGAGAAGTAGTATTACCTAATCTAGTATCAGTCAGACCTCCCGAAGTAGAAGGGATTGAAAATATGTTCGGTCTGTTCACAAATGTTTTGCCTATCCGACTAGCATGGACAGAAACGCAATCTTTTGTGGACTTCCTGCAAAAAGTACAACTAGAAACATTGAAATGTAATGAGTATGCATACTATTCATTTGTTGATATACAAAAACAAAGTGAATTAAAAACTGAGTTGACTGACCATCTTTGGGTTTTTGAAAACTATCCGACTAACTCAGCTATCTTTTCTTCAAATGAAAACAGAAATTTTGCCATCACAGATTACGAAGTTGTTGATGAGCCTCATGTAAAGTATGGAATTATGTGCTTCCCTGAAGAGAAACTTACAATAAAGTTTGGATATGATCAAACCGTATATGAAGCGGAGAAAATACAGGAAATATTGAATCACATCCATCAGTTAATCAACATGATTCTTCAAAATCCAATACAGGCAATCGGTGATTACAAATTATAAAAAATGAAAAGGCGAGCAAGAACTCGCCTTTTTAAATAGAATAGGAGTAAACCAAATGACAAAAAACTTGCAGTTATCAGCCGAAGAGATGCGTCAGTTAGGATATCAAGCGGTGGACTTGATTGTTGATCATATGAATCATTTAAAAAGTAAACCAGTTTCGGAAACGATTGATAGTAATATTTTTAGAGACAAGCTAATTGAAACGATTCCAGAAAACGGATCCAATCCAAAAGAGTTACTTCATTTTCTTAATAACAATGTGTTTAATCAAATTACTCATGTGGATCATCCTCATTTTATGGCTTTTGTGCCAGGTCCTAATAATTATGTTGGTGTAATAGCAGATTTTTTAGCAAGTGGGTTTAATGTATTTCCTACAGCTTGGATAGTAGGTGCAGGTGCTGAACAAATTGAATTAACGACAATCAACTGGTTAAAATCAATGCTAGGATTCCCTGATTCAGCTGAAGGGTTATTTGTCAGTGGCGGTTCCATGGCTAATTTGACTGCACTTACTGTAGCGAGACAGGTCAAGCTGAATAATGACATAGAAAATGCGGTTGTGTATTTTTCTAACCAAACTCATTTTTCTGTAGATCGAGCACTTAAAGTATTAGGTTTTAAACATCATCAAATTTGCCGAATTGAAACAGATGAAGATTTAAGAATTTCAGTTAGTACTTTAAGAAAGCAAATAAAAGAAGATCGATTAAAAGGGAAAAAACCATTTTGTGTTATTGCTAGTGCAGGGACAACGAATTGCGGAGCGGTGGACTCCCTCGATGAATTGGCTGATCTATGTGGTGATGAAGATGTATGGCTACACGCGGATGGTGCTTATGGGGCTGCAGCAATTCTCAGTGAAAAAGGAAGGGAGGTGTTAAGAGGAATTCATCGTGCTGATTCTTTGACGTTAGACCCGCATAAATGGCTTTTTCAGCCTTATGATGTTGGTTGTGTACTCATTCGCAATAGCCAATATTTAAGTAAAACGTTCCGTATGATCCCAGAGTATATTAAGGATACGGAAACTAATATAGAAGAAAAAGTGAATTTTGGGGAGCGTGGAATTGAACTTTCTCGTAGATTTAGGGCATTAAAGGTATGGCTTTCTTTTAAAGCATTTGGAGTCACAGCTTTTCGTGAGGCAATAGATCATGGCATTATGTTGGCTGAACAAGTTGAAGAGTTTTTAAGGAAAGAAAAAGATTGGGAAGTAGTAACACCTGCCCAATTAGGAATTGTTACTTTTCGTTATATTCCTTGTAAGCGAACGTCTACAGAAACAATTCATGAAATAAACAAAAAACTGGTGGAAGAAATTAATCAAAGAGGATTTGCTATGCTAAGTACGACTAAATTAAAAGAAAAAGTAGTAATCCGACTTTGCTCTATCAACCCGAGGACAACATTAGAAGAAATAATTCAAATCATGATGAGCATTAAGGCGTTGGCAGAGGAAATAAACACATCGCCTAAACATCTTATATCTGTTTCTCAACCTTGATATATTAGGTGGATTTTACATATTAATAGCCGATTCTAAATGAGAATCGGCTATTATACTATTTACGAGTGTTTTTCTTGTAAAGGGATTAAGCCTTAACCTTAGAGACTCTTTTGAAACCAGTCTTTACTGCTTGTACCATTTCGTTTACAGCGTAAATAGATACATCGGCATTTGGATTTAACCCTTCAAACCAGTGATAGGCATTTGGATATAAATGAAACTCGACATCAACACCAGCTTGCGCTAGTTTGCTTACATAGGTTAATGTTTCACTGCGGAATGGATCTAATTGACCAACAAATGTGTAAGTATATGGTAAATCACTATAATCCTCTGCTCGAGAAGGCGCTGCATAGACAGGGATTTGATCTGTTCCATACATTTCTCCTAAATACATTTTCCAACCAGCTTCATTTGCCTTTTGATTCCAAACAAATTCTTCTTTAATTTCATTCGCTGAAGGTGTATTATTTCGGTCATCAATCATTGGATAGAGTGGCATCTGTAAACAAATTGAAGGATATTTTCGATCTCGGGCTAATAATGATAATGCTGCTGTTAGTCCACCTCCAGCGCTTACTCCTGCAACCCCAATTCGATTCGAATCAATGTTTAATGACTTCGCATTATCAGCAATCCATTTTAAAGCTGAATAACAATCCTCAATTGGTGCTGGGTAAGGGTGTTCAGGTGCTAAGCGGTAGTCTACAGACACGACCACACAGCCAGCTTCTTTTGCAAACCTCATACAAGTATCATCGTTATCATCTATAGACCCTAAGATATAACCACCACCATGTATCCATAATAAGACAGGTAAAGGCTCATTATTTGATTTTGGACGATAAATTCTTAATGGTAACGGATTATCATCAGGTCCAACAATGACTTCATCTGTTAATGAAAGGGATTCATCAACAACGGTAGGTGGTCTCATTTGAGCTATTCCTTCTCTGATTGATTGCAAGTTTTCCGGGTGTAAATCGAGATTTGGAAACATCTCTAACCCTTGTAATAACTCTGGATTTACTCTTGTTTTCATTTTAGCACCTCTATTTGTAATTGTTTTCAAATAAATGAAGTGTATTCTAAGTAGTTTAATTGTGAAAAAATATCACAATTAAATTGTAAATTGGATATGCGACAACAGTCAACAGAATATTCGGAAATTAAAACCTTTCTCAAGAAGGAGTTTCACGCAACCAATTATACAAGTAGTGGATTTAGGAGCAAAGTGTTTTCATGTCGTTGTATTTATGTACACTTAGTTTTCTAATTAAACCAAGTGATAATCCTTTTTATTTTAATGACATATTGCAAGTGATACCTATTCGAATTCATACTCGGAAAGAATTAATACATTTTCATTCCTTAATATATAATTCAGGGAAATACTCATGGGCAGGCATTAATATAGGAGAACAGTACAAATTAAAATAACTGTTTAAAAAAATTCCTTTTATTTGGCTAGAAAAGGAGTAGATTCTTTTTTCTTATCTAGACTCATGAAGAAGTATGAAAATCAGAATTTATAATTCAAAAGCCAGCTTAAAGTAATTGCAATAATTACTTTGGATAGTAATCTTAAAAAAATATAAAAAAGAGAAGAACTCACCAAGGTTCTTCTCTTTTTTATATGTAATTAGGGTTTCCATAACTGTAGATATGGATGGTGTAAATTAATGGATGAATAATTTACTCTTAAAATTATAACAGAACAATTAAAGATTTTTATATGTAATATTGCATATAAAGGGTAAACAACAATAATTTCTTTTTATAAAAATAAGCCCCTGGTGAAAATGATGAGTAACCCTTTTCCATATGAAATGAACTTGGTATAAAATGAAAGATTACAAGTATAAGATTCTATACTTAGTAATCCCTCACTTTAAGGTATGTTTTTGGGGAAGTGTGAGGAGTTCAATCGATTCTGAATAAAATTGATAGTATCAGTTGCAATTTTTTTACGTTTAAGAACAATCCCGGCATGTCCACATGTATAAATATATCTTGTAGGTCTTTCCCAGGATTCCCACAAATAGTCCGTATCCTCAGAGTGCACATATAGATCGTGCTTACCTGAAATTAATAAAATATTTTCTTTTTTTACTTTTGGTAACGCTTGACTCGGTTCAGTGATTTTCCAATAAGCTATTAAATCATCATACGTAACACCATGATGTTCCAAATCTTCTCTAATAAATTTACCTGGATTTGTCTTCCAAATTGAATAAGAGAGTCGATTCGCGTAGAAAATGGATGCTAACACATCAATTTCTGGTTCAACAAGAGATGTTAAGTTAGTAATAACTCCACCTAAACTGATTCCTATTAAAACCAAGGGGCCATTTTTATTTTCTTTAATCCATTTGATCAAAGTTCGTAAATCAGCTACCGCTTGTCTAGTTGCTTCTACAGTTCGTTCAACATTGGTACTTACCATGTACTCTCCACTGTATAGGGATTGGTTCGGTTTTCTGTCAAAATGATATGGTAAAGTGAAATAATACATATTCCACTTCAAGTTGGTCATATGGTCGTGGAATATTTTTTTTACACGTTCGTTAGAATCCACTCTCCAACCGTGAACAAAGATGACATGAGGTGCATCTTCATTTTTATGTAAAAATAATTCCCCAGTGACAGAATCGTTGCGTGAATCACCAGATTGAACCGAGCTTTTATATTTGAATTGTCCAACCATGTATTCCTTTTCTTGTTTTAAATGCTTAATGTTAAAATGAATATGAGATGGTTTTACTTTATAAAAAAATTCTATGTCCTTTATATATAGTGAGGTGTTAGAAAGAGAAGTATACTGAAACTTTACACTTCTTTTTTTGTGCAAATCATACAAGGCGTATCGATCAATGAGTTTTGAAAAAATCAAATTAACCTCCTCCAAAATACATATCGTCTAAAAGATGGACAAAATTTATGCTGTAAATTAATTGTAAAATATTCTCTTTTCCTAATAGTAGATGCTTGAATTATAAAACAGGTGGGGAATTTGTATATTATATTATAAAGCTATCAATAAAATAAAACTATAAATATCTTTTACAAAAACCTAAAAAGCAAGTTAATATTCTCATTCATAAAAGAGAACATTAACTTGCTTATTTTCGTATCAAAAGGTACACCTTTTGAAGTGACGTAATTTATATGAAAGACAATGTGTCAATTTGTATATTTAATACAGTGATAGTTACCATAATTTTCGAAGCCTATAGTTAATTAACCTTACAATATACGTCTTTTTGGTATATAAATAGCTATATTCATTAGAGAAAGAGTTTTAATCCTTCATGAGAATCTTTAAAACCTAATTTCTTATAAAAGTGTAAAGCTTCTTGTCGTTCTTTATCTGTTGTTAACTGTACTAAATGACATCCCCGTAATTTAGCACGTTGAATAGCCCATTTAATAAGTTTACTTCCTATACCTTTACCACGTTTTGATGAGGCCGTCCGTACACCCTCAATTGTAGCTCTCCAACCCCCTTGACGTACAATGTAAGGCGTAAATGTAATTTGTTGAATACCGACAATCTCCGTCCCATCACACGCTACAATCAACTCGTTATTTGGATCACAATCAATAGCATGAAATGCTCTTATATAACTATCAGGGAGTGGTGTTTCATAGCGCTCTCTTTTATTTCCTAAAACATCATCAGCAAGCATTTTTACAATTTCATCTAAATCATCTGCCGTTGCAATCCTAAATGTTATAGTTTCTGTCACTATCAAAAAACCTCCTTAATGTATGCACTTGTTACTTTTATTTTACTTGTTTAAATACAAAAGGTTAAATTATAAAATATTATGAGTCTCTATAACTTTTTCTTATAGATAGCATAAAAGCCTAACTTATAAAATTATAAGTTAGGCTTTTTAACACAATATTATTATTAGAGAATCCGACCAACTTCAATAAACCTCCATATTCTTTAATGAATTTTCATATTTAACAAGCACACATATAACCATCCAAATAGGGTGATTTTTATTTGTTGTATAGAAATTACGTAATAAGCATGGATTTGTATGCTCTCATTCAATGCTATCTAAAGCCATATTTGCACATATTCCGGTTTTTCTTGACCAGGTCAATGAATAACTACACATAAACTCCTTATATCTCTAGATAAACTACCGATTAGCTCCATATAGACTCTAGATAACCTATATAGAATACAAGTTATCAAGGAGGTAAGAAAAAATGAACTTTATGAAACGAGCAATTCTCAGTATGAAAAAAAGAGTAGGAACATCATTAATTTTGATGGCAGTTTTCCTAATTGTTACAAATTTAGTGTTGGCAGGATTCACAATCCAAAATGCATCAAAAAAAGCTGCTGATGCAGCAAGAAAAAAACTCGGTGCAGATGTTACTTTAAGTCTTGATTTTGACAAATTAGGTCAACAAGCTAGGGAAACTGGAGAGATGCCTAATCCACCGAAGCTTAATACAAAAGAATCAGATCAATTAGCGAAGTCAAAGTATGTAAAAGACTATAATTACATAACTAGCACTCTCGGAATTTCTGACGGACTTAAACTAGTAGGAGCTTCAGAAGGAGAAGAAGAAGGAAAAGGTAAGGTGGGAATGGCGGCTGTACGAGGCGGTTCAGGCTCCGGTACAGAAATAGATATGAATTCTTCTTTTATGATTGAGGGAGTTCGCAAAACTGCATTACAAGAAAGCTCTAAGAATGGAAAAAGTAAAATCATTGATGGGAAACCAATTACAGAACAGATGAAAGATCAGAATGTAGCTTTAATGGAAAAACGATTAGCGGAATTAAACAACTTGAAAGTAGGAGACAAAGTTAAAGTGCAATCAGGGGATAAGAAGGAAACCCTGGAGGTTGAAATTATCGGTATCTACGAAACGAATGAGCAAGCAATGGGGCAACAAGCTCCTCCTATAATGGATCCAGCTAATAAACTATATATGCCGCATTCAACTATGAAAAAATTAGAAATAGATCAAGGTATAAGTAGCATTCAAGTCGTGTATTTCTTGAAAGATCCACAAAACATTGAAGCATTTAAAGAAGAAGCAAAAAAATCTGATATTGATTTTAATTATTATAAATTAGATGCACATGATTCGTTGTACAAACAAATGATTGGGCCTATCGAAAATATCTCATCTACTTCTCAAATGATTATTTATATTGTATCAATTGCAGGTGCGATTATTTTAGGGTTAATCATTATGTTATCGATTAAAGCACGTCGTAAGGAAATGGGGATTCTATTGTCCATTGAAGAGAAAAAGTGGAAACTGATGGCGCAGTTCGTAGTAGAAGTAGTATGTATCGCTATTTTAGCATTTGGATTATCTATAACAACAGGAGCAAAAATTTCTCAATTCATAGGGAATAATTTACTTTCGAGTGAAATTGCTACAGCAGGAGAAGAAACAAACACCTCACAAAATGGAACTGTAATGGTAGCTGGACCTGGTGGAACTGTACAAAATCAAAAAGAGGATCCAATTGATAAAATTAATGTAAGTGTAACAGGCGAAGATGTAGGGAAAATGGGGGGGATTGGACTAGCTATTGCTATATTAGCAACGCTTCTTCCAGCATTATCTATTCTACGCCTGAATCCAAAACAAATTCTTTTAAAAGATGAATAAGGAGGCTCGATATGGAGACGATTTTACAATTTAAAAACTTAGATTATTATTATGAAAGTAACGGAAAAAAAGTAGCGATACTGGAAAATGTTAACTTTTCTTTTCAAAAAGGACATTTCTACACGATTCTAGGACCATCCGGATCTGGTAAAACCACTACGCTTAGCTTAGGTTGTGGGCTAGATATACCTAAAAATGGTTATGTACTATTTAATGGAAAGGATATTCGAAAAATTGGTTTGGATCGGTACCGTAATCAAAATGTATCGGTAATTTTCCAATCTTATAATTTGATTACCTATATGACTGCTCTTCAAAATGTCTTAACAGCAATGGAAATTACAGGTGTTAAAGTGCAAAATAAAACGGCAAGGGCGTTAGAATTATTAGAGAAAGTAGGACTTACAGAAGTAGAAGCGAAACGAAATGTTCTGCAACTAAGTGGCGGGCAACAGCAGCGTGTTGCAATCGCTCGAGCGTTATCTTGTAATGTTGATTTACTGATTGCGGATGAGCCGACAGGAAACCTCGACGAAGAAACGGCAATGGATATAATAGAACTGTTTCAAGAACTTGCACATAAAGAAAATAAATGTATTATTGTTGTGACGCACTCACAGGAAGTTGCTAAAAAATCAGACCGTGCAGTCTATTTAAGTAAGAAGAAGTTGGTAGTAAACGAAATTTAATATAAACACCCTAGTTTTTTAATTCACATAATTTTCGAAATTAGTTTCTTCAAATATTTATATTTGATATACAATATAACCAAGCCATAATTAAAATGGTCTCCCTGTATTGAATGTTAAGATAGTTTGTTATTCCCTTTTTAACAATTTTTGAAAAAGAACTTGTAGTATATTCTACAGGTTCTTTTTGTTATGATCGGTTTACTATATCATTGAAGAATTGCATATAAAAAACGGGACAGTATTTAGGTGTATGATCTAAATACTGTCCCGTTTAATTATTTATCTGTAAAAAGGAACTAGCTTACATCTCATGTGATAGATTTTATAAATAAGAGCGTTTAATTGTCCATGGCTCTAAGCACTAACCATTTGGAATAAAGATGCAATGTATCAGTTATACTATGTAATATTTATTCATTACAAAATATGGTGGTATGTATGACTAAGCAAACAATTACTTTATTTCAAGTTTCTATGATACTCATTGGTAGTATTTTTTATAGTTTTACTTTCTATAACATGTTAACCTGTATTTTCATTGTAGTTGGACCATACCTATTAGGGATTTTGATGTCCATATTTTTAGATATCAAAGCTGCTAAGAAAGTTAATCCAATCCATTTATTTTTAGTAAGTACTTTAATCATGATATTCGGGTTTTATTCTCCAATATTTATAGTCCTTAGCGTTACATTTGGGAGCTATGCCATTAATAGTATTTCTTCTCAAAATAATATGAAAGTATATATGGTGAATGCTACACATAGAGAGCTTTCTTTACTCATTTACACAACATGGAGAAATATGGGGAATATATTTTTACAATTTTTTATATTGATTGTGATTGTGGGAGTAGGGGTGTTTTACGATGTCGAATGGTCGCAACTTTTCCAAACAATTGTTGGGAAGGGTCAAATGCAGATTGAAGGGTTATCCGTACAACGATTGATGTTTATGTTAGCAATTTGCTGTTGGCTTGGCATGGTGGGCTTAGGTATGTGGATTGGTAAAAAAGCTAATCCCAATATTGCTTAAAAAGTAACTCGAAAAATATCAATACTAAAACTACAAAAAACAAACAAACTCGTCCTACTAAGAGGGGAGTTTGTTTGTTTTTTGTTTAGATAATGGAATGTTCATGCAAAATTGTACACTATGTTCCATATTTTTTATAGAATATTTTATATCTAGCGTTTCAAGAATTTGTTTAACAATATATAGCCCCAAACCACTTCCTCCAGTATTTCGATTCCTTGATTTTTCAATTCGATAAAATGGTTTGAAAATTTGTTGTATATCCTCTTCTTTAATATTGACACCTGTATTCATAATTTGCATTTTGATTTGACCTTGTTTAGAATCCTCACTTAACTTTATATAGACTTTTTCATTATGTGGTGAATACATAACCGCATTATGGATAATATTTTTACATGCTTTTTCAAAAAGAACACGATCTGTATAAACAGAAAGATCAGAATCAATTTCTTTTATTATTTGGATGCTTTTTTGAGAAGCAAAAAATTCGAGATCTTTTGTGATTGTATCTATTAACTTCGAAAGATTAACTTCTTCTACTTTTAGTTTAAAGGTGTGTTGTTCTAATTTCGACATGCTTAAAATTTCACGAACTAATTGTTCCATACTTTCAATAATTTGATGATTTTTCTTTAAATATTGATCACGATTTTGATAAGGGCCAATATTGTATATCATCCCTTCTAAGTATCCTTTCATTACAGTAAGAGGGGTCTTTAATTCATGTGCTACAATCGCAAAAAACTCTCTGCGTTTTGTTTCTATTTCTCGTTCTTTTTCAATATCATTTTTTAATTGTTGATTTGCTTTTTTTAAATCAAACATAGCTTGTTGTAAGTTAATAGACATGTCATTCAAACTATTAGATAATTCTCCTAACTCATCTGTAGAGCGAACCTCAATTTTTTCGGAGAAATCTAAATTTGCCATCTTTTGTGCACCTTCATTAATATAAATAAGTGGTTTTGTAATAAACCTGGAATAGAAATAAGCACTCCCTACACCAATTACGAGTACAATGATACTAATATAGGGGAGAAAGCGTACTAAAACCTGTGAAGCTTCATCAATTGGTTGAAATGTAGCAAAGACTATAAGTGTTAAACTACCATCTTGAAATTGAATTGGTTGCGTAAGGTTATATGAATTGCTAAGGGTACCTGCATTCTCGAACCGTGTGGCTCTAGTAACTACTGTTGTTTGCGAACCATTTTGAGTAAAAGAAAATGAAGGAGAGTATTTAATTATTCCCTCATTATTTTGAAGATAAAGCATCGCATTATTTTTTTTTGCATATTCATCAAAAAGTGGTATCGCATCTTGAAACGTAAGATCTTTAGATTTATCAATGATTTCTTTTATCCCTGTTTGAAGTTGATCTGTTTTGTATTGCTCATAAAACGTAGGGAGAAAGAAGTATAAAGTTAAATAAATCAATACTGCAAAGGATAACAAAATGAGAGAGGTAGTCATAAAGAGTTTATAAGTAATTTGCTTCATCTTCATGATTTTCACAATACTATTCATCAATTTTATAACCAATACCCTTTATTGTTTTAATATAAGGGATAGCTAGCTTTTTACGTAGGTTTTTAATATGTGTATCAATTATTCGTGTTTCTCCAAAATAATCGTACCCCCAAACTTTTTCTACGATATTTTCTCTTGTGAGTACTTTTCTCTCATTTTGAAATAGTAGTTGTAGAATTTCAAACTCTTTTGTCGTTAATAAAATTTCAACGTCATTTACATATACTCTATATGCATCAACATCGATACGCACTTCTTTAAATACCAAATGATTATTTACATTTTTATCATAACTTCTTCTAAGTACAGCTTCGACTCGTCTAATCAAAACATGAAACGAAAAGGGTTTTGTTATATAATCATCGATTCCAAGATCGAACCCTTTCATTTGATCTTCCTCTTCTTCCAATGCAGTTAGCATAATAATTGGTACGTTTGACTGACTTCGAATCATCTTGGATACTTCAAATCCATTAAGATTGGGCATCATTACATCTAGAAGAATTAAATCAAAGGATTGCTTATTAAATTGTGTCATACCCTCTAATCCATCTGATGCAACTACAACTGTATACTGTTGTGTCATTAAAAATTGTTTAATTAATTCCTGAATTTCTTGATCGTCTTCTACCACGAGAATATGATAGTTTTTCATAATATCACCTCTGGTAGTCATTATAGCCTTACTATCTGGAGTTTATGTGGAGATACAGTAGGAAACTTCATAGGACATTTAACGTATTAACTCCATTTTCAAGATTGTGTATTCTCCGTAAAAAAGGATTATTACCCATATTCCTTTTTTATGGAAAAATATTTGTGTGCTTGAAAAAACTTATCATATAAAAAGCTGAACGATTAATATTTACAAAAAACTAATGTATAATAATGTAAATTGTATGTAGTTTTTTTAACTGTTTGAAAATATACTTTCGATACTTTACTAGAAGGGGAAAGGGAGATGAATTTAAATATAAAAGAAGCCAGCGAAATTCTAGAGCGTACGCCACAAACTTTGTAGTTTTTTTGCTAATTTAGTAAAGGCCTAAGGTGCGAATAAGGGATTATTTAAATCATGTGAGAAAGGTTGTGAAATTATTTGAGGAGTTATAAAGCTATGCTGTTTGATTTAGATGATACGTTACTCGATAGGGATAAGGCAGTAGATAACTTATTTTTATTAGTTTTAGAGAAGCGTTATGAGGATGTTAGTGATACAGTCAAAAACAATATGTTACAGAAATTCAAAGAATATGATAAAAGAGAATATGGCATTAGTGATAAAACAATAGTTTTAGAATCATTATTTGATGAATTCGCGCCGAAATATAGATTGCCACGCAATTATATCCAAGATTTTTGGAATGAAAACTTTCCTAAATGTTTTTCAATTGACCAAAATACTATTCTTTTCTTAAATCATATAAAGAGGCACTTTAAAGTTGGAATTATTACAAATGGCTCAACTCAGAGGCAAAAAGCTAAAATAATGAATACGGGTTTAAATGAGTATTTTGATACGATTATTATTTCTGAAGAAGTGGGATTTAGTAAACCTGATAAACGTATATTCGAACTAGCATTAAATAAGCTAAATGTACAATCAGAAGATGTACTATTTGTTGGAGATGACTTAGAAAAGGATATTGCCGGTTGTCAAAATGCAAATATAAAAGGTATATGGTTTAATCCTCATGGAATCATGAATAAAACTGAAATAAAACCGTATTCTGAGATTGATACTTTTGATAGTTTATTAAGTTATATAACTCCACAATATTTTTATAATAAGTGAAAATGCTATGGAGTAATAATTAAAAAGATTTCATTCACCGTAATATAAATAAAAAATAAAAATAAAGAGGCACTTAAATCTCTTCCTGCTACAAACATTAGTATTTTCAAATGAACTAACAAAGCATGATATGAAAATTATTGAGGAGTGATACTATGGAAATAAAGAAAATAGTTATCGATGAAATAAATATTGCGATCATAAAAAACGATAAGGTAGTAATTTCCGATGTTCAAACTGCATTGGATCTTATGGCAACAGTTCAATATGAAGTGGATGCCAAACATATTATTATTGATAAATCATGTATAAGTGAAAGCTTCTTTGACCTAAAAACACGGCTTGCGGGTGATATTCTTCAAAAGTTTATTAATTACAGCGTGAAAATTGCTATTATCGGGGATTTTTCTATGTACACTAGTAAAAGCCTAAAAGATTTCATTTATGAATGTAATAAAGGTAAGGATGTTTTTTTATTAGCAACTGAGCAACAAGCAATTGAAAAATTAAGCTCATTGAAATAAAGATATAAAATGTAATTCGAAAGAGGCATCCGTGATGGTGCCTCTTATTTGTATTTTTATATAAAAATGTTTTTCAAATTTAAATTTTGTACCGGTACAGTAACTGCAAATGTACATTGTTACAATATCCCTTCAAATTTACAATCAGCATATAGTATTTTAACTTATAACTTATTAAGGGGTGCTGAATATGACAAAGTTACAAGATCAACTCTTTACAAGATTAAACCTTGAAAAACGTACTGAAATAAAATTTGAAGAATTAAGTACAATACTCTTTGCATTTGCCCACACAATCCCGTTTGAGAATTTAAATGTAATAGCAAGTAATGCGAATACAATTTCTATGAAAAACTTACAAGAGAAAATTTTAA
The DNA here is from genome assembly GCF_003264175.1 of Bacillus sp. SRB_331. Taxonomy (NCBI): domain Bacteria; kingdom Bacillati; phylum Bacillota; class Bacilli; order Caryophanales; family Bacillaceae; genus Bacillus; species Bacillus sp. SRB_331. The sequence continues at coordinate 226,705 of NZ_NADV01000029.1, read as the reverse complement.
CTAGTTCTCGAGGTGGGCTTTGTTATGAATTAAATACTCTTTTTTACTATTTTTTAAAAGATAGTGGTTATGATGTACAACTCGCACTAGGTACCGTATATAAAAATGATATAAACGATTGGGCACTTGAAGATGGGCATATAACAATTATTTTAAATTACGAAAACGTAAGGTACTTAATTGATGTAGGTATTGCTTCATTAGTACCTCTTGTGCCAGTACCGTTTACTGGCGAACTTGTTTCTTCTAAAAACGGTTCGTATCGAGTAAGACAAAAAGATACGAGTAAAGGAAACTATGTTCTAGAAAGAATAGATGTTGATGGAGAATGGAAAGTTTGTCATGCTTTTTATAAACATATTATTGATGAGACAGTAGTAAACGATGTTCAAAGAAGAGTGATAGAAGATGAGAAATCTATTTTCAATAAAGGACCCATTGCAGTAAAATTGACGAACTTTGGCCATATCTCATTAACGAATACTAGTTTAACTGAAATTATTTATGGAGAAAAAACGAAGCGTGAAATTACAGAAAATCAATATAAAGAGCTTTTATATACTTTATTTGCTATTGAGTTGTGAATATAAAAATAGCCGGTTCTTATTCAGAATCGGCTATTTTTATTATTTTTGGTTTAAATGGTTTTCGTCTAATATGTTTCGGAAACTGCGGTATAGTTAACGTTTTTAACGTTTCCTTAGCTTCTTCATATGTATGAAAAACTGGCTCTTTTCCATTATCTCCTTGCAAAACTAGCCCTTCATCTCGGATTACATATGGCATAAAACCACTCCTTATAGTAAAAAATTATGGTCTATTGAAACAGAATGATACGATTTCAAGTTTAATTTTCTTAATAGATATAATACACTAGAACAGTATAAAGAAGTATATAAAATGAATATTGGATGCAAAGGAAGATTATAATGTCAGTTATTGATAAATTGAAACTAAATAAGTATACAAATATGGTCGTAATTAACGAACCAAGTGATTATGACATTTTCACAGGTAAAGAAACCTCATTTTCAAAAGAACATGATGCTATTTTTATTTTTGTTGAAACACTTGATGAAATGGTGAAACAAACGAATTTTATTATTAGTAATGAAGAATTACTAATTGAAAAAGGTTACGTGTTTTTCGCATATCCGAAAAAAGGTAATGCTCGTTACAGTACGTTTATTCACCGTGATGAGATGTTTCCGGCATTAAACGTTGGAGATGATGGATATGTTGGGGAAAGCGAAATTAAATTTGCGCGAATGGTAAGTATGGATGATGTCTTTACAGTTGTAGGTTTAAAACGTGAAAAGAAAAAAGCGAAGAAAACACCTGCAGCGAGTCAATGTGTTGCTGATTATGCAGATCGTATTCAAGATGTTGAAGCATTATTGGCTAATCATCCAGCTGAACTTAATTTTTATCAAAGTTTAACTCCTGGTTATCAAAAAGATTGGGCACGTAATTTATTTTCAGTGAAACAAGAAAAAACACGCGATAAACGTCTTGAGAAAATGATTGAAATCCTTTCACAAGGCTATAAAACAATTGAATTATTCCGTAAGAAGAAAAAATAATGATTAGGAACGTCACAATGATGCAACAATTAATTACGTTGAGCACATTGAAAAAAGGATTCCTTTCAGTATACTAAAGTATGTTCTTATATTTAAATAATTAGCAAAAGAGAAAAGGTGTTTGAAATGAAATCGTATATTGTAGTTGGATCTGGGATTTTAGGGGCATCTACTGCCTATCATCTTGCTAAGGCTGGTGCGAAGGTTACTATTGTAGATCGTCAAGATTTAGGTCAAGCCACTGATGCAGCAGCAGGTATCGTCTGTCCTTGGCTTTCGCAGCGTCGTAATAAAGCGTGGTATAAAATCGTTAAGGGCGGTGCACGTTACTATTCTTCGTTAATCCAGCAATTAGAAGAAGACGGTGAAACGGATACAGGTTACAACCGTGTAGGTGCAATTAGTTTACATACTGACGAGAAAAAACTAGATCAAATGGAAGAACGAGCTTATAAACGACGTGAAGATGCACCAGAGATCGGTGAAATCACTCGCTTATCAGCTGAAGAAACGAAAAAATTATTCCCAGCATTATCAGAAGAATACAGTTCTGTTCATATTAGTGGCGCTGCACGAGTAAATGGAAGATCATTACGTAACGCATTAATAAGTGCTGCGAAAAAACATGGTGCTACTTTTATAAAAGGAGATGCTGTATTAGTTCGTGAAGGTAATCGTATTACTGGAGTTACAGTAAACGATGAAATAATTTTAGCAGAAAAGGTAATTGTAACTGCAGGCGCATGGGCGAATGAAATCTTGAATCCGTTAGGAATTAATTTCTTAGTTACATTCCAAAAAGGACAAATTGTTCATTTGCAAATTGAAAATACAGCAACAGAAAATATGCCAGTTGTTATGCCGCCGAACGATCAATATATTTTAACATTTGACAATGGCCATGTCGTAATTGGTGCAACGCATGAGAATGATACTGGTTTCGATCACCGTGTAACAGCTGGTGGTTTACATGAAGTATTCCATAAAGCGTTAACAGTAGCGCCTGGTTTAGAAGATGGTACAATGCTTGAAACTAGAGTTGGCTTCAGGCCATTTACGCCAGGATTCTTACCTGTTATTGGCCCACTCCCTAATTTTGAAGGCATACTCATTGCAAACGGATTAGGTGCTTCAGGATTAACAGCAGGTCCATACTTAGGATCAGAACTTGCGAAACTTGCGTTAGGGCAACCGATTGAATTAGATTTAAATGATTATGATGTTGCTGGGGCAATGGAATAGTAATAAACAAAAAGATTAGGAGTGATTTCCTAATCTTTTTGTTATGTTATTTGGGCGTAACTAAGTATTTTGAGAGGTAGGAGTTCTTTTAAACAAGTGGGATCACCACATCGCTATCAAGCTAAAAAAATAAATAATCCACAAAACGAAAATTTTTTGCTCTTTATAGCAACGAAGTGCATTTTTATCGTTTGAGGTATTAGAGAAGAAAGGGGGATTCGTTCAATATAGAGGCGAAAATACATATCAGAAATATAAACAATAGCCTCAAAAACTGGAGGCTATTCAATTTCACAATCTATTATGAGCAATTACAATAGGTAAGCTCTTTAAAGTCTGTCCCATCGCTGCATTCGTAAAATGATGAATAACATCAAAACCCTCAACTTGATGGATATTAGCGAACCGTTCCACAAATGAAATTAAAGCGATAGACGGGATCCCAATTAAAGTTTTTTAAACCTAATTGGACTTACCATTAAGAGAGCGAGGATTAATGTAATCCATGCATTGCTATATGAAAACAATCCCATACCGGCCAATGGTAATCCAGCAGCTGGAATAGGTAATCCCTTAAAATATCCAATGGTTGGTTTTACACTAAATTTAGCTAATCTTAAAGCACCCATCGTTGGGAAAAGGATAAATGCCAAAGAAGTTAAAATAGAAGGTGTTGCTATCGAATGAAATAAAAGTGCAGGAGCAACTCCGAAACTAACAATATCAGCTAAGGAATCCAATTGTACACCAAACTCACTGTTCACTTTTAATTTCCTCGCAATTCTTCCATCAAGGAGATCTAAAACAGCTGAAAAGAAAATAAAAATGGAGGCCACTTCCAAATAGTCACTCATATTCATGGTAATTGAAAAAACACCGCACAATAAATTTCCAATCGTAAATAAATTGGGTACAGCTTTTACTATTTGATTGAACAAGGTTGTCCCCCCTAAGTTGATCAAACTTCACGTTTATGTAGCATTTTCTATATATTCTTCCGTTATTCTTGAAAAAATATGACCACTGTATGCTAAGTAAATTTCGGCAAGAGAAAAACCGATTTCCTGTACGTTATGTTGGTTTATAAACATGTTTGATCAAAGGTAAGTCTATTACTGCTGATTTACCTTTGATCAAACATGTTTTTGAAAAAAAGAGTTATCAAAATAGGCTCTAAACATATTTTATAGAATCACTTTTTATAAAATATGTTTGATTATTTTCGGTACGCGTTGTTGAACATTAGCACCCGATAGTTGAAGTGCCGAGTAGTCAAGCATTTTCCTCCGGTTGGTGGATAAGACCAACCGCTCCGGTTTTAAATGTATTGTTTTTTATAAGTTTAAGGTTAATTTTGTCCGTAATTTCTTTAATAAAGGTAGTCCACTGCCTAAGACTACAGGAAACATATTAATCCGATATTCATCAATCAATTCAGGTAGTTTACGAAATTCTGGTTTTCCGCCAGAAAAGATTAGTTAGATATATTAATTATATAGTGGAACAAGATCATCGTTTTATTAAGAAACATGTGCGTTCTATTCTTGGATTTAAGTCCTATAAAACAACATCTACACACTAAAAGATGCATCATATCTTCATATAGTCATAAAATTAATTTGTAGTCGAAAATACGTAAAGAGCTGCTAGAATGAATTACTTAGAATACGAAGAATAAAGGAGAGAAGCGGAGTAAAAACTAAAAAAATTAGACAAAGAAAATGGAGAGATGAACTAAATGTTAAAGATCATCAAACATTTAAAACCATTTATTGCTTCCATCATTGCAGTTGTATGTCTTTTAACTGTACAGGCAGTATGCGATCTATCACTGCCAGACTACATGTCTAACATTGTCAATGTAGGGATTCAACAAAAAGGTGTAGAAAATGCAGTACCTGAGGTTATTCGTAAAAGTGAAATGGATAAACTTACGCTCTTTATGAATGAAAATGAGAAGAAAAAAGTTGCTGACAACTATGTGCTTTTAGATAAGAACAACCTCTCTCAAAGTGAACTAAAAAATGACTTAAAAGATTATCCGCAGCTTGATAAAGAGCCACTTTATAAGTTACATACAGAAGATAAAAAAATAATTAACGAACTTAACGATATCTTTGGGAAACCAATGTTAATTACACAAGGAATTGAAAAAGGTGGCTCATCTGCTTTCTCTCCTGCTGCGACAGGTGACAACAACACACCAGCGAAACTTCCGCCAAATTCAGATCCTTTTGCAATCATTGCGAAACTTCCTCAAGATCAAATCAATGCAATGAAAGAAAAGGCAGATGAAAAGTTTAAGAATATGCCAGGCAGCATGGTAACGCAATCAGCCGTTTCATTCATTGAGAATGAGTATAAAAAGATCGGTATCAATATAGATAAGCTTCAATCCAATTTCATCCTTACTTCCGGCGGGAAAATGCTACTTTTATCCTTAGTAAGTATGGCAGCTACCGTTATCGTGAGTTTACTTGCTGCAAAAGTAGCTGCAGGACTCGGCAGAGACCTTAGAAAGAAAGTATTCCGGAAAGTTACAAACTTCTCGAATGCGGAGTTTGATAAGTTTTCCACTGCATCTCTAATCACAAGAAGTACAAATGATATCCAACAAGTTCAAACACTTATGGTTATGATGCTTCGCATTGTATTCTATGCACCAATTTTAGGTATCGGCGGCATTATTAAAGTACTTACTACAGACCTTTCAATGGGATGGATTATCGCAGTTGCGGTAATTGCGATTTTAAGTCTAGTCATTGGTTTATTTAGCATCGCGATTCCTAAGTTTAAGCGTATCCAAAAGTTAGTAGATAAAATTAACTTAATCACTCGTGAATCTTTAACCGGTATGCTCGTTATTCGTGCTTTTAATACTCAAAAACATGAAGAAAAGAAATTTGAAAAAGGAAATCAAGATTTAACAAAAACAAATTTATTTGTAAGCCGTTTAATGTCATTTATGATGCCAATGATGATGTTTATCATGAATGCCGTTACTGTACTTATTATTTGGGTTGGATCACACCAAGTGGATATGGGACATATGCAAGTTGGTGATTTGATGGCATTTATGCAATATACAATGCAAATCATCATGGCCTTCTTAATGATTTCAATGGTATCTATTATGGTTCCACGTGCTTCAGTTTCCGCACAACGTATCGCAGAAGTTTTAGATACTGACATTACCATTAGTGATGTAAAAGAGCCGAAAACATTTGCTTCAGACAAGAAAGGTTACGTTGAATTTAAAAATGTTGGCTTTAGATACCCAGGTGCAGAAGAAGATGTGCTTTCCAATATCACCTTTACTGCAAAACCTGGTGAAACGACAGCTTTCATCGGAAGTACAGGTAGTGGTAAATCAACATTAATCAACTTAATTCCACGCTTTTACGATGTCACAAGCGGCCAAATATTAATAGATGGCACGGATATTAGAGAAGTATCTCAGAAGGAATTAAGAGAGAAAATTGGTTATGTACCGCAAAAAGGAGTTCTCTTCTCAGGTACAATCGAGAGTAATTTGAAATATGGTAAAAAAGAAGCAACTGAAGAAGAACTCGAAAAAGCGGCGGAAATCGCGCAAGCTATGGAGTTTATTAACGCGAAGCCTGAAAGCTTCCGCACAGAAATATCACAAGGTGGTACGAACGTTTCCGGTGGTCAAAAACAAAGACTTTCTATTGCGCGTGCTCTTACGAAAAAATCGGAAATCTTCATATTCGATGATAGTTTCTCAGCTCTTGACTTTAAGACAGACGCAGCATTGCGCAGAGCTTTAAACAATGAGATTACAGGAAGTACTATTTTACTTATTGCCCAAAGAATCAGTACAATCATGAATGCCGATAAGATTATTGTACTTGACGAAGGAAAAATAATTGGAACTGGTACTCATGAAGAGCTTATGGAAAACTGTGAAGTTTATAAGCAAATTGCTTTATCACAACTTTCAAGAGAGGAGTTGTCATCATGAGTGATAGAAAAATAGAAAATAGAAAACAAAGCGGCCCTGGTCCTGGCGGTGGCGGTCATATGGGCGGCGGCATGAGAAAGATTGAGAAAGCAAAAAACTTCAAAGGAACGATGAATAAACTCCTTCAATACTTGAATCCCTATAAATTATCAATCTTAATCGTTATCCTTTTCGCAATCGGCAGTGCAGCCTTTACAATCGTTGGTCCAAAAATTTTAGGAAACGCGACAACAAAACTTTTCGAAGGACTCGTAAGCAAAGTATCAGGAGCACCCGGTGCGGCCATTGACTTTACCTATATCGGAAACATTGTCATTTTACTCCTTGGATTATATATACTGAGCACTGTGTTTGGTATTATCCAGGGGTACATTATTTCTGGAGTAGCTCAAAAAGTATCTTATAACTTCAGAAAAGAAATCGATGAAAAAATTAACCGTATGCCGCTGAAATACTTTGATAAAACAACGCACGGCGAAGTATTATCGAGAATTACAAATGACGTAGATACGGTGAGCCAAACTTTAAACCAAAGTATGTCGCAAATCATCACATCCGTTATTACAATCATCGGTGTACTTATCATGATGTTATCAATCAGCTGGCAAATGACATTAGTGGCGCTTTTAATATTGCCAGTATCGATGATTCTCATCATGGCAGTCGTAAAACGATCACAAAAATACTTCAAATCCCAGCAAGAATATTTAGGACACGTAAACGGTCAGGTCGAAGAAATTTATAGTGGTCACAATATCGTAAAAGCCTTCAACAAAGAAGAAGAAGAAGTGAAAAAATTCGAAAAGGTAAATGATACCCTTTACCATTCCGCATGGAAATCTCAATTTTTATCTGGAATGATGATGCCGATTATGACATTTATCGGTAATATCGGTTACGTCGCTGTATCTATTTTAGGTGGATGGCTTGCGGTAAAGAGAACCATCGCAGTTGGAGACATTTTAGCCTTTGTGCAATATGTTAGAAGCTTTACGCAACCAATCGCTCAAGTAGCACAAATCGCGAACGTACTTCAATCTACTGCAGCTGCTGCAGAAAGAGTCTTCGAATTTTTAGAAGAAGAAGAGGAAGTGCCAGAAGCAGAAAATCCAGTGAAGCTGCAAAAAGTTCAAGGAGAAGTTACCTTCCAAGATGTTCAATTTGGATACAATCCAGATAAGATCATCATCAATAATTTCTCATCTAACATTAAACCTGGACAAAAGGTAGCAATCGTCGGACCAACCGGAGCTGGTAAAACAACGATTGTAAAACTGTTAATGCGTTTCTATGACATAAACAGCGGTGCAATATGTATCGACGGTCACGATATAAAAGACTTCACGCGAGAAGACCTGCGCAACATGTTTGGTATGGTACTTCAAGACACTTGGCTATTTAACGGCTCCATCATGGAAAATATACGTTACGGTAGACTCGATGCTACAGACGAAGAAGTAATTGAAGCAGCGAAAGCAGCTCACGTTCACAACTTCGTAAAAACATTACCAAATAAATATCAAATGGAACTAAACGAAGAAGCAAGCAACGTATCCCAAGGACAAAAGCAACTACTAACAATTGCACGTGCCCTTATAGCGGATCCGAAAATATTAATACTCGATGAAGCAACAAGCTCCATTGACACTCGTACAGAAGTACTGATTCAAAAAGCGATGGAAAACCTTATGGAAGGTAGAACAAGCTTTATTATCGCTCATAGATTATCAACAATACGTGATGCAGATTTAATCCTTGTCATGAAAGACGGAGATATTGTAGAACAAGGTAATCATGAAGAGTTATTGAAAGCTGATGGTTTCTATGCTTCGCTTTATAATAGTCAGTTTGAAGGTGCGGATGCTTCTTGAGTTAGGTGAAAGTCCATTTAAATAACTAAACCCACGAAGAAAATGCATTTTCTTCGTGGATTTTTATTATTTTTAAGGTTCTGTTACAAAATTTTAAAAAGTAAGCTAGACTTTTGCAAAACAGAGTGAGGAGAATGATAAATGGGATGTTTTAAAGGGAAACAATTTAAAAAGAACATTAGAAGATTAATTAATACATTCTTGTAATGTTTTAGTGTTTCTCCTCCTTCTCTTGTTTTATGAATATCTCCAAAGATAAGGAGCATTTCTTCCCGATTAATTGTTGCACAACGGATAACCGGTTTAATTAAAGGGAATTATCAAAAAGGGTACTATAAAATAGAACAAGCCAAAGAAATAGATAAGGAGTGAGCAAGCGATGGACAACATGATTAATACGGGCAGCTTTGGTTTACAAAGGGGACCTGATCAAAAAACGGTTGGCCAGTATTTGTTCGATTGCCTGAAACTCGAGGGCATTACCGAAATTTTTGGTGTCGCAGGGGACTATAATTTTACACTTCTTGATACTTTGGAGTGTTATAACGGCATCCGTTTTATAGAAGGACGAAATGAACTAAACTCGGGCTACGCTGCAGATGGCTATGCAAGAATCAAAGGAATATCGGCTCTTATTACGACATTTGGGGTCGGGGAGCTCAGTGCATGCAATGCGATAGCGGGAGCCAACAGCGAGCATGTGCCAATTATACACATTGTGGGTGCGCCTCCTGAGAAGGATCAAAAAGAGCATAAGCTTATGCATCACACCTTAATGGATGGGAATTTTGACGTTTTTCGCAAGGTGTATGAGCAGATTACGGCATATACCGCGGTGCTTACGCCGGAAAATGCCAAGATTGAAATTCAGACTGCGATTCGCATTGCTAAGGAAAAGAAAAAGCCGGTATACCTGGTTGTGGCTAATGATTTAGTGACCAAGCCAATTAAAGTCTGGGCAGAACCGGTACCACCACGTCCAACATCCAATCCGAATACCCTTCAGGCTGCAGTGAATCATGTCCGTCCGCTTTTGGAACGTTCCCAACGACCGGTTATCCTGGTGGATGTGAAAACGATGCGATTCGGCCTTCAGACAGCGACTCAGCAGCTAGCCGATGCAATGAATGTGCCTGTTGTAACGATGATTTACGGGAAGGGCGGATTCGACGAGAACCATCCAAATTATATCGGAATGTATTTAGGCTCTTTCGGGAGGACTGAAGTCCAAAGTACAGTGGAGAATGCAGATTGTATCATTGCGATTGGTATGGTATGGGCGGATACAAACACCGCAAGTTTTACCGCAAAGCTGAACCCACTGATAACTGTCAATATTCAACCAGATATAGTTAAAATCGCTGAGGCGGAATATCCGAATGTTCTTGCAGCCGACATGCTACTTGCCGTTCAGAAGGTGAATTATAAGGGCAAAGGTTTGACAAAAAAATTGTCATTCCCTTATGAGCAATTCACAACTACTGCCGACGGACCTCTAATGGCTGACGGCTATTATCCGCGTTTTCAGCGTATGCTGAAAGAGGGTGATATTGTAATCGCCGAGACCGGAACGTTCTATTATGGAATGGGAGAGGTAAGACTGCCGGGCAATGTAACATATATTGGACAAGGTGGATGGCAGTCCATCGGTTACGCAATCCCTTCGGCGTTTGGTGCTATTATGGCCGCGCCGGAACGCCGAGTATTGGTGTTTACAGGTGACGGTGCCTTGCAGCTAACGGCACAGGAAATCAGTTCTATGCTCTATTACGGCTGCAAGCCCATAATCTTTGTCTTGAACAACGATGGTTATACAATTGAGAAATATTTAAATGTCAAAACAGAGGATCAAAAGTACAACCAAATCCCTCGATGGTCTTACACCAAGCTGGCCGAAGTTTTTGGAGGTAACGCATTTACCGTTACGGTCCGGACCTATGGAGAGCTTGATCAGGCTATAATCCATGCTGAAAAGGAAAGCGCCGAAAGACTCTGTATAATTGAAATGATCGCAGGTAATCGAATGGACGCACCTGAATATATGCGACGGATGCGCAGTTATATGGAGAAGCAGGAAATGCAGCGCAGCCAGAAATAATATCCAATTCTCTAGTCCCTAATTGGATACTAATTGAACAGTTCTAATCATATTCTTTTAATAAAACGCAATTAAAGGGGTGTAAAGTAAGTTGACAAAAGTTAAGGTTAGTTTACGACCCATTGCAAGTAAGTTCAATTTACCTACTGTGTTAAAAACAACTATACTACCAGGTGACTCAATTGAAAGGTTATTTATTGCAACCCAGGTAGGAGAAATCTTTTACATAGGAGACGGAGTTATAAGGAATTTTTTAGATATTCGCCCGCGAATTATCAAATTAGGCACGTTTGAAGAAGGTGTCTCTAGTAGCGGTTATGATGAACGCGGATTGCTAGGACTAGCGTTTCATCCACAATTTTATCAAAACGGTTTATTTTACCTTCATTATTCAGTAGCTGGCACTCAAGGTCCGGGTGCCCTTTCTGAACCTTTTAAACCTAATCCGTGTGATCCGAAAACTTTAAACTTAAAGTGGGTAAATAGAGATACTCAATATGATCATATTGATACGGTTGAGGAATGGATTTTACAATCACATAGTCAACCTCAAAAACGGCGGACATTACTTAACATAAGAAGGCCCTTTTTTAATCATAACGGAGTCAATAGTTTAAACTTTTCACCTGAGAGTGGAAAACTTGTTTTTACAAATGGAGATGGTGGATCGGGTTATGATCCATTTAATTTAAGCCAGGATGATTTAGAAATAGCGGGCAAAATAATTGAAATTGATGTAAGTAAAAATACATTCATAAATAACCCTCCAGTAGTTACACGCTTTAATGAGTTTCCTTTATCTATACAAGAAACACTTACAGTAATTGCGAAAGGAGTTCGGAATATAACAGGTATTTCATTTCAAAGGTTTTATAATCAATATATCAAATATGCTGGAAATGTCGGGCAGGATATTGTAGAGTCTATTTTTTCGTTTGTTCATTATAAACCCATACCGGTTACCGAACTTGTTCAAACGCATTTAATGAGATCCACTCCCAATCAAGATGGATTTATTAATTTTGGTTGGCGAGGATGGGAAGGAGAATTTCCTACTTCTTTTATAAGGCACTGTTCTGAGAATCCTACTTTGGATGAGAGAACAATGGCTTATTATAATGAAACAATAGAAACATCAGTGAGGCGCATACAGCCCCTAATTAGTTATTTTCATAAAGATTCCAGAGCAGATAAGTTTGGAGGAACCTCACTTACAGGAGTACAACCATATATGGGAACTACAATTCCTAGTTTAACTGGTAGTATCGTGTTTACTGATCTTGCTAAGAAAGAAGAATCTCAGTCTCCAGTTAAAGGTGTTTTAGCATATACTAGGGCAAGTATAGACGATAAACGTAATGATTTTCATGTTATTGAAACCAATTATGATTTTGATTCTCAAGCAGCTTATTATATGAGCTTGGGAACAAATGGAGATCAAACTAGATTATATTTAGGGGTTTATGGATCTATGAAAGTAACGGATTTTAACAAAGGTACTATTTTTGAAATTGTTCCATGATACGGTATAAACTCTTAGTCTAAAAATATATGGAATTCATACTTTTTCAAACGCACGACTTAGCGCCTCTTAAAAAACCTTCTATGGATAAACATCTATTGTATAGTGATTCCTAACAAGCAGAAAGTAAAACATAACCAATAAGTATTTGAATGAAAATAGAAAGTGGTGAATTAGGTCTCTTTAGGGGGGAATTTGATGAATCGCTTTAGAAGCTATTGGTATCAATGGATGATAGAGCAGGATGCGAATTTTGTTCATAAAAAAAAGGTGACGCCTGCAAGTAGGTTAGTCATTACAGCATTACTCGGTTCATTTGCTGCTATTTTTCAATCTGCGGGGAACTTAATCCCTGGAATTGGGTTATTTATTAGTCCTTTCGCGACGCTACCGATTTTTCTGGCTATTTGTTATTCTATTCGTGAGGGAGTACTTTCTTATATTCTTACTATTTTCCTATTATTCATTATTGAGCCAAGTGAACTAATTGTCTTTCCCTTTACTACAGGCTTATTAGGTATAGCGTTAGGAGTATCCTTTTTACAATTCAAGAGGAGGATTTGGGTAATTTCCTTTTCAGCGATATGTCTACTTATAGGAATTATGATCATTCTCGATATCTTCCGTTTTCCTGTACTTGGTCCTACTATTCATACGACTATGGATATAAAAGTTATTACATTAATATTTATACTGAGTTTTTTATACTGCTGGATCTATGCAGAGTTGTGTAGAATAATAATGAATAGAGTATATAAAGTATGGTCTTAACAATTGCATAAAATCTTTTTGAACAAATACACTTTCTCATATATTTTTAAAAATTGGAGATGTAAGCCATGTATAACATTGAAATTAGAAGGCCGAATTCGAATGATTTAGATGAATTACATTTGTTTTTTCGTCTTGTTATTACTAATACATTTAAAAACGAAGGCTTATCACATCTATTAGATGACATAGAAAATGAAATTAACTCGAAAAAGAAATATTTAAAAAATGATTTTGATAGTAATGGAGAAAATCGTTATTTTTTATTAGCGATAGATACAAGTAACGATAAAATCATTGGAACGATTGAAATCGGTCCAGCAAGTGCATTGATTAATAGTTGTACAGACGGTGTACTTAAGGATTTGTATGAAATAGGAACTGTATTTATACTTCCGGAGTATCAAAGAAAAGGTATAGGGAGTTTACTACTAAATACAATGTATCTTACATTACTTAGCAGAGGAATAACCGAATGCTGTTTAGATAGTGGATACAAAAAAGCACAAAGTATATGGACAAAAAAGTTTGGAAAACCTAGTTATGTGCTGAAGGATTATTGGGGCGAATCAAACGATCATATGATTTGGAAAAAAAGTTTACATGATATACCTATAATATTTGAATTATAAAATAAAATATCTCTCTTAACATAGCTTTTCTTACATACTTATGCTATTATTTATCTTTATAATAAAAGAGGACGTGAATGAACTTGATTAAAATTAATATTCCTGAAGCTGATGTTTCCATTACTGAACGTAACCAAGTTATTAAAGGAGACGAGCCATTAATTACTCCAATTAACGGTTTTATCGATTTCCACTTGTTCCCTAGAGATAAAGGCGGCATTTTTATGTTTTACAATATTAATGACGAACTTCTTTTCGTAGGTAAAGCTCGTAAAATTAGACAACGTATTAAAAAGCATTTTGAAGATAATGTTTCACCAATTAAAAATCACCGTGATGAAGTATACCGCATTGATGCATGTATCGTAGAAGATCCAACAGAAAGAGAAATTTACGAAACTTACATTATTAATGAATATAAAGCAAAATATAACGTTGATAAAGTGTTCTATAAATAAGTAACAAAAAACAATCCTAGCACATATACTGGGATTGTTTTTTTGTGTTTCATTCCTCATTTCTTTCTCCTTTTTTAAAATGATTAGCAGCAATTAAACAGAAAAGCCCTATAAATAATGTTATTATTCCAAGCGTTTTATGTTTCCCTTCAAAAAAAGGAATATCCGAAATAACATTTGTCATACATAACCCAATAAACACAAGGATAGGTCCTGCCCAAAGTAATATATTGCCGAATTTTGTATGTTGCCACATAGTAACCCTCCTCACTCCTTTTTACATATATATCCATAAAATGAAAGTAAATTCATAGAGAAAAATAGTTTTTTTCATATCGAAAATTGAACCTTCATATATTGGTACAAGCAAACGAGAAAGGGGACCATCATGAATTGGTTAGAAGCTTTTATATTAGGGATAATACAAGGTTTAACAGAGTTTTTGCCGATTAGTAGTACAGGACATCTTTATTTAGGAAGGCATTTGTTTCAATTAGATGAAGCTGGATTGTTTTTAGATACGATGCTGCATATCGGGACTTTGCTTGCAGTGTTTATTTATTACAAAAAAGAATTTATATACTTAATTAAAAATCCATTTTCAAAACTAATGTTATTGCTTATTGTTGGGACGATACCTGCAGTTGTAATCGGATTGTTATTTAAAGACTTCTTTGAAGATATTTCAAAAACAGGTATTACGATTGGATGGGAGTTTTTAGTGACAGGTTTCTTTCTCTACATGGCCGATAAACAAAAAAACGGTCGTAAAAAAATGGATGACATTACATATAAAGATGCATTTATCATCGGTTCATTTCAAGCGGCTGCTATTTTCCCAGCAATTTCTCGCTCTGGTATGACAATCGTCGCTGCTTTATGGAGAAAACTAGACCGTGAAACAGCAGCATATTTTTCGTTTTTATTATCTACGCCAGCAATAGTCGGAGCAATCATCTTGCAATTTGCAGATGTTTATCAAGGGAAAGCAGAATCTATTTCTAGTACATCTTTAATTGTCGGCACGTTATCAGCAGCGTTTTTTGGTTACATAGCTGTTTCATGGATGATTCAATATTTAAAACGTCACTCCTTAAAAGTATTCGCGTATTACGTATGGGGATTAGGTATTTTAATTTTAACGTTGCAATTTACTCATGTGTTTTAATTTAGTAATTCTTCGTTTAGATCCTGTTTCATTCATACAAGGCAGGATCTTTTTTCATTAAGGGGGTAAATATGTTTAATAAGGCTATCGTTATTGGCGGAAGTATAGCAGGAAAACTCGCAGCAAAAGCATTATCAACTTCTTTTAAAGAAGTAATCATTATAGAAGTCAGCGAAAGATGGGATGGAAAAGCTTTGAGAAAAAGAGTTTCACAAAGTAATCATCCTCATGTGTTATTAAAAGGTGGAGAAAATGCAATCGAGGAATTGTTTCCTACTATTACTAATGAATTAATAGAAGCAGGCAGCATCGTAAATAACTTTACTCGTGATATAAAATGGCATCAATTTGGTTTATGGAAACAACCATTCATAGGAGAAGTGCATATGATTCAACAAAGTAGGCTTTTGCTTGAATGGCATATCCAAAAAAGAATTGATCAAATTTCAAATGTAATCATTAAATTTGGAACATTGGTTGAAGGGTTATTAGTAGATGGAAAGCTTAACAAAGTATGTGGAGTAAAAGCTAAATGTTTAGAGACTGGCACGCAAGAAGAAATTCAAGCAGATATTGTTGTTGATGCGAGTGGATTTGGTTCAAAAAGTATAGCGTGGTTACGTGAATACAATATCGAAGTGCAAGAAGAGAAAGTGCGTATCGATTTATTCTACGCAACTAAAATGTTTAAACTCAAAGAAAATGAGAAATTAGACTGCTGTAATATGCTAATGTCTCCAAGTTTCCCGGACAATCCGTATGGTGTACTTATTCAAACGATTGAGGATAATCGTTATTTTGTTACTTTCAGCGGATACGCAAATGAGAAAGCACCACAAACAGATGATGAGTTTTATGATTTCGCTGAAAATCTATCAATCCCTAACGTGACAGATTTTCTAAACAAAGCGGAGGCAATTTCAGATATCAAAACATACAAAATTCCTTATCAAGTACGTCGGCGATTTGATTTAGTTAATCATTTACCAGAAGGCTTGTTAGTAGTCGGAGATGCACAATGTCGTTTTGATCCCGTTTTTGGGCAAGGAGTTTCAGTTGCGGCTATGGAAGCTCACCAATTGCAGTTGCTTTTACAACGGAGACAAAGGCTTGATAAAGCATTTACACAGCAGTTTTATAAAGAAACTGCTAATATCATACAAACTCCTTGGGAAATGACTACAACGGAAATATCACGTCATCCTCAGCTAAAAAGAAAATTAACGATAAAGCAAAAATTTCAGCTATGGTATACGAAACAAATATATCAACTATCTGCAAGTGACTCTGACGTTTATATTCGATTAGTAAGAGTGATGAATTTAATTCGTAGTCCATTTCACCTATTTCATCCGAAAGTGCTACTCGCTGTATTACTGATGCGAAAGAAATAGCAGGAAAATAATCGGTTAAAAAAGAATATATAACAGTTAGTAGATATAGAAGGAGTAAGCGAGATGAAAATATACATAGAACAATTAAAGAAACAAGACGCTGAAGATTTATTTAACTTTGAACTCACGAACAAATCATTTTTTGAAACAATGGTACCAAGTCGTGGCTCTAATTATTACGTGTATGAATACTTTCAAAAGCAACTTGACGAACTATTAAAAGAACAAACTGAGGGGATTTCTTATTTTCATCTCATACGTAATACAGAAAAAGAAATTGTAGGACGTATCAATTTAGTTGATGTAGATAAGAAAAAACGAATTGGGTCGTTAGGCTACCGAGTTGGAGAGGATTTTACAAAAAAAGGAGTTGCAGCATCATCTGTAAAATTGATTTTGGCTCAAGCAAGAGTCTATGAAATTAATGAAATACATGCTATGACAACAACAAATAACATAGCTTCACAAATTGTATTAGAAAAGAACGGATTTTCTCGTGAAAAGGAAGCGGAGACAACTACTGTAGATTTAAACGGGGAAAACGTAAATTTCGTACATTATATTTGGAGGACTACTAAGGGTTAAAAATAATAGGGAGGGACATGTACATGAAGGATTTACGTTATCCAATAGGTCGATTTACTTACGTAGGAACTATTACAGAAGAAATAATTGATAAATGGATTCAAGAAATAGAGGATTTACCTAATGAACTAGCAAGAGCGATAAAAGATTTAGATCAGAAGCAGTTAGATACACCGTATCGCGTCGGTGGATGGACTGTTCGCCAAGTTGTTCATCATGTTGTTGATAGTCATATGAATAGCTACATACGCTTTAAATTAGCACTGACAGAAAAGAATCCAACTATTAAACCGTACAAAGAAGAAAAATGGGCAGAGCTACCTGACTCGAAATTACCAGTAGATGTTTCACTTGTAATGCTAGATTCATTACATAAAAGATGGATTAACTTATTATATTCTTTAGAACCGGCAGATTTAGAAAAGACATTTAATCATCCTGAATCAGGAGAAACAAAACTTGCTGCTGCAATTGGACTATATGCATGGCACGGTCGTCATCATACAGCTCATATTACTTCTTTAAGAGAGCGTTTAAATTGGTAACATTAGAGAAGGCGACAGAAATTGATGCAGCAGTTTTATTTCAAATGCAAATAGACTCATGTAGTCCTTTATTAAATAAATATAAAGACTATGAAACAAATCCAGCAAATGAATCTATTGAAAAAACTATTTTAAGAATAAATAATCCGAGCAACAACTTTTATAAGATGATAATAGATTCGAACCTTGTTGGAGCGATATGTATATCCCAAAAAGAAAGACCTTATAAATTTTGGATCAGTCCAATGTTCATTCATCCAATCTATCAAGGGAAAGGAATCGCTAAGAAGGTACTTATTTTAATTGAAGAGATGTTTCCAGAAGCACGGAGTTTTGAACTGGCTACGATTTTAGAAGAAGAAAGAAATTGTTTTCTATACGAAAAAATGGGGTATAAAAGAACAGAAGTAATAAAGAAATTAAATGATAAAACTACACTTATTTATTACAAAAAAGAAAGGTAAAGCATTTGAAATACGCTTTACCTTTTTATGTTATTTTAGATTAAATATACAAAAATAATGCATATTCTTCCAAAATACTCGGGTTAGTAATTTCGATAATGAATAAAAATACAGAAAGACGTTATTTCGTCGTATATGTTACTAACGCTTTTTGAATGCTTAAAATACTATCGTCACCTTTAAATTCTTTCGTAATTGGATCATCCATACTAGATACCCAAATTTTAAGCTCTGCATCTAAATCAAAATGCCCAGCTGTTTCAATGCTAAATTGTGTAATGCTTTTATAAGGAATAGAATGATACTCTGTTTTTTTACCTGATATTCCTTGTTTATCTACTAAAATAAGACGACGATTTGTAAATACGATTAAATCACGAATTAATTTATAAGCATGCTCAACTTTCTCATCGTCTAGCATAATTTTTTCTAAATCACGTTCAACGCTTTCTGTACTCGCACTTGATGCATTTCCTAAAATACCACTAAATAAACCCATATGAAATTCCTCCTTTATAATATGTGGAATGAGTTTCTTATATTGTACCATGCGAATGGCTAATAGATTATGACATTGCTTCAATAGTTTTTTGTTATTATTGCAACCAATTTATATAACCTCATCCTAAAATCTTGTGCTAACATATAATTAAGAAAACAGAAGTAGAGGGATATAGCATGAAAAATATCGGTTTAGTATTAGAAGGCGGCGGAATGAAAGGATTATATACTGCAGGAGTACTCGAATATTTTATGGAAAGGGACTTATTCTTTCCGTATGTAGTCGGTGTATCCGCCGGAGCGTGTATGGGAGCAACCTATTTATCACGTCAAAAAGGAAGAAATAAGAAAGTGAATACAGAGCTAGTAGCAGATCACAGGTATATATCTTATCGAAACTTAATTAGAAAACGTGAATTATTTGGAATGGATTTTTTATTTGATGAAGTACCAAACAAAATTGTACCGTTTGATTTTCAAACTTTCCTAAATTCAAATGAACAGTTTGTAATCGGAACGACTGATTGCGAATCAGGACAAGCAGTTTATTATAATAAAATAGAACACGGAAATGATATTTTAAAAATTATTCGTGCATCAAGCTCTGTGCCGTTTATAGCACCTGCTGTAGAATATGATAATCGAAAATTGTTAGATGGAGGGATTATAGATCCTATTCCAGTATTAAAAGCGCAAAATGATGGTTACCAAAAGAATGTTGTTATTATGACAAAGCCGGATGGATACGAGAAGCAGCGGAATAAATTTTCTGGGCTGGCTAAAATGTTATATAGAAAATATCCGAATATCGCACAATCTTTAGTAGAACATTATCGTTTTTATAATGAGACGATAACTTATATGAATCAAATAGAACAAAAAGACAATTTTTATATCATTCAGCCTAGCGTACAGCTTCCTATAAGCGGAATAGAAAGAAATAAAGAAAAACTCGTTAATTTATATAATCTCGGCTATACAGATGCTCAATATCATTATGAAAAATTATTAAATTGGATAGAGAAATAAAGGGGTGGAAAGTTGCTATTAGGTAAAAAGGTTATTTTTAATGAATTGCAGAAAATGCATTGTCCGCTGCTTAAACCGTTTCCGAATTGTGACCTTCGAAAAATACGAAAAGATTTTAATAATATGTTTACAGAAGATGATTGCATAAGCGCTGATTTAAATTATTATTGGATGCATACAGCAGGTACTTTAAGTTACATACTTAATAACAACGAAAAGGAGATTGTGTTTGATCAAATAAAGTGGCTAAAGAAATCGTTTTTTGAATGTTTTCCGCAATATCGTTTTATAGAAACAGAAATTGTGAAGTATCCCATTTTGTATAGAGATTTCATGAATTATGAGAAGGCCCGGAAACTATTACTGTATTATCTTACTGAATAAAAATAAAAACGTACAAGTTATGCTGCTTGTGCGTTTTTTTGTTCATAAAAAATACAATTTTAATACCTTGTTTATATAGGGATTCTAATACGAAGAAAGAAGTACATATAGAATGATGTAAAGGAGGGAGAGGCGTTTAGATACCGTTTTCCTTTAATCCATTATCCAATTCGAATATAGTTATTTATGATAAAATATTTCGAGTGAAATCAAGTACTTATTATATCCAGTATTAAATAAGCTAAGCCAGGAGGAACAATAGTAACATGGAAAACGTGTCAAATATAGATAAATTGGAATCAATAAAATCTTTACAATCGACAATTCGTAAACTTGAAAATGCTTTTTCACAGATGACTCAAAAAGGAGCAAATACTACCTTAGTGAAAAAAAGGCTTAAAGCCGTTTGTATAGGGCTAGCAGTGTTAGAGAACGTGTGGAATCAAGAAAGTCATCGGTATAGCCAAGAAGAGTTAGCAGAAGCTCGTAATATCCTTGCTGGTTTGCTTCCATCAATTGAGAGAGCCTATGATAAGTCTAAGGCTGGTAGTCCTCAAAGAACACTTTTAGAAAGAAGAATAAAAGCGTTGGAACTTTCTATTCAGGCAATTGATAAACCTTCTAAATAAATAACTCATCTAAATACATAACATACTAATCCTAAATTTTATAAAAGCAATCTAGTGAAAAGAAAGAAATACAAAGGAGGCAGATGGGTGACTTCAATAATTAGTCCTAAGTTAGAGGAGCTTAATAATCAATTAAAAATAGGAAACGAGAAAGCAATTTATACTTTTTTGCATGAAATAAAGTCAAATAATACGCCACTAATAGAACAATGTCCTGTAGAAAATCAGTATAAGCTTATAACGTATATATGGTTAGGGGATCAAAAAACTGAAAACGTTTATGTATTCGGTAGTTTTCCTGGTTGGGATCTGTCTGTAAATCAACTACAACGGTTGTTACAGACAGATATTTGGTATGTAACGTTTAGGACGGATGAGAGTTTTATTTCAACGTACTATTTTTCAGTAAACGATTTTTTCGAAAATGATTGGATAAAGCGCAGTGAAAAGTACCAACTAGATTGATTTAATAAAAATACATTTGGAGAAGATGCCAATAAAGCGTCTGTGTTAAACATAGGAATGGAAGTACAGTATAGCAGTCGTTTTCCTTCAGATCATTATCCATCTGGAAAAATTGAAACATATTCTTTTCATAGTACGATTTTAAATGACACACGTAAAATTTATATTTATACGCCTCATGACTATTCTCACACTTCACATCTTCAAGAACTTCTCATTGTGTTTGATGGGAATTCATTCATTAATAACCTTTCAATCGCAAGAACACTCAATTATTTAATATACGAAAAAGAAATCCCATCTTGTATTGCTGTTGCAATAGAACCCGTTGATCGACTAGAAGAGCTAACTTATAACGATAAAATGAATACATTTTTAACGGAGGAACTACTTCCATGGATTCAAGCTAGGTATCACGTATATCAAGAAAAGAATCATACAACAATTGCTGGTTTCAGTCTTGGTGGCTTAGCAGCTTTTTATGCAGCGCTTCAAAATCCACATGTTTTCGGAAACGTGTTGTCAATGTCTGGATCCGTGCATTGGAAAAAGGATGGTTATGAAAATCAAATTTCATCTATAGATTCTAATACGAGTCAACCTCATTTTTACATAGCAGCAGGAGAACTTGAAAACAAACCTCTTTTAACGGCTAATAGACGCCTGTATAAAGCTTTAAAAGAAAAAGGATACCAAATTACTTATGAAGAGTTTCAAGGCGGTCATGACGGTGTTTGGTGGCGAGAAAAGTTATTTGATGGGTTGAAAGCATTAAAACATACAAAAACCACACTATAAAATAAAAAGGAGAGAGAATCTATGAATCAAGATGAGCTAGATAAAAAACTTAAAAAACAAGAAATTTTAGTTAAAGATGAAAAAGTTTGGTCGTTCACGTATGAGGATCATATTAGCTCTATCGTTAAACAGGCAGAAAAGACAGGAGCGTTTAATGATTTACCTGGGAAAGGGAAACCTCTTAATCTTGATAAAGATCTTTCGTATAATCCTGACAAGCAACTTTATAGAACTTTGAAAAATAATCATGTTTTGCCTAGGTGGATTGAACTTTCAAAGGAAATAGATCATCTAAAAGAAAATTTAAAAGAACTAACGGATAATGTAGAAGCAGCTATGTTAATTACAACTATTAATAAAAAGGTCTCAGAACATAATTTACTTTGTCCGCCAAGTGCGCAAAAAATGAGGGTTAAAACGGATATTTAACGATTTTCAATGAAGTTATCTGTTGCTATATAATTAAGTAAGGCATTTTCAATTCATTATTAAGGGGAGGCAAATGTAATGAAGAATACGTATCAACTTCAAATTCAAATTCCGAAAGAACTAGAGCAGTATCGTAGTATTTTAGAAGAAAGTGTGAAACCTTATATTAAAGCGTCTGGAACATTAGCAGAGACAACGCTTTTTGAGAGTAAATTTGGTGGTTATCCGTATTTACCTATAGATCAAGAGCATCCTAAAGATTCAAATGGACAACCTATGATGTTACTTGCGCAGCTAAACTTTGAAGAAATGCCGCATGTTGAATATATGCCTCAAAAGGGTATGCTACAGTTTTTCGTAAGTGCTGAAGATGAGCTTTACGGAGCAGATTTTGATCATCCAACAATCCAAAAAGACTTTCGAATTATTTATCATTCTACAATTATAGAAGATTTAAATAAGGTTATTACTGATTTTAGTTATTTAAACACTTCAGAATTAGAGGACTTTATCATACCTGAAGCAGCGAAATTAAAGTTTGAATTGGGTTATCAGCCCGTAACATCAAGGGATTATCGATTTGAAAAGATGTTTAGTGAGGAAATTGATTGGGAAGAAATTGTTGATGAAGAAAATAATACAGAATTAGGCGAACTGTATGATGATTTATGTAAAGATCAAGGGCATAAAATTGGTGGTTATCCATTTTTCACACAGACAGATCCAAGGGAATGGGAAGAAAAATACCAGCAACATGATATATTATTGCTGCAAATCGATACAGATGATTCATTAAATATTATGTGGGGAGATTCTGGTGTTGCTAATTTCTTTATAAAGAAAGACGATTTATTAAATCTAGATTTTTCCAATGTTATTTACAATTGGGATTGTTACTAAAAATAGATAAATGGATTACTAGCTAGCAAAAGAAATCTTCCTGAAGGTGAGGAGGATTTTTTTACGTTAAAAATAAACGTTATGTTAACTAGAATGAAGAATACAATGAAAGTCAAGCGTAAATAAAAGAAATAACAACAAAAATATAAAATAATAAAACATATGTAATTAGCAATAAATCTATAAAGCAAAACATAAAATGAAATTTATCATTTGTATAGAAAAATTTATTTCGCATAAAAAAAATTCCGTGCTAATCAAAATTATTTTTGACTCGTTAAACGATAATTAATCGATTAAGATTTGCTGTGATTAATTTATAGCAAAATAAACGATAAAAACTGTAGAAATTCATTTAGATAAGATTTTATGTGAATCTCATTAAAAATACCCGTTTCGTCTCATTAAGTATAGTTTACTTGGTTTTTGATACAGGTAAACACTTACTCTATACAACTTCGTATAATATATATTATGTTAACTAGTAAAAAGTAATAAACTTATTATATGTTAGTTACGGTTGTTAGGCTCCCCTTTTTAATTGGGTTCATAATGTGTTGTAGATTGTGTGGTTATTTGTTTTTTAAGTTATTTATGTTGTGTTATTGATAAGAATGTTTCCGTGTATAATTTATATTTTAGTTAATAAAAAACGCAATTCGTTTAAAGTGAACGAATTGCGTTGATATGATTAAGAATAAGTTTTTAAAATTAGTTTGCTACAGCAATTGCTTCGATTTCGATTAATAATTTATTGTTAATCAATTTGTTAACTTCTACAGCTGAACTTGCTGGTGGATTGTTTGTGTTGATGTATTGATCTCGAATATCTCTAACAATGGCCATTTGAGAAATGTCCGTCAAGAAAAATGTTAATTTTACTACATCATTAAAATTTAAGTCTGAAGTTTTTAATGCGATTTTAATATTTTCAAATACTTGTCGTGTTTGTGTAGCTAAATCATCAATTCCAACTATTTGACCGTCAGTATTAATTGCTACTTATCCTGATATGTAAATGGTTCGTTTAGCATTACTAACTTCAACTACATGTGAGTATCCAAAAGTTGCTGGCATAGTTTCCGGATTGATAAATTTCTTTTGCAATGTACTTCTCTCCTTTTAATATCATACTTTCTGTATATCTTAATTCTAATTAGTTCCTGAACTATTATCTGTTGTTTCTGGATTATATTTAAACCGGTTATAATTCTTGTTTTTAGAAATCTTCTTGGTTCTTGATTTGTATAATTACGATTTGGAAACATTTTCGTTTCGCTCTTCTGTCGTTAATCCTGAAGCCATACCATAATCGCGTTCTATAAAATTATCCATTTCAATAAGATCTACTGGTATTAACATGTATGTATTTATGATTTCAGCTGTGTGCTTTGCTCTTGATAAAGGACTAGAAATAATAATGTCCCATTGTTTTTCACGTAAATACAAACCGCATTTTTCAGCTTGTTGTATACCATTTTTATTTAGCTTAATGTTCTCACGATCTTGGAGCTTTCCAATAGTATTCCACTCAGTTTCCCCGTGCCTAACTAAGCATATAACAGTCATACACGTATCCTCCTGCTACAATATGAAGTTAAATTCTATACATACAGTTTAAAGAATTATATATGTTTGATTTCCTCGAGAACTGCTTCTAATTACGTCTTGTTTTATTAATTCATTAGTTACTTTTGTATAGAAAAAGTGATACCACCATATAAAAAATTCTTCATAGGTTATTTCCATTGAGTATCTGTTGCTTACATAATATTCTTTAAGAGGTTGATCATTTTCCTTTAACAATAAGATTAATTCTTCACTAATTGTGTTAGCGATTCCGCAAAATATTCTTCAAGTATTTCCTTATTCGCAGTTATTAAATTCAAAGTTGTATATCGTGTGTTTCTATAAAGGCCAATTTGAACTTCTCCTAAATCTAAATACGTATTACCATACATTCCAAAGGACTCTTTGTCTGTTTGTTCTTGTTCTAGAATCGCATAATAATATCTTTTATTGTTTCTCAAAGGCCATTCTGTTTCTAAGCTGTTATAACCATACATGTTGGATAGTAACTCCCTTCTGTCTCATTCAATAAACCTTCTAGTTCTAATGCGTGCATTTGTTTTTCGAATTCCTCGTTAGTCCAATTTAGCTTCGTTTTTATAGTATTTGATTCTATGCCCAGATGGAGCATTACAAGTAAATATTGAAGGTTTGTTCCGCTTATTTTTAGAGTTGGATAATTGTCACCTGATGAAATCATTTTTGTCTCATAAGTTGTTTTAAGTATTTTCTCGGGAGAATAATTAGCATGCATTTTAAAATCCCTTCTTTTTTAGTAATTTAATTGTAAAATCTATGTATTTACTATGTTCTATAAATAAAAATAAGTATCCTTTAATGATTTCAAATAAAAAACCTTAGTATAGCTATGTTAATACCTATACTAAGGTTATCTAGAATTTTATATTGTATTATTGCTATTTGTATATGCCAAATTAATTTGTTCATATTCTTTTTTAAATTGATTATCATTTTTTATCCAACGTTTAAATGTTAATTCATTAATATTTATATTTGAACATGCGGTAGTAATACATTTGTTTTTCTCATAATCTTTAAGGAAGTTTTCTTTTCTTTGCATAACTGCAGCTTGAGTTCTTTTTAATTTTCGATCTTGTAATTGTTCTAAACTTACATGTTCTTTATGAAATGTTTCATATTTTCTATGCAAATATATATCTTTGTCTTTATAAATCCAATTTGCAAAAAGCTGAATTGATTTTCTCCCAGTTAGCATGACACGATAATGTGTATTTTGATTTAAAAGGTTAGAATTTAAGTTGTAATTTTGCAGAACTTGGTTTAGAGAGTTCATAAAATTATATGATCCTCCTACAAAACTTACTGTATATGCTTCATAATTGACATAACCATCTCCGTCAAAATACCCTCGAATAAAATGATGCAGATATTCATCTGGTACGAATGGAAATTCTACAGTAAATGATTTACAAGGCTTGATTCCGTGAATATTCATAAGATCTTCTTTAATTGTTTTACTATTGAGGTTTAACATATATACGCCTGTTTTTTTGTTTTGATAAAGCGGCTGGTTTGTGTTTAATTCTTTTTTTATATCGTGTAGAATGTCACTTTCTTTTTGCGAGATACTGACACATTGATTTTCTTTTGGTATAACACCGTCTGCTGTTATAAATCCTAAAATATAAGCCATGTTATTTGACCAAGTTTTAAAATAATCTTCTATTAAATCATACTTTCTCTTCCAACTACCTATAGCTCGTCTGGGCACGTTTTTTTCTTTTAAAACCATACGAATATATCCAGCAGACACATTGGCAAGTACAGCTATTTCTGAGGTGCTCTTCCCTTTTGTATAAAGCTGAATCATTTCAGATTTTGATAGTTTACATTTTGACTTCTTTTTTCTTTCTTCAAGCATTTATAGACTCTCCTTCCTTTGGATAATTAGTTACCTACCTGCTTCTATAACATATAACGAAACGTACGTTCTTTGTTGTTTATGAGAAAGAATTTACTTAAACAAAACAATTTACAAATACATAATATTAGTTTTAGCTGCTGCTAAATGAATTCTATTTTTTATATATAAATAATAAATTTGAAGAATTTATGAAATGTACTGCATTTAAGATGAAAGGTAAAATGATTTCGTTTAAACTACAATTAGCTACAATAACAACATACGTATATTGTTAAACGTAAAAAGGAGAACTAATGAAAAAGAAATATATGAATCAAATTCCGACTGATGTAAGTTTTAATCCGAAAGATATTATCGGTTTAATGACTGATTACTTTAAAATGAAAACAAAGCTACGTCCTATAAAAGACTTACCTATCGTTTTACCGAATAAAGATAATGGGTCTTTAGAGAGTGTTACATGGTTTGGTCACTCTGCTTCTCTTTTGAAAATAGAAGGTAAAAAGCTGTTGTTAGATCCTATGTTTGGCGATGCCTCTTCCCCGTTCCCTGTTTTTAATAGTAAACGTTATAGTGGTGCTTTTTCTTTAGAACGTGAAGATTTCAAGGAAATTGATGCGATTATCATTTCTCATAATCACTATGATCATTTAAATTACAAAAGTATTATGCGGTTAAAAGATCGTGCGAAGCATTTTTATGTCCCGATTGGAGTTGCGCGTTATCTTATTAAATGGGGTGTTTCACCTAATAAAATTAGTGAACATAATTGGTGGGATGAAATTACGTTTGATAATATTAAGTTAGTTTGCGCTCCTGCAAGGCATTTCTCTGGACGAAGTATGACAGATAAAGATCGTTCTTTATGGTGTTCATGGCTTATTATTGGTCAAGAAACGAAAGTTTTCTTTAGCGGTGATAGTGGCTATGCTCCGCACTTTAAGGAGATTGGTAATAAATATGGTCCATTCGATCTTACTTTAATGGAATGCGGGCAGTACGATACGAGATGGTCTGCAATTCATATGTTGCCAGAAGAAACAGTACAAGCTCATATTGACGTTAAAGGAGAATTGCTCGTTCCTATTCATTGGGGTGCTTTTACGTTAGCATTACATGAATGGAGTGATCCTATTGAACGTGTTACGAAAGAAGCAAATCGTTTAGGGGTTAATATTTCAACGCCACAAATCGGTGAAGCTATTGCGTTACAATCTAGAGAATATCCTACGTCAGCTTGGTGGCGAGAAGTGTGATTATAATAAAAAGCGAACCGATTTAATATTGATGGTTCGCTTTTTATTCATTTATGAATCATCTATTAAAATTCTCTGTTTTATCTACTGGAATTGCGGTTTTCATCTTTTCTGTTGTCCAATATCCTGTAGGGTCTTCTATATCGTTTGAATCTTGAATAGCAGATGGGATACCGGGGGCTTTTTTTAGTTGAGTAAGAGTATCTTTTTCGCTAGAGGTTGCCAATGCTAAGTAAATAATTAAGGGTATTATAATAGTAATACTAGTTATATATATCCAAAATAAGTGATTTCCTTTTTTCATGAGCTCCTCCTTCTATTACATACTAATCTCCCCTAATTACTACTTTACTATGCTGGTCTGCTTAGCTAATTCTTTATTCTTATACTCTACTAATTTATGATTTGATAAAACGCAAGAGTGCTCTAATATTAATTCATTATAAAGTACTTCAGTTAAAAATTTAGGTATCATCTCTCCTACGCCGTAATTATAGTCACTTAGAATCCAAGATACCTCTTTCCAATCTAGAATTCCTTCTGAGACTTTTTTTGGAGTGTGATATGTAAATTCATTAAGTAGCTCTACTAAATAGACATACATGCCACCAGAATATGAGGAATCCTCCCATTTAATAATGCCTTTAAATTGAATTTGATTTTGCTCAACATCTATATTTGTTTCTTCTTTTATTTCACGAATTGCATTTTCTAACGGTGTTTCTCCTTTTTCTATCTTCCCTCCTACACCGTTCCATAATCCTTTTACAGGATCATATTCTCTATTTAACATAAGTATTTCTTCATTTCTTTTTATAAAACATAAAGTGTGCTTGTACATAATTTAATTCCTTCCTTTGTTCTTAATAAGTTCTAACAGGCGATATTAAATATACTGCTGCAGATTGTTCACCTGCTTCAATTAATATCGGTCTCATGGAACCGCCAAAACTTAAAGTAACTCTATCTTCTTTTATTGCTTTTAAAGTATCGACCATATATCGTCCGTCGAAAGATATATTTAATTGCTTTTCACCGTGAATCGCATCTATTTGTTGTTTCTCGGATATTTTACCAATCTGAGAAGCATTAGAAGAGATTTGTATTGTGCATTCGTCGATGATTTCTAAGTTAACGTTGTTGTTTGCCCATTCACTAGCCAATAAACTTGACCGATCTACACCTTGTAAAATCTTTTTTCTATCTATATTAATAACCGTTTGGGATTCATTTGGAATTAGGCCGGATATATTAGGATATTTTCCTTCAATAAGTCTTGAATACAACGTAATTGTACCGAATTTAAAAATAATGTGACTCTCTGAAAGATATATGTATACTAAATTTGAGTTACTGTTCATTAATTTTATTAGTTCACTAATAGTGGAACTTGGTACAATGCAATTTAATTTCGCATGTGAAGAAATGGGTATTTCACGTAAAGCCAGTCTGTGCGAATCAGTAGCAGCACAAATTAATTTGTTATGATCAATAACGAAATGTACGCCAGTAAGAACTGGTCTAGATTCATTTTTAGCAGTTGCAAAGACAGTTTGTTTAAAGACTTCAATTAATTGTTCCGTCTCTACTTGTATTTCTGTATGTGCGTCTAAAAATGGTACATTAGGAAATTCATTTGCCGAGAGTCCATTTAAGTTTAAAGTAATTTCATCAGATTGAATTGTAATCAACTGCTCATTCATGCTTTTTATTAAAATATCACTTGGCATTTTCTTAATAATTTCAATGAAATATTTTGCTGGTACAACAATACTCCCTGCTTTTAAAATAGTTGTAATTTGTTCGTCTTCAATTGAAATAGGTATAAATTTTTCAATGAAAATATTCGAATTACTTGCGATTAAAGTAATTCCAGATTGATCTGCTGTTATCTTTATTCCGGATAATATAGGAATTAAAGTTTTTGTTGAGATAGCTTTACTTACTTCTGAAAGAGCTTGTGTAAATTGTTTGTGATTAACGATAAACTCCATTTTTCCCCCGCCTTAAATGAAATACTATCTTTATGAAGATTGATGAATAATAGTTCCATTAAAAATATAAGGAACTGTTTCTTTCTTTTGTAAAAGGCTTTTTAAGTGTTCTGGTATACGTAAATAAGGTTCTGCTGAATCTAATTCCATCCAGGTAATCTCCTCAATCTCTTTTGGCCGTGATATACAGATTTCCCCTCCGGTTATTTCTCCTAAAAAATTAAAGAAGATTGCATGATGTCCTCTCTCCTCAAAAAAGGCTTCACTAATGGAACAAACCCCTTTTACAGATATGTCTAGCCCTGTTTCTTCTTTCACTTCACGAATTGCTGCCTCTTCTAACGTTTCCCCGAATTTAACTGCTCCACCTGGTAAAGTGTAATAAGAACCATTTTCCCCTTTGTTTTTAACCATTAATAGCTTTTCATGAGTTTCATCATATAGAAGTGCGTATGTAACATTTACTTTTTTCATATGTAACCCCCTTGAATGGTAAAAATTTTCTGTCTTTATTTCATTCTATCATTAAATTGTTTGGATTCATAAAAAGTAATTTGAATAAATAACTAATACGAAACGATATCGTGTTCATAGACACACAAAAGAAAAGAGCATATTTTGAAAAAGATTAATCATAATACACTCTTTAATGATTCATTTATAACCTTTTTTCTAAATAGTAATGATTATGCCCTTTAGGATGATCTTCACTTACCCCTATCACTTTATACCCATGTTTCTTATAAAAATTAGGGGCTTGGAAACTAAAAGTATCTAATTTGATTAGCCTACATTCTTTTTTAATTGCAAATTCTTCAATAAGATTCATTAAATTGCTTCCGTAACCTTCGTGCCTGTATTCTTCTGAAACCCATAGGAAGTCAACATGTACATGGTGCCAAAATGTGATTGCCGTTATCCCTCCTACTATGTCTTCTTTTTCATTTTTCACTATAAAACTAATCTTTTCTGAAGGTGTTTTTTCTTCATTTGAAAGTTGTTTTTGGTTATATTCAATTACTTTTTCTCTTATGTAATCACTATCTTCTTGTACCCATTGCTTTACTATTTGCATTTTAACTATCACGCCCCTTTACATTATTTATTCAATTTAATAATCGGAATGTCCTATCTTCTTTAATGTTAGATTATGAAATAAGTACAGGGAAAAAATTAGATTTTTTGAATGTCATCCATTGTTTATACATTTTTTTGTAAAGCAAAAGAGCCCTAGTATAAGGACTCTTTCTTAGCATTAAGCTATTTTTCGATTTAACGATTTGATTTCCTTCTTCTTTTCTGCATTTGGAGGGCGGATTACTATAGAGATAACGAAAGATATAACACATAGAACACCGATTGTAATGAAGGTTGGCTGAAATCCGCCAAGTAGTGCTCCAATGAATGATCCTGCAAGTGCACCAAATCCGAAACCTTGGTAAACAATCCCGTAGTTTGTACTATGGTTTTTTAATCCGAAGAAGTCTCCCACAATTGCTGGGAAGATAGTGATGTTACCACCAAAGCAAAAGGCAACACTTGCTACACAAGCAAAATAAATCCCGTAATTTAGTGGAATAAAACTTAAAGTGAAGACGGACAATCCAATAATAATAAATGTAGCAGAGACGATTTTTAATCGACCTATTTTATCTGATAACGTTCCAAGAATAATTCTACCTATTGTATTAAAGATTGCGATCATTGCGACGGCATTAGCGGCAGTCGCTGCGCTAAGACCAACGAGCTGCACCCCGATGTCTTTTACCATACCGATTAAATACAGTCCGCCCATACATGATGTGAATAACATGAAAAATAAGAGATATACTTGTTTTGTTTTCATCATTTCACGCGGCGTATAATCATTGTGTAATGTTTCAGTTGCAGTGTTACTTACAATTGCTTCACGTAAGAAGAATGATCCTATCAACACTAATAGTAAGACGATAATACCCCAATATAAAAATGCTTGTGATACTCCAAGACTGTTGATAAGATTTCCGTTTATATATCTAAAGATTAAGCTTCCCATTCCATATGCCGAAACAGATATACCAGAAATAAGTCCTTTACGGTTTGGAAACCATTTAATTAAATTAGATAGTGATGTAATATATGCTGTTCCATCAGCGTATCCAACGACAACACCGGCTAATAAATAAAGTAATGGTAATGAGGAAACTTGTGAACTAAGTATTAAACCGAGTCCTAAAACAATTCCTGCAGTAGCGATAAGTTTACGAAGTCCAAATTTTTGTTGTAGCTTTCCTGCAAATAGAGTTGAGAATGATAAAGAAAAACTCGTAATTGAAAACGTGATCGCGACTGAATTGAGGTTCCATCCAAACTTACTTACAAGGGGTTGATTAAATAAACTCCATGTGTAAATTGTTCCTAGGCCAATTTGAACAATGATTGTACCTAGAACAATTAGCAATGGATTTATAGATGTTTGTTTCATGCTAACTGTCCCCTTCTTTTATCATGACATGAATTTTCACAGTTAGTATATCCATGATAAATTGCAAGATACTGTACGGAAAATGGAAATTGAGTTAGCTTACACAAAAAGACACTTCATCAAGAAGTGCCTTTTTGTAGGTTATATACAGCATTTAAAGAAAGCTTTGTTAAGATAAGACATTTTCGAATGCTTATGTATATATGTTATCAAATAATTTGCTGAAAGTGATGAGACTTAAGACGTATTTTTCTTTCATAAATAAGTCGGAGAGAAAATTAATATTCAATTTCCTCAAAGTCTTTCGGCTGCGGTACAGTTTGCATATTAGCTGCATCTTTCGGATCGCTATAAATCGCGTTTTGTTCTGTGTTTACATCCTTTATATTTTGCTTTTTATTTTTATTCACTTCATTTTTCATTAAAGTTCACTCCTTTTTATTATAGGAGTAGTTATACCCTAACCATAGTATTTTTACTGCTACTAAATGTATCAGCGACTAAATTGCTAAATTCACGTAAATAATATAAATAATTATCCCCACCATAGTTGTATCTTTTATTGTACATTTTAGCAACGACGACATTATATTCTGGAATGACTAATATCGTTGGTCCTGTAATTCCTAATATTTGATAGGAACCTTTAGGAACTCGCTCACCAAGTTCGCTAAATAAAGCAGGTTCATTTTGAACGAACCAAAACAACCCGTTTTGAGGTAGTTCTTTATTTGTATACTCTGGACTTTGTAAGCTCGTAGCAAGTGCTATAACTTCTTTTGGCACAATTTGTTTACCATTTAAAAACCCTTTATTTAAATGCAGGTTCCCCCAGTAGGCAAATTCTCTCGCAGAGACAAAAAGATTTTTCTCGGAGCCGTCATCTACTGCACCAACACTACTTATTGCATCTTCATCTGGGTTTACAACAACCTTAACTAAATTATCATCTTGTTTTATTCTCCATCCAGTTTTTTTGAAATCAGCAGGTATGAATACACGCTCCTTTAATAGTTCAGGAAAACTCTTATTATACAGTTGATAAATAAGCTGCGTCACCATTCTTACATTAATATCTCTGTACGCCCAAGCTTGTCCCGGCTCAAATTCACGAAAAGCTGTCCCATCATCGGTTTCATTTAAACCGTGTGAATGAGTTACTAAATGTCTTATCGTTGTCTTTCCAAGTAATGAAGGATCATATTCTTTAAAATAATTTACTGCCTCGTCATCAAGAGATTTTATTTTCCCCTCATAAACTGCATAAGCTACCATTAATCCTAAATAGCTTTTTCTTGCGGAAGCGACATTGAATTGTGAAGATATAGTTACTTTTTTACTAGTAGGAGTATTTGAATGCGTTCCACTATAATGCTCTAGTACAATCTTATTATCTTTAATAATACAAAGTGCTGCCGCAGAACTTTGATTGGTCTCTTTAATGCTTTCTACCCATGAAATTAATTTTTCATATTTGTACAAATAAATATCCCCCTAAAACATATAAAAATGACAGCATGAAAGAAAAGTTTCAATACATTATAACTTTGCATCTGCACTTTTCTTTCATGTGAAATATTATAGATCTATAATACTTAAATAAACCACCAGTTCCAGCAATTAGAACAGCTGAAACAACCAACACAGCCTACACAACCTACGCAACCGCCGCAACGTCCGCCGCCACAACCACCACAGCGACCACCACAACCGCCACAACGTCCGCCGCCACCGCATCCGCCACAACGACGTGCATCGTCTTGAATGTAGTAATATGGATATTGATTTTGTTGCTGATCCCAATACACAACATTACCAGGTTGATAAGCATTAAGGTTTAACGCTTGTAGTTCTTGTTGAAACTCATTCATTATGAAACCCTCCATTTACAAATGTAAATTCCGTCCAAATTTTCGAGTTTATTTACTTTTAAAAATAAAGTAGAAATAAGGCTATAGACTAAATGCGTACATCAACAAAATATGACTTTACACTAGGTGATGTACCTTGTTTATGAGCCTATTTTCTTTATATTCTTTTAGTGGACGGAATTAATATAAATAGAGACAATTAAAAGTTACTAATCTAGCAAGTTAATAGTTCATCACTTAATTTTCTTTCTAGTAATTCTTTTACTGAAGGTGTTGGCATTATTGTATAGGAATTTATATTTTCTTTATTAAAATCAATCCAGTGAAATGCTAAATGGGACTCTTTAGATATTGGAGTGAAATCGGATTTTAACTCATTTGAATCTATTTCAAAAATGTGGTTAATTTCATGGTGGAGAGTTTCTTTGGCTTGCCATTGATTTTCTATGACGCCTAAAAATTGTTTTATACTGCAAGTTACTCCAAGTTCTTCTCGTAACTCTCTTATTAGTGCATTCTCTGCTGATTCCCCAATTTCAACATGACCACCGGGTAAAAAATAGTGATGGCCTATGTATTCAGCAACTAGTAGTTTTTCATCTTGTATCATGATAGCTCGTACAATATGATGGAATTTACTTTTCATTTTGTATTCCTCCTAATCATTCACTTTATACTTGCTCGAAAATTTTCATTTAAAAGCGGGATAATATAAATCATAGGTGTTTCATATGGGTGAATTTCATTGATAATTGCAAGAGTACCTTTTACAAGTTCTCGTTTATACGTTAATTAAAACTAATAATTTTGATAAATGATTCTAAAAAAGAGTATGTTTATGATGAAAATTATCAAAACATACTCTTAATATTTTTAGTTGATTCATTCTTTTACAATAAGGTTTGATTAGCCCTATTCTTTGCGGCCTCAAAATCGAATCCGTAGCTAAAGTATGCAATCACTACTATTCCCTAAGCAAATCTATTCTCTACTTCAAATTTACCTGCCTGTACAAATTTTAGACTCTTAACGAACCACGAAAGCCTCTTGCGGCATAGTAAGATTCTGCCCCATTGTGATACACAAAGACGTGTCCAAAGCGATAATCGCAAAAAAGGGCACCGCCAAGTTCTCTAATATCAGAAGGTGTTTGCACCCAACTCGACGTCTTCATATCGAAATTTTCAAGATTATGTAATGTACGATATTCTTCTTCCGTTAATAGTTCAATACCCATGGCAGTTGCCATATCAATAGCGTTATTTTCTGGTTTATGTTTCTTTCTTGATTCTAGCGCTTTAAGATCGTAACAAACACTTCTACGACCTTTAGGACTTTCTGCTGAACAATCATAAAAAATATATTCGCCTTTTTCTTTATCAAAATCAACAACATCAGGTTCGCCACCAGTTCGTTCCATTTCGTTGAGCGACCACAACTTTTCAGTATTAGCATCCAGCCTTTTTTGAACATTAGCCCATTCTAAACCTTTATGACGGTTCATATTATTCTCAAAACGATCTTTCAATGTTTGTAGTAATTTTTCACGTTGCTCTAGTGACAACTCTTTTTTATTGCTTTCTTTCATATTAGTTCCTCCATTGATGTTTTTATTAATGATAGTTTAAGTATATATAAATACTGTTTTATAATAAAATGTTTAAATAATTGCGTGAATTGAGTTTGCGATAATTTATATGAATTAGTACAACCAATTCTCCGCAATATGACCCTTTAACGGAACAACTTATTGTTTCAAAACAGTACATCTTTATTTCAACAACAATAAGCGATATACTTCCTCACCGTCATATACATTTCCTAATGGTTTAAAATCATAACATTCATATAGTTTCTTTGCAGAAATATTATCTTTATGGACAGTTAATCTAATTTCCTCACACTCTTTAAAGTTATTTTTTATTAAGTTAATGATTTCCTGTAATGCTGCTTTTCCATATCCTTTTCCTTGCTCTTTTTCATCAATGATAAATCCGTTAATCCAATACATATCTGTTGACTCTCGTACAAAAGCATGCATAATAAAACCAACTATAAGGTCACCATCATATATAGCGAATGGAATATATTCGACATTTTCACCATCTGGTTTTATGTATACTTTAGCAAGTGATACTGCCACTGCGGGAACAAGATGGATTTGATTTTCTTTAACTCGTAACTTTAATGCGTCTTCCCAATTTTCTCTCGTAACAATTTTTAATTGGACGTTCACTATTTTAAGCTCCTTTAAAAAGAGAATTTATCTTTTATATTCAACGGAGTGAAATGATTCCCTTTTTCGACATCAACTTATAACATGATTTTCATAAAATCCTGAATAAATTTTTCCTCATCTAATTGTAACGCTATACGCGCCCCTTCAGATTTAGAGTGTGGGCGAAAATCAGCAAAAGTTTGTCCCTTCGTTTCGCCACATATGTCTACAGTCACTTTTCGAGATGTATAATTTAAAAATGTAGGATTCACTAAACCGCTTATAGCAAGTACATCGTGTAATAATGGCCCTTCAATAGATGGATTGAGTTTTTGGTATGCTGATAAATAATAATCGTACAGGGGTTTCATAATCGACTTAAATGGATTTTGTGTATTAACTAAAATGTAAGTAAATACACTTGGGGTTAAAACCGTTTTATTTGTTACATTTAAAGGGAATAACGTTATATTTTTCGCTTGCTGAAATACAATTTGACTTGCTATAGGATCTCCGTACACGTTTGCCTCTGCTAATGGAGTAACATTCCCTGCTTCTAAAAAGACACCACCCATAAAATAAATTCCTTTTATATTTAACATCAAGTCGTTCCATAAATTAAAAGCAATCGCTAACGAGGTAGATCTTCCTACATCGACAATTGTTAAATCTTCTCCATACTTTACAAGAATCGCAGCAATACTACCAAAATTGTATATAGGAATAGATAACACACTTTCCGGTACATGGATGGGCCCTAATCCTTCTGGTCCATGGATTTCAGGGTAATACGTTGTAATTTCATTTGTAAGCGGGCCTGTTGCACCGCTAATTACAGGAATATCTTGTCTGTTTGCTAACTGTAAAATATATGCGGCATTATGAGCGGCATGTATATGTTCAACATTTCCATATCCAGTTACGATACCAACAATTTCAATTTCAGGATGCAGTAAGCCATACATAATTGCAAACGAATCATCAATACCTGGGTCTCCAAAAAATAAAACCTTCTCCAAGAAATGCACTCCTTTCATAGGTAAGATAATTATGTATATGTGGAAAAAAATTAAATCTATACAGTTCTAAGCAAATATTAATGGTGAGTAATGTATTGATAAAAAAGAACTAGCATTATGCTAGTTCTTTTGCAGATAAATAATCTACCAGTTTAATTAAATCTCGTACAAATATTGGACTAATTGATTTTAATATAGATTTTTTTCACTATATTTATAGAATTGAAAACCTGTTATTAATCCGAAATTTTGCATTCAAATTGCAAATACTCGTAGGGATGTCTTACCATACCTTTTCACTCTCAATTTGCTTATAATCATCTTTATTAAATGTTAAATGAGCAATCACAACTCCAAGTATAGTAATTCCCCCTCCAATTATCGAAACAAAGGTTGGCACCTCACCTAACCATATCCAAGCGATAATACATGCAGTTACTGGTGTTAAATATAGAGAACTTGTTGCCTCAGAAGCACTGGCATGGGATGTAATATATGCTAATGCAATATACGGCAGTACTGTCGGGAACACACCTAAATATATAACACTCAAAGTAATTTCTATAGGAGCTGTTACGATTTCTTGATAAATCCCTGGCAAAAAAATAAGCATAAATACAGTACCAGACCAAATTGTATATATTGTAAATGGCAAGAAACCGTACTTTTTTAAGTATGGCCTTTGAAAAACGAAAAATAGACTTTCTGAAATTGCCGCCAATAATATTAGTAATCCCCCACTATTCAATTGAATGGAATCTCCTTGACTTAACGATAAAAAAGCAATTCCTACAAAACTAATTACACCACCGATCCAACCATTTAATTTCATTTTTTCATTCAAAAAAACAGAAGCAAGAATTGCCGTTAATATAGGTGTTACTGATACAATTAAACTAGCAGGTCCAGCATTCACACTCTTTTCACCGTAGTTCAGTGCAATATGATAAATTGTAAATCCAAGAGCACCAAATATAAAAATTACTGGAATATCTTTCGAATCAGGTAAACGTAACTTGTATATAAGTGAAAACAGAAAAAGAATCAAAGAAGCAATTAATAATCGTAGCAAAGTAAGGTGTTCAGGGGTGTAAGCTTCAAGCCCCATCCGAATTCCTGGAAAAGCTGTTCCCCATATAAGAATCGTAAAAGCGTGAGCACATACAATACGAAAATCCCATTTTTTATTATGCATATTTTCTCTCCCTCTCCAATAAACCAGCCATTTTCTAATTACCAATTATTTCTTTTCATCATATTTAATAGTTGATACAATGTCTTCAACCAGTTAATCCTCGAAAAAACCAACCACTTTGCATTTTTAAAATGAATGAGGGAGTTTTTAATATGTCTACTGATAAAAAACTGCCTAAATATCGGCAGATAATAGACTATATGAAAGAAAAAATTGAATACGGAGAATGGCCGATTGGAAGTAAGGTTCCTAGCCAGCGGCAGTTAGCGAAATTATTTCATGTAAATCGTAGTACTGTAATAACCGCACTAGAAGAACTTATGGCAGATGGCTTAATTCAAGGGAAAATCGGGTCAGGAACAATTGTAACGAATAATACATGGTCATTATTAGCCACCAATCCCCCGCCCGATTGGAGTGAATATGTAAAGGCTGGTATTCATAAACCAAGCAAGTTAATGGTACGGGAAATAAATGAAGCAGAAGCAAATAAAAAATTGATTCATCTTAGTAAAGGAGAACTTGCACCTCATCTTTTCCCGTTAGAAACTATGCAATTCATTATGCGTAACGTATGTGAGGAACTAGATTATTTCGGATATGAAGAACAAAAAGGATATCTCCCTTTACGTGAAGCAATAAGTAATTATGTAAAATCATTTGGAATAAATACATCACCAAGCTCTATATTAATAGTCTCTGGTGCATTACAGGCATTACAATTAATATCAATCGGTCTTTTACATAGAGAGTCAACTGTTTTACTTGAACGACCTTCTTACTTATATTCTCTTCACGTATTTCAATCGGCTAATATTCACCTTTCTGGAATACAGATGGATCAACATGGAATTATCCCTAATGATTTGTTAAGAAGAATTAATTATAGTCAAAAGAAAAATATTTTATATTCGATTCCTTGTTTTCAAAATCCGACGGGTGTATTAATGTCCAAGGATCGACGAAAAGAAATACTAAGAATATGCGAAAAAGAACAATTGCCTATCATTGAAGATGATATTTACCGTGAGTTATGGATGGATGAACTACCGCCCCCTCCTTTAAAGTCGATGGATAAATATGGACATGTTTTATATATCGGTAGTCTATCTAAAACACTTAGCCCAGGACTTAGGATTGGTTGGATTATCGGACCAGAGCCTGTTATTGAGAGATTATCAGACATAAAAATGCAAACTGACTATGGGTCAAGTTCTTTATCTCAAAGAGTTGCTGCAGAATGGTTGAGTAGAGGTTTTTATGAGGAGCACGTAGCCAATGTAAGGATTCATCTAAAAGAACGAAGACAAATAATGATACAAGCATTAAATATGTACTGTGCTGACATTACTACATGGGATATTCCTAGTGGTGGATTTTTTATATGGCTAAGGGTAGTGCCTAACATTTCGATGAAAAAACTATTTTCAGAGGCTCAATCAAAGGGAGTTCTTATTAACCCGGGACGTATTTATGAGGAAGAATCAGATCAGTTTATACGTTTATCTTATGGGTATTCTTCCCCTGAACAAATTACTCAAGGTATTATTATATTAAGTAATTTGATTCGTAAGTTAATGGCATAATAAAAAAATCCTCTTTTTATAAAGAGGATTTTTTGTGTGCCTTTTTTACCATAATCTCATTTCCTGTCCTAATAAAATAAGTTCTTTATAGGGATCACCATCAATTTTTAATACCTGCGCAAAAGCCGGTTCTGTTTTTACGCCTTGTTCTTTTAATTCAATTACTTCTTCTCTAATGTGTGGGTGCTGCATTAATAGCATGTGCTCCACTATCATATGTTTATATGCATTTTGGTTACGTACTGGCCGCGGTTGAGCAAATAATTCAAATTCAAAACCTTCAAATTGAAAATTCACCTTTATTGTTAAGATATTTTTAATGATTTTCTTTTTCATTTCAAACCCTTCGTATGAGCCATACAATGATCTAATTTCCTGTTCAAAAAAATCATAATTATGTACTTCCATTACAATGTCTAAGTCAGAATAAAGGGTATCAACTCTAATAGGGATTGTCCCGCAAAGTACAGGGCTATATAAAGCTAAATCCTCCATTATGTTTAGTTTATTAATAACTTCGTAAACTTTTTGTTGCTTATCATTCCCAGATTGTAAATATGTAATAGATGTAAACATAGAAGTCTCTCCTTCATTTAACGTAATACTCGTCTCACTAAATTTGAGAAAAAATTTAATCATTCCATTTTGTTCTAGGAGTACCTATATTTCAATATATTAAGCCGAACTAACTATATTTTTCAACTTTTCTCCTATACTGCAATACTATAAAAATAAAAAAGGAGGAATTATTATGAGTATTTTTAATATCCTTTTGACCATTCATATTTTATTTGGAACGATCTGTTTAATCACTGGAATTGTAGCGATGTTTGCTCAAAAAAAGAAAGGAAAACATACGGAATGGGGCGAAATATACCATGCGTCCTATGTTGTCATAACCCTTACTGCAATTATATTGTCTATTTTAAACTGGGATAAAATCGCATATTTATTTTATGTAGCAATTATCTCCTATTCATTTGCGATTTACGGATATCTCGCAAGAAAAAAACGATGGAGAAATTGGTTGCAACACCATATTAGAGGTATGTTAGGCTCTTATATTGGTGCAGTTACCGCACTTTTAGTAAACATTGGTATGTATATCCCTATTTTAAATCTACTTCCACCAATATGGTTTTGGTTCTTACCTACTATAATTGGTATTCCTCTCGTAGCCAGTGTATCAAAAAAATATAAAAAACAAAGGAAAAATTAATTACATTTTGGTTACTTTCTAGTTTGTTTTGTAAAAATGATATTTAATGTAGTAAAGACATAGAACAGAAATAAAAAGAATCCAAGTTTTATTGGATTCTTTTTATTTCTGTTTTTTTAAAGGCTTTATTGAATGTAAACGATCCGGATAATTAGTAAACATCCCGTCTACACCCCATATAAGTAACTTTTTCATATCCTTTTCATTATCTACTGTAAATGGATGCACTTCTAATCCATATTTCTTTATTTTTTTTACATAGGCTGCATCAATATATTTAAAGTTCATCCCTAGGCCAATGCAGTATTTTTTATAAT
The DNA here is from genome assembly GCF_003264175.1 of Bacillus sp. SRB_331. Lineage (NCBI taxonomy): Bacteria > Bacillati > Bacillota > Bacilli > Caryophanales > Bacillaceae > Bacillus > Bacillus sp. SRB_331. Next base: position 184,638 of record NZ_NADV01000029.1, on the reverse strand, counting down.
TCTCAATTTCTAGTTCTGTTAATTGAACTGCTTTTTTATATGATAATAATTGTACTAGAGATATATTGGTATTTAAACTATGAATCTTTTGCAGACTTTCTTCACTAAACGATTGAATAATTACTTTATCATTTATGTGGTAGTGATTAATCATTTCTAATAATTTTTCTTCCATACCAGGATATTCATCAGGTGATTTTGTTTCGATATAATAATTAGCATTATGTCCAAACGTTTCAATAATTTCTGCTAATGTTGGAACTTTAGCATGTTTAAATTCTTCTTTTGCTAAATCGGGGTATTTTTCATTGAAAAAGCTGCCTGCATCAAGTTGTTTTATTTCTGTTAATGTATGATTTCTTACTAATCCAGTACCGTTAGTTGTACGATCCAATGTTTCATCGTGCATAGCTATTAAACGTCCGTCTTTTGTCATTTGAAGATCTATTTCTATATAGTCTCCCTTTAATTGTTGTCCTAATTTGTAAGCTTCTATTGTATGTTCTGGTGCATATGCAGATGCACCTCTATGTGCAATGTTTTTTATATGATTTAATGTATTAGTAGCTTTAATGTATTTATGTTCATTTATTTGCTGAAAAACAAAGATGCTTATTACCATAAAGAAGCATATGAGTGTAATTAGAGATATTTTTTTCATAACGGTATGTTAACTCCTATATTTAAAGCAATTTTATTTGGATGAATTATCCAAATAAATGCCGGTTTTCAAAAACAGTCATTTGTCCTACAGCTTTAAATCCAGATTTTTCATAAATGTTAATTCCATCAGGTGAAGCTTGTAGTACGCAGTACATATTTTTTAATTGTTTTGCTTCTTGCAGCAGGAAATTAAACATAGTAGAGCCAAAACCTTTTCCTCTCATTTCTTCTTTAGTCGCTATATCATAAATACCGACACTATCTTTCGTACATACTAAAGAGCCAACAGATACTACCTCACCTTTATAAAGACCTAAGTATAGTTGCATTTCATCGCTATTCCATAAATCTAAAGAAGAAATTTGATTATAGTAGGATTGAACATTAGAGCCTTCCGCTGATGTACCGAATAAAACCGCTAACGTTTCGCCAAATTTTTGTATTTGTAACGGCGAAGTTGCTTTTTGTATTATAAAACTTGCTGGTATGTCTAATGTAGGATGAATTGTTTGTAAATCTGCAACCATTGCAATATTATTTTCCGCTTCTATTAATCTAAGTTTTAGTAACTCGTACTTAAGTGTATTCTCTCGCTTTGCATCCCAATACCAAACACTTATAGGAAACCCTTTTTGATTAAATTGTTCTATCTCCGCACATAATTCCTCGTTTTCTTCCGTTAAGTTACTGTTTAATAAAGTAATAATATTAAATGTATCTGTAGGTAAACCACAGTTAACTGCAATATAATTCTTCGTTTTCTTTACACTCATCCCTTGCACATGACGAGCAATATATGAAGTTTTGTATATAAAATTATCTATAAGTAACTTTTGATAATTCATCAATTATGCTCCTTTTAAAAAATAGTAATTAAATAACACCTATATTAAATATAACATATAAGAAATTTCACTTAATCAATGATATTCCCCTTTTTAACCCCTTTATATCACACAATGTAGCATAATAAGAATTAAAAATGATATAACATTGTCGGAATGAAAAAAGTGGTATATAATAAATATTAACATTACTAGTAATTATTTTAGGTATTCCTAGAATAAAGGAGCGATACATATGAAAATTACTATTTATTTCGGAAGTCATGAAGATCAAGATGTTCGTACTATGGACTGTCATTTAGATGTAGAAGATACAGAAGAGATTGTATCTGTATCTTAATATAAATAATGGGATGAAACCTCTTCCCTGCAACGTTTAAGGCACCTTTTATAGGTGTCTTTTTTATTGTTTTTTCGTCAAAAACCCTTTACTTTAGTGCGTTTTAATAGTAAAATATAAATATACGAACAAACGTTCTTTTTAATTTATTTGTACATGAAGGGATGATTTCAACAATGACTCAAGCAAAGCGCAGAGGAAGAAAAAAGCAAACACCTATTATTTCAAATACAGGCTTTATCGGCTCTGTCTTTATTGATACATTGGAGTTACAAAAGAAATCCTATTATTTCGCTCGTAAAAAACTTCAAATTGTACATCACGTACTAGATGGTCTATCTGGAGCAACGAGTGCATTATTTAAAGAACATAATATCGCTGCATACATGTCATGTGTGTATTTACATAAACAAAAGAAAATCGGCTTCGTTCTTTCAACAAAACCTTTTGAACAAAGTGATGGTGTTTCTTATTTTATAAATTATTTAATTGAAAAGAATTTTTACGGTAACGAAGAAGTAGAATATCAAGAAGTATTTAATACAGGTTTTATTGGTGTAGTATTCGCGGATTTATCTAGTATAGATCGCTTTAATTTTGAGTTTGAAATGGGTATGCTAACGAAATTAATGAAAGATATGATTATTCCGGTTAAAGAGCTCTTTTTACGCCACAATGTACCGGCTTACATCTCCACTTCTCATTTAGAGGAGCAAAATAAATTAGGTTTCGTTCTATCTGTAAAGCCATATGATGAACGTGCAGAAGCAGATTTATACTTTGAAACATACTTAAAAGAACGAAGGTTATTTATTGGTGATGAAGAGGATGATATTGATAAGATTGTTATTAGAAAGACGGCTGAATTACGATAGTTTTCCAGTACAACTTACATTAATAAATTTTTCAGTATTTAATTTGAACTTAATACCTTCCTATTACCAATAGGAAGGTATTAATAATTTATTAGTCCTTATGCTTTTCATACATCTCTATTTTTTTATTTAGTAAATCTTTACCCCAGACTTGCATTGCTTCTAATACAGGTATAAACTTTTTCCCCTGCTCTGTTAAAGAATATTCTACCTTTGGTGGAACAACTTTATAAACTTCTCTGTGTACTAACTCGTCCTCTTCAAGCTCTCTTAATTGTCTAGTTAAGATTCCTTTTGAGATACCAGGTAACATCCTCAATAATTCATTAAACCTAATAATTTCATTTTTGCTTAAATGCCACAAAATCACGATTTTCCATCTTCCTGCAATTGCATTTTGGGTAACTGTTAATGGACAATATACTTAGCTACGCAAAACACTGTAATCTTTTGAATGAATTTCTAAATTCAACTTATTTGAGTAAGCCTTATTCAAAATAAGAAATACTATCCCTCCTGCAATTGGAAGTGTATAGGCTGGAATATAATTTAATAATAGACCTGATAATGCCAATGCTATTGGCTGCATCATTTTACCTATACTTAATCCAATACTGAGTACCCTCCCCCTATATTCATCAGGAATCTCTTTTTGCATGAAATAAATTAAAGGAATATCAATTAACGCTATTATTAGCCCTAAAAAAAACATAACAACACAATACGTAATAACGTATACAAAATCATTTACTTCAAAACTTTTGAATAGAACTGGAATTCCTGAAATAATCATAAAAACTGCCAACATTGAACTTAGCTTTTTCAAAAGATAAGAGTAAGAAAAACGATTAGTTATCTTTTTTACTAAAATTGCACCAATTATCATCCCTACTGGAAAAGTCCCTTGAATGATACCAAATTGCTTAGAACTAAGATTGAGAACTGTGTTAATAATGTATGGCAATGGAACAGTTACAGCAAACCCTAAGAAGAAATTAAGTGAAATTAAAATTCGAAACGTATTCTTTAGGCTTTCCTTTTCAATTAAGTATGAAAACCCCTCTTTTATATCTTTAATAAAATTAATTCTCCTTTTTGGGCATTCCTCATTTATGTTGAACTCGAACAGTTTAAAATGAATAAATAATATGGATATACCCGAAAGAATAAATGAAATACCGTTTATAATTATAAAAATTTTAATATCAAAGACTGCAAAAACGATGCCACCTAACATAGGACCGAGAATTAAAGATACAGAATCGATAATTTTACTTATAGAGTTAATACTCATAAGCCGCTCTTTAGAGACGATATTTGGTTTTGCGGCTTCTAATCCTATTCCAAAAAATGTTGTAAATACCGTCATAAGAAAGGTAGTAGTATAAATGATGAATAAGTTTAATCCATAATAGCTGCTTAATATATAAACAGTTATTAATAAGCATCCACTTAGTAAATCCATACAAATAACCAGTTTCTTTTTATCAACCTTATCAGCAATTACACCGGCAAATGGATTCATAACAATCATTGGAATCGTTCCTAAAATGAGCGTAATCGCAAAATTTAACGCAGATCCGGTTATTTGTAAAACATATAATCCTAATGCGAAACTATATATAGAGCTACCGGATATTGATACTGTTTTTGCAATTGAATATAAACAAATATTTCTTAGTTCTTGGTTTCTTTTTTTATTTTCTATATGTAATCGTAAACTTCCCATAACATTTCCCTCCCGCTGAACTTTGTATTACGTACAGTGTAAGTTCTCGGGTTAACCCAATATCAATATGCTATTATTAAAAACTTTTAAAAGAAAAATTAAAAAAGATGGGGTTAAACCCATCTTTTTCCGAAAAATGAATATGTATAAATTTCTTCTCCTTGAACAAAGAAATCCTCGTATTTCCCTCCTCGTTCTATATATTCTGAAGTTCTTTCATCTATGGAATTAAACTGTAGCTTTTGGATTTCTCTCTTCACTTTTGAAGACGTAAAATTATCTCGAAATCTAGTTGTAATTTGGCTATTTATGCTAAAATTTTTAAATAAAATAAATAAACTTAATAAATAACAATCCGTTTTAAAAAGTGGATTTAATTCGTGAAGTAAAAAATCCTCATGCTCAAAACTATAATTGCTCGTACCAGAGTGATCAATTACAATATCAACAGACTGATTCTGAATAGGTATACTTAAAAAATCAGCACAGATAAAGAGAATGTTTCTTTTCGGATTTCTTCTTTCTAATACATCTTTTAAAAATAGTAGTTTATTCAAATCTCGATCAACTGCAATAAATAAGCAATCCTCGGGTAGTTCTTCATAAATATTTCGCAAAAAGAACCCAAGACCCGATCCTATATCAAGTAGTATTTTGTTATTTAAATCTAATTGCATTAGTTTCTTTTTCGCCCATTCTCCTTCTCTATGCATATTTTCCAAATATGCAGTATCAGTTTCATGAATATAATCTGAAATAGAACTTTCAAGTGAAGATCGCTCATATGCTTTAAATAAATTGCCAGCTGTTAGAATACCTGAAGTAATAATGTATTCTTCCCCACAGTTACAAATTAACTTTCCCTCTGTAATTTGATTGCAATTAATAATTCCATTTTGAAGAATTAGGTTTTTGCTACACTTAGAACATGTAAGTAAATGAAGTACGCTTAAATCTATCCCAATAATAGAATTCGGAGTTTCATTTGTTAGCGATAAATCATTTAACACTTCTTTTAATTTATCCCTTCTCTCCTCTAAAATTTGTATTTCTTGTTCAAACATTTCGTATTTCGATTTAAATAAAGATTGGTAAAGAGTATCTTTTTCGTAATTCATAGATTTTGCTAAATTTTGATAAAGAAAAAGTTCTTTAATTTCATTCAAACTAAAACCTAGCCATTTGTACTCTAATATAAGCTCTATATCTTTTTGACAATACTCATCAAAAAAATAATGGCTACCCTTTTTTTCAGGAATAATTAGTCCGAGATCCATATAATGTCTAATTGTATCTATACTTATATTATTTTTTTCTCCAAACTTTCCGATTTTCATAATATCACTACCATTATAATATTTGTTTATACATACTTCTTTTTTTTAGTAGAAAATCCTTTTATCTATACATTATTATTTATGATACGGGAATGATGTAATGAAGCTTTTATATAATAAAAAAACCCGCGAATTATTCACGGGTTTTCCTCTTAATAACTTATTGCTATTGTTCCTTCACCTGCATGAACAGCAAATGAAATCGGCAATGGATAAAGCTTGAAATCCATTTCAGGGAATGCTTGTTTAATATCTAAAATCCATTCTTCAGCTCCATCTTTATCGTTAGCATAGAACATATGAAGTACTTTTGGTAATTCTTTTTCAAGCTCATTTTTAATGTATTCTCTACATTTTTGGATTTTACGCACTTTCTTTTCAAGTAAAAGTTCTCCGCCTTTTACTTCTAAGATTAAGTTGACACTTAATAAACTTCCAAGTAAAAATTGAACTCCCTTTACTCGACCACTTGCATATAAACCTTTTAAGCTTTTTGGAAATACATAAAAAGGCCTTCTTTTTTCATCTACTAATGTTTTATGTATATCTTGTAAAGTCATACCATCATTGTATAACGTTTTAGCTTTTCTCAAAAGTTCATCCATTGGATAACTTGTCGTTTCACTATCTAATACAGTTAAAGGGAAACCTGCCATATCAGCAGCTAGCTTCATATTTTGATAGGTCCCACTTACTTTTCCGCTAATAGCAACTGCAAAGCCTTCTTCATATTCTTCTTTGCATTTAGTAAATAATTCTACCATTTCCCCTATGTTAGGTTGCGAAGTAGTAACTGTTCTTCCATCATTTAACGCTTCATAAAGACGTTTATGAACTCCTTCTTCACAATCCTTATAAGACACTCCATCAATAATAACTTCAATTGGGATAACAAAGTTATCACCATCTGTTGTAAAACTCGCAGTTGTACTATCAGTAAACCAAGCAACACGCTTCATGTTGTTCCTCCCTTATTCTGTTCCTCTTTTCTGACTTTTCTATATATTTATCTTACGAAAAGAGAATATCCCCTGTAATAGTAACAGGACTTTAATATTTTAGCTATAGAAGATGTATAATAAATGTGAATATTTTTTGTCTATTTTTCAAAAAAAGAAGACCGCGAAATTTTGCGGTCTTTTTTTAACATTACTTAAATGTTTCGTTATCTAAAATTACAACATAATCATTCGTCAATCGGCCAGCTTCTTTCGTATAATTAACAAGCCTTTGTATGTTATCACAGCTAAGTTTTGCTCCCCATACGAGTAATGGTACGCCGATAAAGTCGATGTGGAACCTTCTAGAAAACAGACCACCGAAAGTCATTGGTAAAGGAACTGTTGGTGATGTATTAGAAAAAATAATCTTTTCATGGCTTTGATAATGTTTTTGCAGAATCTCTCCTAAATGCTTCATCGCAGGTACAACGACTTTGGATGCCCCGCACCCAATTGTATATACAGGATTCCCATATTCATCTTGTCCATGAAAAATAATCTTTCCCATATCCTCTGTTTTCAATTTATTAAAGTAATCTACATTTAATATTTCTTCTTTCGTTAACTTACGATCTGTTGGTAATTTATTTAAATGATAAGCTGCAGCGAGTGCAGTTGAATGTGTTCCGCCGAAATCTGTGTAAATGAATATCATATTATCATCCCTTGTTGTAAAAGTTCAATGTTATTTAGTATTACCGTTCACAGCGTTGTTAAACAAGGGATAAATGTATTTACACTTTTTGTATTAACTCATTATATTTTTTCCAAATATAATAGCGTCTACTAATTACGGTACCTAATGTGATACATAAAAAGGCATTCGTTACAACCATTAATGTGTGGTGAGTACTGCCAGGAAACATACTTTGCTTAATCAAAACCTTTGCACCTAAAATAACAAGGAGAATAATTGTACTTAACCAATTTCCTTTTCGTAATACATGACCTGTTTCACTATCTAATCGAAATGTTAAAGCTTTTCCCCTAATAACTCCTAGACCCAATCCCATTCCGAGCATTGCAACGAATAGTAGTACGTGCAATATATTTAATTGTCCCATATGAATAATGGACTGGATTGTTACAAAGCACAGCAAAGCCGGAATGAGCCAAATACGATTAATATTCACTTTGTATTCCTTACCTTGAATTAATACAATTATAAGAATAACAAGTAGAATAACAAATAGAATATCCATTTAGAGTCCTCCTATATACTTGTTTACCTTTGAAAATTATATTCATCTCTGTTTGAAATACGATAGATACTTTAATTTGTATAATATGGAATGTGATTTCCCATCAGCCTTAAGCATTACTTATAAAAGTAAAAAGACGTACTTTTTACTCGTACGTCTCCTACTACTTGTTCTTCATGTATAGCAACTAGTTCAATTGCGGGATTTTCATATTTTTCTTTCTCTCTAAGTACATTGTCATAATATGCTGTATCTAAAAAAGATAACACACGGCAACGTACCTAGCCTATTTCGTCTTCTTTTTTATATGCTCTAATTTTTATATCCATGTAATTAAAAAGCTCCTTCTATTTCCACCATTAGTTTTTCAGGTCCTGCCTCTTTATTTGATGGAATAACTAATGTAATTCCTAATTCTGGGTATACGGCCGAGCGAAAACTCACGCCTGGATCATATCCCATTACATGATATTTAAAAATATTTTCTTGTCTTTTCTCAATCCATATTCCATAGCCGTAAGACTGGCTATTATTCACCAAAATATGAGGAGTAAAAAGTAACTTCGTATATTCGCGGCTTAATATTTCGTTGTTAAATAGAGCTTCCCAAAATTTCACCATGTCTGGTGCAGTAATGTAAGCACCGCCATCAGAACCTCCTTTTATGGGTATAGAGTATGCATTTGTTCTCCATTTTTGACTATTTACATCCTTTATATATCCGAGAGCTGTATGTTTTGGTAAATTATCTAAAGAGAAATAGCCTGAATCATTCATACCAACTGGAACAAATATGTTTCTTTCTATATATTCCGTAAATTCAAGTCCTGTCTGCTGTTCTATAATTAATCCAAGTATAATAAAACCTGCATTATTATAGTAAAACTTACTTCCTGGTGTAAACATCATATTACTGTTTTGGAATAATGGTAAAAAGTCTTTTAAACTTTTTAATAGATACATAGGATTTTGTTTCCAAAGGTCTTCAAAGTTATCCATGATACTTTCATCAAAATAATCTGGAATACCCGAACTATGCGTTAAAAGTTGATGTACTGTAATATCTTCATTAAAGTTTGGGAATTTAATATGTAGACAATCTTTTAACTTTGTATGAAAAGTAATTACACCGCTTTCAACAAGTTGACAGATACTGATAGCAGTAAATAATTTGCATCCTGAGGCAATTCCAAATCTTGTTTGTAGTGTATTGTTTATACATTCACTTCGGTTAGCATATCCAAATGAATTTTCATAAATAATATCATCATCTTTTTTTATTAAGACTACCCCAGAAAAATCTATATTCCGATGTATTTCTTTTACAATTTTCTCTATTTGATCTTTTGTTTTTATCATAATAACCACCCTTGTTTATTGGTATTGTTCTTTCCCCTTATTACTTTTCCATATATAGGGGAAAGAAACCTCCTATTCAACCCCCTAATTTTCAAATGAAAACCAAGGGAACTATTTCGAATTTATTGATTCAGCGGAATATACCTTAGACCGCGATGGTAATAAAGTATACACGCACAATATGATAGTAATAAGTAGCATTACCAATACTCCTACAATGACTACAAGTTGTATAGAAGTGAATTGAGTTGCAACGCCGAACAGAATCGTTATAAAAATTGTAAAAACAGCTAAAACGAGCCCGTATATACTCCCGATTCGTCCCATCATATGAACCGGAACGTTATTTTGATAAAATGTGTAAAATCCCGTATTTGCATATGCCATAGAGAAAGATAAAACAAAGAATCCGATAGCAGCTATTAAAAACTCACTTGAAAAAGCATAAATCAAATATCCGATTGCAATGAATAATGATCCTATCCCAATTAGAAATGAAGGTGCTAATTTTTTTGATAAAATTGTATTTGTTATGGCTCCTAAAATAAAACCCGCTCCAGCGATACTAACTAAAAAGCCATATTCACTATCTGTTAACAATAAAACTTCTTTCGCAAACGATAGTTCAAGTGAATCTATAGCGGTAGCTAAAACCATCATTCCTTGGAATAGGAAATAAACACATACTATATACACAGATTTTTTGCTGAAATTTAAAACTATGTTCCAATCTTTTTTTAGTACAGTTAGAGATAACTTATCACTTGATGTATTAGAATCGTATTTTTTATCAAGATCAGGTAAAAGTAATGTAATTAACCCTGATAACAGAAATGCTATAGCATTCATATATATAGCAAACTCTGGTGTACCAGTTATTAATAATATCCCCGCCACTGCTGGACCAATTAAAAATGCACCAGATCCTATTAAACTACGTAGTGAGTTGAAACGTTGTCTTTGCTCTACTGGAATTAATTTCGTCATATATGTCATAGCAGTTGGTTCATAAATCGCACTGGCCATGCTTATAAAAAATACTAAGAGATAGACAATCCAAAGGGATGGAACCAAGGGTAAAATAGCGATAAATACTGCTCGATATATATCGAGGTGAATCATTAACTTTCGTTTATTTAAACGATCTATCATACTTCCTGACCAAGCGTTTGTAAATAAAGTGGCTAATGGTTTTATCACATATAAAGTAGCGACAGCTAAGGCTGAGCCACCCATATTATAGACAAGTACATTCAGTGCGATTAAATAAATCCATGCACCTAAATTCGCAATACCAACTCCGGACAATAGTAATAAAGGATATTTCCAATCTTCAAGTAATTTTTTCACTTTAGGCACCCGCTTTCTAAATTGTTTTAAAACAATAAAAAAATCCCACCCCCAAGACTTTTAGTCTTAGGGACGAGATTTATCATCGCGGTGCCACCCTAGTTTGTTAATATGTCGCCATATTAACCTTATCAGGTACTGCACTATTTTCATGCTTATACCTTAGCTCTATAACGGGAGCTCCCGTCACACCATCCACTTTTAAAAGGTTCCGATGTGCTGCTCAGAGGCTTGATTCAATAAAGAATTTTTACTCCTTTTCAGCTAAATGGAGCTCTCTGTGAAAAATTCATTTTATCTACTCTTCTCTTCACTGCATTTGGTTTTTTCATATTATCACATATCCATTTAACTGTAAATAACAAATAATCAGATATTTCAAGTTATGCCAATGTTAATAGTCTTATTTATTATTTTTTCTAAAAATTACGGTGCGTGAAATTAGTTGAATCTCTAAAAAAAGAGCCAATTATATATAGGCCCTTCAAAATGTCCAAATTAATTCGTATTTGCCTCTACTAACGGTTGTAGCGGTGGTTCTAATTCTAGTTCTAAAGTATCACCCTCTTGTAAATCTTGTCCTTTTTCAATACTTTGACTCGTTACATAGCCTATACCTGAAGTTTTTAAATCTAATTTTAATAGCTTGGAGAAATACATAACATCACGCATTGACCAACCTTTTAGGTTAGGCATTTTCACATTACTTCCTACTAGAAGTATGCGATCTCCTTCACTCATTACCTCGCCAGTCTGTGGATATTGTTTTATTATCTTTCCTTCTCCTAATAATACCGGCTGAAGTTTCTCTTTTTCTGCAATGTTTTTTACAGTATCCATCGTTTGATTTACATAATTTTGTACTTTTATTTCAGATTGCTTTGTTGCATCTGCCATTTTCTTTTCTGTATATGGTTTCACTTTTAAATATTCTAGACTATTTTTCATAACTGGTTTAAAAATTTCAGCAAGAGGCTGAGCACCGTATTCATTCCCCTTTAATTTAGGTTGCTTAATGGCTAAATATACGACTAATTGCGGATCATCAATTGGAGCCATTCCTAAGAATGAAAAAATATAATTATCTTTCCCTTCCATATATCGTCCATTTTCAGGATTCGGAATTTGCGCTGTCCCTGTTTTACCACCAATCGGATAACCATCAATTTTATACAACGTTCCCGTTCCTTTAGATGAAGTAATAACTCGCTCCATTAAGTTCCTTACCTTATCTGCAGTTTCTTTTTTAATCGGATTCCCTATTTCTTTAGGTTGATTTTCCATAATAACTTGTTTATTTGTTGGATTTACAACCTTATCAACAATATAAGGTTGCATCATTTTCCCGTCATTTGCTATAGCTGTGGCCGCTTGTACTATTTGAATAGGAGTTACAGTTGAGCCTTGGCCGAAAGATGTAGTAACTTGTTGAATTTGAGTATTTAACAATAATGTATTTTTACTTTCTCCAGGCAAATCTATCCCTGTTTTTTGATTGAAACCAAACAAATTCATATATTGCTTGAATTTATTTGGTTTCAGTAACTGATCTTCTAAAATAGAAAAAGCAACGTTCGATGACCGTTCAAACCCTTCATCAAATGTAATTGAACCCCATCCATAGCCGCCATTATGATCTTTAATCTCTGCTGAACCAACTGCATATTTTCCTGATTGGAAATATTCTTTCCCGTTATATACACCTTCATTAATTGCAGCAGCTAATGTAAAAACTTTCATTGTAGACCCTGGTTCGAATGCATTCGCAATTGGATCGTTTAAAAAATATTCAATGTCTCCTTTGTTAGGATTATAACTAGGCTTACTAGACATTGCTAAAATCTTACCTGTTTTTGGATCTGCAATAATTCCTACTAACATAGAAGGGTCATAGTGTTGCTCCGCTTTGTTCATCGCATCTTCTAAAAAACTATTAATTTGTTTATCAAGCGTAAGGTATACGTTATTTCCATTTTTAGCAGGTTCTATTTTTCCTATATCATTTGTAAGTGGGATTCCATTTCGTGAACCTACATATTTTACATTTCCGTTTGTAGAGCGTAAATATTTATCCAAACTTTCTTCAAGCCCAAACTTGCCCTCCGCATTACCTTTATCGTCTGGTCTTGCAAAACCAAGTATATACGAGGCGAAGTCTTCATTTGGGTATACTCTGGCTTTTTCTGTTGTAAACGATACACCTGGTATTTTCAAATTTTTAAGTTCTTCCTTCGCTTCTCTAGATAAGTTACGTCCAATTTTACCAATTTCAACTTGCGTACGTCCTTCATGAAAATTTTTCATAATCTCCTCTTTATCAACTTCAAGCGCATCTGCTAAACGTTGTGCAGTATCTTCTTTATCTTTTAATTTATCTTTTCCTTTTAAGTTTACAACGATGCGATATGTCGTTGAGTCTTGGACTAATACTTTACCGTTTTGATCATAAATTGTCCCGCGATTTGCTTCTAAAACTCCATTTTTGTTTTGTTGTTCCTTCGCAAGATCCTTTACATTAACATTATGCACGACTCCTACTGCTTGAATATAAAATATACGTAAAAGCATAGTAAGAAATAAAACAATAAAAGCAATCATCATATATCGTGCGCCTTTATTCGTTTGAAGTTTATGCATACTAATCTCCTTTCCTTTACAATGCATTAATGCGAAGATGCGCTACTAAATATGTTCTTTAATATAGTAGATACTATATTTTTCGAAGTTTTTTTACTAATTCCTCTATAACAATAAGAAAACCAGTTCTGTTGCTATTTGTTTTTTATTAATTCTATGTTTTTTAACATAAAATACGGTAAGTGAAATTTAAGAATTTTCAAATAAAAAGAACCTACTTTTTGTAGGTTCTTTTTATTAAGCTATATGGTTATATTTCGCTAAAAAAGGAACTCGTTTTGCTACTAGTGCATACATTTTGAAAATAAAACGAACTAACGGTTCAAATATACGTGCACTTTGCATTACTAATCCACTTGTAATAAATGTTAAGAACGCAGCACCAAGTATATCTAGAGGATAATGAACGCCTACGTACATGCGTGATATACCGACTAATACTGCCCATATTAACGCGATATATTTAAGTTTTTCTCCTCTAAGAATAAATACGAAAGCAATCGAAAATACGAGTACAGAATGATCACTTACAAATGATGAATCTGCTGCATGCGGTACTAATTGATTGACATGATGTGTTATAAAAGGACGCGGATGGTAATATACCGCATGTATAAGAACATTTACTAATAATGCAATACTAACTGAAAGTGTCGTATATAACACTGTATATTGTTTTCTAATTGCATTCTCTTTCTTTCCATTATTGAACCATAGGATAAGCATAAATAGAATAGCTACATATGGAACACTATTTGTAATAGCGATCATTAGCGTATCTAATAGCTTGGATGATCCAGCAAAGTTATTAATCCATTGAAATACTGTGTAATTCATATTACTCTCTCCTTATTATTACTCATTGTACTTTAAATAAAGATACAAGCGTTCTTGATTTACACAGTATACAACATCAATATGAAAATGGGTTTAAACTTTTCTCATCAAATTCTCATTTTGCTACTATTCATTTGACAATGGCGTAACTATTTACACGAGCTAAATATGTATAAAGGTTGTAAACCATTTTAAATAGTGTGGTGAACACTCTATGCATGGATATAATACATAACATATTCATTTAAATATATTAGTTACGAAATCATATTCTTATTCCATACGAAGGGCAATATTACCGAATTGTTCTCCTTGCTGCATTCGATTTAAAGCTTGGATTGCTTCTTCTAATGGATATACTTTATCAATAATTGGTTTAATATTATGTTTCTCTATAAAATGAACCATCTCATTAAATTCTTCACGGCTTCCCATTGATGTTCCCATAATATCAATTTGATTATAAAATAATGCTCGTAACGGTAATTCGATTTTATCTCCTGAACTTGCACCAAAGTTAACGATTCTTCCATTTGGTTTTAATATATCAAAATATTTCAAGAAAGTCGCCGGACCTATACTATCTATAATTAAATCCACTTTTTCTCCATGTAGGCACTCTTCCCAGTTACCAGAACTATTAAAAGAAAAGTCTGCTCCATATTTTTCAGCAGCCTTTCTTTTGTCCTCTATCCTTGAAGTAACACTCACCTTTGCTCCAATTGCTTTAGCAAATAACATAGCATAAGTAGCTACACCACCGCCGATTCCCGGAATTAGGACATGTTCTTCAGGTTTTAATCTACCTTTTGTAAAAAGCGCTCTATATGCAGTTAATGCCGATAAAGATAAAACGCCAGCTTCTTCCCACGTAAGATATGATGGCTTTTCCACTACATTTTCTGCTGGTACAATAACATATTCAGCAAATGTTCCATCTGCTGGTCCGCCTAGTACTTCAGGTAACTCTGGTATTTCATGAGTATTATTCCATCCAATACTAGGGTTAATAATAACCTCGGTATGTAGTGAAATATTTGAAACTCCTTCTCCTAGTTCTATAACAATACCTGCACCATCTGACCCTAAAACTAATGGTAGTTCCATTTCTTTTCTATTATTCATTATAAATAAATCACGATGATTTAAACCTGCTGCTTTTAATCTCACTTTAACTTCCCCAACATTAGGTGTTATCTCAGGTGATAATTTATATTTTAAACCTTCTATTCCATTTTTATGTTGATGTATAATAGCTTTCATTAATAATCCCCCTTTATATTATTAATGTATCGAAAATATCGAAAGAAATAAAATATTTTGATTACTAAACATTAAAAAAAGAGGAAATACATCATGTATTCCTCCTTTTAAATAACTCTTACAAAAAGAATTTTCCACCTTCAACTATCAATGGGTAGCATAAGGAAATGTAATCGTAACAACTGTTCCTTCATTTTCTTTACTCTCTAATTGAATAGTTCCGTTATATTTTTCTACAAGCCGTTTTGCAATAGATAGACCTAGCCCATTGCCACCTTGTTTTCGACTTCTCGCTTTATCGACTCTATAAAAACGGTTAAGAACAAATGGTAAATCCGATTCAGGTATTCCCGCTCCATGATCTATTATGCGAATATTAATTTTCCCCGACTGTATACTTGATTCAATACAAATATACTTATTAGCTTCTTTTGTATATTTCACTGCATTATCCATTACAATAATACTAATTTGTTCTAAGTAAGATGGTGGTATTGAAACATACGCTTCATCTGCATCTAATTTCATATCAAATTGAAAGTCAGGTTGCAGTACTGCAAAGTTTTGTGTAACTTGTGTTAATACGCTATTAACATGGACTCGTTCAGCTGTTATTGGATGTATCTGTTCTGATTCAGCCCTTGATAGCTCTAGCAATTCTGAAACTAATTTATTTAATCGATCTACTTCTTTTAAACTGGATTGAAGAGATTTATCCAATATAGCTGGATCATTTTTCCCCCATCGATTCAGCATTGATAAGTGCCCTTGAATAATTGTTAATGGTGTTCTTAATTCATGCGATGCGTCTTCTACAAACTGTTTTTGCTGTGTAAAAGAAGTTTCCACTTCATCCATCATTTCATTAAAAAGAATCGATAATTTTGCGAGTTCATCATTATTTTCTCGTACTGGAACTCTTTCATTTAGTCCGTTTTTCTTAATACGCTTCATCGTATCCGTTATGTTTTGAACACTTGATAAAAGCTTTTTCGTTATAAGTATTCCACCTAAAAAACTAAACACTAATCCACATATCCCTGCAAAGACCATTACCACTAAGATAATTTTTAATAAATGATCAAATGTCTCTAAGTTTTTCGTAAGTTCAATAGTTCCCGTGAATTTTTTTGTTTGAATTGGTATGCGCTCAACTAATATTCGATCTTCTATATGTCTTTTTATTAAGGATTCATCTTGAGTAACCTGTTTTGGTTTTATCCAAGCTTCATTAAAATCTCGAGAAACAGTAACAATGGGCTTTCCATCATTTCCGATAATACGAATCATTTGATGTTTATCAATCATATTATTTAGAAATTCTTTACTATTTTCAAATGTTTTGCTCGAGAGCGTTTCGTTTTTATCTTGAAAATATGCCGCTATTTCTGTCAATTGTCTGTTTATTTGTTTCTGTTCATAATCTATAGTCCACTTATTAATTACAATGAATTGTAACGTGCTATACAAAATAAACAAAATGAATACTAGTGTAGTGGACCAAAGTGTTAATTTCCACTTTATAGGTAAATTTCGAATTCGGTACACAATGTTTTTTATCATTTCATTATATATCCAGCACCGCGGACTGTTTGGATATACTCCTCCTTATCCACACTATGTAACTTATTACGTAAATAACGAACATATACATCGACTATATTCGTCTCAACCATTGCATCATAACCCCATACTTGGTCCAGTAAAATATCACGGGTAAGAACTCGATTAATATTTTTCATAAACATAAGCAGTAGCTCGAATTCTTTATTTGTAAGTTCAATTTCTTCATTTCCTTTAGTTATAGTTCGAGATTCAATCTGAAGCTGTAGATCTTTAAACGAAAGAAATGATGCGTGCTTTTGCTCTGTATTTTCTTCTCTCCTAAAAATCACTCTCATACGTGCTAAAAGTTCTTCAATTGCAAACGGTTTTGGAAGATAATCATCAGCTCCACTATCTAACCCTGTCACACGGTCCATAATACTATCACGAGCAGTCAACATAATAATAGGTGTACTTTTAGTTGCTCTTAGTCGACGACATACTTCCAGTCCGTTTAATCCTGGTAACATTAAATCAAGTAATATGAGATCGTAATTCTTTTCAAGTGCTGCTTCTAATCCCTTTCTTCCATCAAGTTGTATATCTACTATATATCCTTCATACTTTAATTCTAATTCTAAAAAATCTGCTAAGCTTTCCTCATCCTCAATAATTAGTATATGTTGCAACGATACTTCCTCCTATACGATTAAATGAATAAGTAATTCTATTCCGAATATAATTGCAACGATTTGATGTGTTTTTCGATACATTATCAATTTCGTTTTCTTATTAGTTTGTTGTAAAACAAATCCCGCAATCCCTAATGCTATTAAGGTTAAAAGAGAAAATATACCACTGTATACTAGCATAATATGCCGACTTCCTTTTATTAAAAAGTAAACACCGTGAGTAGTCGCAACAGCTATTACAGCGTATCCAATTAATACGTGAAAATGTTTTATAAAAAGATATAGCTCTTTAATTATTTTAAATCTGTGAATATGTTTCTTCTTTAAAAATAACCATATATGACGTAAGAACCATAATGATGCAGCTATAATTACCCCGTATTCACCTAAAGAACCTAATTTCTTATTTAGCCATTGTACATTTAATACATTCCCGTACAAAACATTAATAAATAGCAATTCTACACTACAAACAATAATAGTAATACCGATTATTTTAACATATATATGGAAATATTTATTTCTAAGTATTTTCTCCATTTTATATAATCTCCTTTTGACTCAAAAGCTCTATAATCAGCAGTGTATCAAGTAAAAGAGAGAATAACATGAGAGAAAGATTAAAATAAAATGAGAATCTGCAAACTACTTATATTTTATTTATCTCCTTTTTGGCCAATTCTAATATGTTGCAAATAAACGGTGCTTTTGCATTTGTATATGAAACACGATCAAAAGGATATGCAGCAGCAAGCATCTCTTTTAATACTCTATATTCTTCACGTGCCCACTCATGATTTATTAGAAAGTCTCGAAATAAAAGGTTGTTCCTCCATTCCTCGTTATTATAAATATAAACATGTAAATGGTGGGTACCAGCTCTCCATTTACCTTTTCTAAAAAAACGCCAATTAGGTGTTTTTTTAGGAACATATTCATAGCCAATTTCTTCTAGGGCTTCCCTCCAATTTTCGGTAATTTGTAAATTTGTTACGCCGATCATCATATCAATAAGAGGTTTAGCCCCTAACCCTTCTACGGCTGTGCTTCCTATATGTTCAATAGCAATAATTTCTTCATGGAGTAACGGCACAAGTTTATTTTTTTCATTTAAAAACTCTGTATGCCAATATTGTTGGTACGGTTTAATTATGATTTTTCCATCCATTTGCTTTCCTCCTTACAACTATATATTATTATATTTATAAAATTTAAGTTTATAAATATAGGGATTTTACAAAATATGTCGAATACTGTAATGGACAACTTAATTATATTAAATTTGAGGTGAATTATGAAAGATATTCCAGTTGAAATTCAGTTAGATACTATAACATTCCAACTAAAAAAACATCATAATTTTGATTGGCTTACAAAACTAGGTACAGTATTTGCGGTTTTTGACCAACAAGATTCCGGTAATATAAGTTTTGGTGTTGAAAAGAATGGGAAAAAGAACTTTATAAAATATGCAGGGGCACAAACACTCGCATATAATGCTTCTACAAATGAAGCTATACAAAGATTAAAAAGCTCAGTTACTATATACAATGAATTAAAACACGTTTCTCTTATAAGTTTAATTGATCACTACCCTGTACAACATGGATATGTTTTAATTTTTGATTGGTTTGACGGTGAATGTCTCCACCCGCACTGGAGTTTCCCACCCCCAGCAAAATATAATGATCCTAACTCACCATTTTATAAATATAAAAAATTATCCGTTAAAAACAGGCTAGTTTCATTAAATTCTATTTTTAATTTCCATACTTACGTTGAACACAAAAACTATGTAGCTATTGATTTTTATGACGGTAGTATTTTGTACAACTTTAAAACTAATGAAACAAAAATTTGTGATATTGATTTATACAGTAACAAACCGTATGTAAATAAGATGGGACGAATGTGGGGGTCATCTCGTTTTATGTCACCTGAAGAGTTTCAACTTAACTCTATAATAGACGGACAAACAAACGTATTTAATATGGGGGCTATAGCTTTTGCACTACTAGGTGGCGGGCAAGATCGTTCCTTTATGAAATGGGAAGCTAGTGAAGGCTTATATGAAGTAGCATACCGTGCTGTAAATGAAAATCGTAGTGAGCGCTATGCGTCAATGGAAGAGTTTAATAATGCATGGTTAAAAGCCTATAACACTGAAAATCTATAAAAACTAAATACATTGTAAAAGTACATGTAAAACTTGTACTTTTATAATGTATAATACATATGGGATTGAAATTCAGGATAACGGGGCATGTATTATGAACTTTGTTTACATTAATCAAAATGTTTTAAATAATCTTCTTTATATTTTAAGCAGTATATTTGTTTTTTATTTTATTTATGATAGTGGGTACTTAGGGAAGAAATATAAGAAACTACTTATCATTCTTTGTACGAGTATCCCACTAATTTTATGTATGCGGTATCCCATCTATATGGATGAAAATTATATTCACGATTTAAGACAAATCCCCTTTTTAATTGGTACACTTTATGGTGGATTTCCAGTCGGTATTGCATTACTCATGATTTTATTAATAATACGTTTTATGTTTTATGGTTTTAGCCTGTTAACAATCATTGTTTATGGAACGATGTTAATAATTACAGCATTCGCATCCTCAAAATTTAATACATACAATAGGAAAATAAAAGTAACTTCATCTATGTTTTTAACTTTTTTCCTTGCAATATTTACAACAGTAATTGTTTTAACTCTATCAGATTTTGAAGTGAATAATTTGTACATTATTTATTTCATTCTATTACCAACTATTTTAATATTATTTATGGTCTATTTTAATGAGGTTTTAAAAGATGCAATATTTATGCGATCAAAATTAATAAAAGTTGAAAAAATGGAGATTGTCAGCCAACTCGCTGCAAGTATTTCACATGAAGTAAGGAATCCATTGACTGTTGTAAAAGGATTTACACAACTTTTAAAAACACCCAATATAACTCAACAATCCAAAGATGAGTATATTGAACATATTCTTGAAGAGTTAAATCGTGCACAAGCAATTATTGATGATTACTTAACTTTTGCCAAACCGGCTTCCGAAAAACTAGATCATATTTCAGTGGAACACGAGTTAAATCGAGTTATTAATATGATGTTGCCTTTTTGTAACATGAATACTATTAATATTACAAAAGAGTTCTCAGAGGGAACAATTATTGGTAATACACAGCACTTCCATCAATGTTTTTTAAATTTAATAAAAAACAGTATAGAAGCAATGCCATGTGGCGGTAATCTAATTATTTCTGCAACTGTTAGCAATAATAAGGTCATAATAAGGATTCAAGATAGTGGAGTTGGAATGTCGCAAGAGCAAATTAATCGATTTGGCGAACCATATTTTAGTACAAAAACGAAAGGTACGGGTTTAGGAACGATGGTTGCTGTTAAAATTATTGAAACGATGCGAGGCAGTTTAAAAATCCGAAGTATCGTTAATAAAGGAACTACTTTAACTATTACATTCCCAAAATATAATAATGAGAGCACGTTGCATAATAAATAAAAAAGGAGCATAATGGCTCCTTTTTTATTTCGATACAAAAAGTATCTGCTATGTTTTTTAAATTTACATTTAGAAGAGACTAATTAGAAATTAGTACCCTTAGCTCCAACAGCTACATCCAACAATAATTAATAAAATAAATAACACAACTAATAAAGCGAAACCTCCACCAAAACCACAAGAACCGCCGAAACTCATATTTTTTCCTCCTTTTGGTTTGAAAACTAATAGGTAGTTGATCATTTTAACTGGTTCGTATTATACAGTATGTATATCTCCCTTTTTTGAGCATGTCTTCATAAAAATTAGTAAAAGCACTCTATTGAGAGTGCTTTAAAATGGGTACCAGAAGCTTTGGAATACATTCAGCTTTAAGTAAACTGCAATAATCAAAATGATAATACCAACAAAAAGTGTGATGTAATCCTCCTTTTGTGCGTCTTTTGCATAGTACCACGTTCGTTTATCCTTTTTTCCAAAACCTCTTAAATCCATTGCATTTGAAACAGTATCAATCCTTTCTAATGAATGAATAATAAGCGGCAAAAAAATTAAAACACGGTTTTTCATACGAATCCACAAGCTCGCTTCTCCTTTTTCAAAAGGTACACCTCTTGCTTCCTGCGCGTGTCTAATGATTATATATTCAGATTGAATACTTGGTATATAACGCAGTGCAATATTTATTGCATATGTAATTTTATAAGGAATAGCAAATTTATTTAAGCTACTTACAAATTCACTTGGATGGGTTGTACAAATAAAAAGAAGTGTAAATGGTAATAACGTAAAATATTTCAATGAAAGTGTAGCTGCATAAAATAAAGTTTCATATGTAATTGTTGCATAACCTATATAAAAAAAAGAGGTATACGATCCCGTTAATTCCGATCCATGGGTGGGCGTAATGAAAAGAATCATAACGGAATTTAATAAACTAAATGTAAATATAACGCTGAAAATAACTATAATTTTACGCAATTGAATTTTTGCAATTAAGAGGCCGATACATCCAACAATAAATAAAATTAGCAATATACGAAAATCAAAAAATAAAAAAGTAAGTGTCATACAAAATTTCACAAATGTTTCTGGAGTTGGAATCCCGCTTAATTTAGCTAGTTTTATTAATGAAATCTCCCGTAGATTAGCTCTTTGTAACGTTCCTTGATCCCCTAAAACAGCAGATACAGTATTGTCCGCAATAATTTTCCCTTCATGCAGAACTACCGCTCGATCTGCATATTCTAAAGCAAGATTCATATCGTGTGTGATAATAATAAAGGATATGCCCCTTTCAGCCAGTTTTCTAATAAACGACATAAACTGTTTGTAATGGTAATAATCTTGTCCAGCTGTCGGCTCATCTAATACAATAAGTTTTGGGTTTGTTATAAGTACAGATGCAATAGTAAGCCTCTTTTTTTGTCCATAGCTTAATGCCTGAATTGGCCAGTTACGAAATGGATATAATCCACAAATTCTTAAAGCTTTTTCGACTCTTGTCTCAATCTCATCTTTAGAAACCTTTTTTAATTGTAATGAATATGAAACCTCTTCTAAAACAGTAGGCTGTGTAATCATTTGATTTGGGTTTTGCATAACGTAAGAAATAACTTCCCCGCGTTTACGAATAGACCAACAATTTATATTTTCTCCATCGAATGTTATTCTCCCATTCTTTGTTTTATTTATTCCTATAAGAGTATGAGCTAATGTCGATTTCCCTGCTCCATTATGACCCAATAAGGCTATTATTTCTCCCTCTCCTATTGAAAGGTTGATATCTTCTAAGGCTGTATGTTTGTTATTGTACGTAAATGATAAATTTTCTATCTTGCATAAAACTTTTTTAATATATTTGTTTTTTGATGAAACTTGCTTATGCATCCAGTTCTTTAATAGGCTATGAACGCCTGCATTACGAAGATTTTCAATTGGAAATACCTTAACATTATTACTATCAAAATTTAATTTCTTTAGCGCCTCTATATAAATAGGTTCTCTTAGTCCGATATTTGGTAATATATCAGAATTTAAAATACTATCCGGTGAACCAACGGCAATAACTTCTCCCTCATCTATTAAAATAATTTTATCTAAATCAAGGTTTAAAATTTCTTCTATTCGATGTTCAATAATTACAATTGTTTTATTATATTTCTCATGTATATTTTTAATGAGTTCTATTGTATTCAAACTACATGCAGGATCCAAATTAGCTAACGGTTCATCAAATAATAATATATCTGCATTTGTCGTTAGCAGACCTGCAAGAGAGACTGTCTGTTTTTGACCTCCTGATAACTCATGTGGACTTTGTGTATGAAAGTCCTGCATGCTTACCTTTTTTAAAGAATCCGTAACAATCTTTCTCATTTCTATTTGATTTACACAATCGTTTTCTAATGCAAATGCTACATCCTCTTCGACAGTAAGGCCTATAAATTGTGCATCTTGATCTTGTAATATTGTCCCTACGTGTTTACTCTGTTCAAAAACACTATCTTTTCTCGGATCCTTTCCAGCTATTAAAATGTTACCGGTACTTATCCCTTCGTAAGAAAATGGGATTAGCCCATTTATACAATGAGCTAATGTTGACTTACCTGAACCACTTCGTCCAGCGATAAGTACCTTTTCCCCAGGATATATTTGAAATGTAATATTTTTCAAAGTAGGCTGCGTAGCATGCCTATATTGAAAGGTAAATTGTTCAAAAGAAATAATTGGTTGCATGTATTCATCCCTACTTTTCAATTTTTAAATGTGTATGTTTCTTATTTGATTTCGCTAAGCCGATCGTGATTGGTAAGCCAAGAACTAAAAATACGATAACGTCTGCAATTGTTGCGCCTAGTACTTGTATAACTATTTTGTCAAACGGTTCTCCCATCACAATAATATCGAATGCTCCAGCAAATATAATAGCTATGACAATACCAATTAACCCTGCAATTGCAAAATAAGAAATATCACGGTTATTATACGTTCCATGTTTTACACTAAAACCAAATCTTTTTTGTATGAGTCCCATTGCAAAACCAATAATACCTGAACTAATAACCCATCCCCACCAAATACCCCAACCAGCGATCGTATCTGTAACGGTATGACCGATGAGTCCTATTAAAAGCCCTGCTACCGGGCCAAATAACGCTCCAAAAACTGTTAAAATAGCCAATGCGGGTTTAATAAATGTATTCGGTGCGATAGAAAATCCCCAAAGCCCTAATACCCCGTATAGCGCTGCTCCAATTCCAATAGCTACTACTAGCTTTGTCGTTAATTTGTTCATTACAATTCCCCTCTCGTATTATTCAACTTTTAATACTCTATATTTATTTTGAAAATGAATTATGCATCGACACTTCCTTTCTATACAACAAAAAATGACCTCTTTAATAAGAGGTCATTTTCTTTCACGTACAAGAATCCCCTTATCTTTCAAAAGACACATAGTGTCCTCTGCGGAATTAGCACCTTCCTATGTAATTACATAGGGGTTGCTGAGGCTTCAAAGGGCCGTTCCCTCTACCTCTCTGGATAAGTATGTATTTGTAATCTGTATTATGGCACTAACAATAAATAATTTCAATACTTTTCTTACTATTTTCATTTTTCGATAAATAGTTCGCTTAAATCATTGTATTCTTATCGGAATTATGAAATAATAAATTCAAAATTGTTACGGGAGGAATACATGATGAAAGTAATTGGGTTAATTGGCGGACTAAGTTGGGAATCAACATCGTTGTACTATAAACACATTAATACACTGACTCTCTCTAAATATGATCAAAATGCGAAGCTTGTTTTATATAGTATGGACTTTGGTGAAGTAACTACATTATTACAAAATCATCAATATGAAGAAGTGAAAAATGAATTAGTCGCAGTAGCAAAAAAAGTAGAACACTCTGGAGCTGAATGTTTACTAATGTGTTCTAATACTGTACATCTATTTGCTGAGGAAGTAGAGCAAGCAATATCAATCCCACTTCTTCATATCGGTGATGTAAGTGCTAAAGAAATGGTAGAACAGAATATAAAACGGATCGGATTATTAGGAACGAAACAAACGATGGAACAAGATTTTTATACATCACGACTAGCAAAATATAACATTGAGACAATCATCCCAAATGACGAGGAAAGAACTTTTATCCATCACGTCATATTAAATGAATTAAGTAGAGGAATTATTTCAGAAACATCAAAAGAAAAACTAATACAAATTACCAATTCATTAATTAATAATGGTGCTGAAGGAATTCTACTTGGCTGTACGGAAATTCCTTTGCTCATTTCCCAAAATGATCTATCTGTTCCTGTTTTTGATACTGCTTATTTACATGCGAATACTGCTGTACAATTTGCTGGATAATAATATAAAAGCATACAGGTAGAGCCTCTATGCTTTTATATTATCCGAACTATTTATTTAAAAGAGCATCAATAACTGCAATGGCTCTTTTGGAACCACCACACTCTAAAAAACTTTCATTCAGTTTTCGAATGCCATGTTTATACTTTTCATTTGAAAGAACGTCTGTTACCGCCTTTTTTAAAGTTTGCACATTAACATGCTCTTTCAATAATCTATGTGCTGCCTCCAGCTCAGTTAATCTTTGCGCTATCATAGGTTGATCTTTATCATGCGGTATTATCACAAATGGGACATTATAATGGATTGCATCGTGCACACTATTCATTCCACCATGTGTAATAAAAACATCTGCTTCACTTAATATTTCTGATTGAGGTACGTAAGGGGTTATAATAAAGTTGTCTGGCGCTTGCTTAATTTTTGAAATATCATTTCTATCACCAATCGCCATTACTACAATCCCTTCGAAATTTGAAAAAGCGTCAATACAAGTATTAAAAAATGGTTCGAGCCCTTCAAGAAGTGTTCCCATTGAAATATAAATAACTTTCTTTTTTGAAAGCAATTCAAGTGGAAACTTTACATTTGTTTTGCGCTTTATAATACTCGGCCCAATAAAAACATTGTTTTCTCCGAACGAATCGCTATTAGGTTGAAAATAACGACTTGTATACACGAGACTAATATCTCCCTTATTATGCATAAATTGAAGATTATTTTTGGGCTTTACTCCAAATTCATGTTCCATTTGATACAGTAACTTTTCAGAGAGTTCATCGGGTTGGAATTGTATTTCTGCATTTGGATGAAAAGGCAAGGTTTCCAATAATACTGGTGGAATTAAAAATATAGGAGAGGAAACTATGCCTGGAACTTGTAAATATTCCTTTACTAACTCTCCAGCACCAAATATATCATAAACTATGAAATCAAAATTAATGCTTTTACATAATCGTTTCGTAATTTCTAATATGTATAAAGAAGTTTGAACATGTACATGAAAGAAAGATTTTAATCCATATGAAGTTTCATTATCAATAGAAATCTCCTTTAATAAATCCGGATGAGTATGTACAATGGCTCCCAAAACTTCAAGCCTTTCCTTAAAGCTTTCCGTTGTAATATAGTGTACGTTATCACCTCTTTCAGTAAAAGCCTTTACTAAACTTAATGTAGGATTTACATGTCCCTCTGCAGGGAAATTAACTATTAAAATATTCATCACTTATTTCTCACTCCTTACAATTCAATCTTCTTATTAATCGTACTGTTATTATTACAAGCAATCTTCCCTTAATAGTCCCAATATACTTACTACTTTAGGTTGATAAATAATTATCAGACATTGAAAAAGGCATCTACATAAAATGTAGATGCCTAACTGTGATAAGGAGTGTTCTGTGAGGTTAGGATAAGCTTTTCTGCTTGTCCTATGCTATCAATATATGATTTATTTTATAAAACGTGCATATCTAATAGAATTATTTTAACCATTTTATTTGATCAAATGGATAATATACCATTTTCACTTTACCTATTATATTTGACTCATCAATTAGTCCAAGCGTATTCCTACTATCTTTACTATGATTTCGATTATCACCTAACACAAATAATTTATGCGTAGGAACTTTCATTTCTCTACAGTTTGAAAAACGATTTGATACTTGTGACATATCTAACTGTATATACGACTCATCACGCTTTTTACCGTTAATATATACCTCATCGTCTCTTAATTGTATGTTATTCCCTGGTAATCCAATAATTCGTTTCACGTAGTATGTAGGCGAGTCTTCTTTTTTTATTATTACAACATCACCATGATGAAAAGAAGAAAAATAGATGCTAGCCTTATTAACTAGTATGCGATTATTCTCATTCAAAGTAGGTTGCATCGAAATTCCTTCTACCATACAAAATAAAAATAACTTATTAATAAAAATAATTCCTATTATAATTAAAATATAGCTACATATTTTTCTCCAATCTTTTAGAATCAATTGCTTCATAGATACCTCATTTCTAATCTATTCGTATGTAAAAAACGTCTCTAGTTCATATAATTGCTAGAGACGTTTCGTATATTTTAATTTTCTTTAGAGTCATCTATTTTTGGTGCTTCGCCAGTTAATCGCTTATTTTTTAAATCAAAATAAGCATCTAAAACATCTTTTCCAATATCAGAGTTAATACCTGATTTATCATTTATAACCCATGGCACAACAACAGAAAATGCTACTTCTGGATCGTCATATGGCGCATATCCTGCTAATGTTAAATTATAACATTTTATACGTTCACCTTTATCATTTCTACCTATGTCACTTTCTCCACCATATACTGTCTGTGCTGTCCCTGTTTTACCGGCTGGTTTATATGGTGCTTTTTGGAACGCCCTTACTCCCGTTCCATCTCCTTCCTGGAATACTCTCCTAAATCCTTCTTTTACTTGATTTATGTAATCTTCTTTCATATCTACTCTATTTAAAACAACTGGTTCTAATGAATGAACCACTTTACCGATTTCATCTTTTTGCGCAGTTTGTTCTCTAATCTCTTGAACAATTTGTGGCTTCATACGATAACCACCATTTGCAATAGTAGCAATGTACTGTGCAAGCTGAAGTGGTGTATACGTATCATACTGGCCAATAGAAAAGTCTAATAAGAAACCCGGTTGATTATCTTTTCTCCCAA
Source organism: Bacillus sp. SRB_331 (assembly GCF_003264175.1). NCBI lineage: Bacteria > Bacillati > Bacillota > Bacilli > Caryophanales > Bacillaceae > Bacillus > Bacillus sp. SRB_331. The sequence goes on along the minus strand of NZ_NADV01000029.1, from coordinate 156,331 downwards.
TTTGTCCAGCTGTTTCATTAGGTAAATCAATACCCGTTGGAACACCTAAACCAAATTGCCTGAAATAATATCTCATTTTATCAAAGTATTCTTGTTTAATATCTAGTGAACTATTTCTAACATAATCCACACCTGCAATTTTTAATGCTGTATTAAACATATAAACGTTAGAAGAAACTTGTAAAGCTCTTAGATCATCAATATTCCCGAAATCTTTCCAAGACTTTTTCTCCTTAGTTCCTTTAAACTTCATAGGCGCATCATAAAAGTAAGTACCTGGTGTTATAGCTTTCGTTTCGAAACCAGTCAATATTGTCGCACCTTTAACAGTTGATCCAAGCTCATATGAACTTGTCATCGTACCTAAAGCATAATCTTCAACTTCTGTTTTCCCATCTTTTTCTACTAATTTTTTCCCTGCCATTGATAATACTTGACCATTTTTCGGATTTATCATTACAACGAAAGCACGGTCCAACATCGATTCTGAACCTTTATAGGCCTTTAATATTTTTTCTATGCTCTCTTCTACTTTTTTCTGTAATTCCATATCTATTGTTAAAGTTAAATTCTTGCCGCTTTTTCCTTCAGAAACTGTTTCCGTTCTAATTGTATTACCTTGTTTATCAGCAATACTTCTTACTTCTTTTTTCGTACCATGAAGCACATCTTCGTATTGCTGTTCGATGTAACTTTTCCCAACACGATCATTCCGGCTATACTCACGCACTAAATAATAATCTAATCGTTCACGTGGTAATCCTTCATCAGCATTCGAAACATTTCCAAGAACTGAACGGAATAAGCCATCATTTACATAGAGCCTTTCCCAATCAACTGATGCGTCTACACCTGGGAGATTTGCTAAATTTTCACTAATCACAGTATATTCCTTTTCACTAACATCTTTTTTAATAATTTGAGGTGCCATTTGATAACCTGAAGTCATTTTACTTTTAATAGCTAACACTTCTATATCTGTGGCTGTTAATTCTTGAAGATTTTTATCTGTGATGCGCTTTCTTTTTAACTCTTCTATTTTTTTGTCTAGATCTTTTCCATTAATATCCTTTTCTCTAAACTTATCTATTTCTTTTTTAGATACTAAATTTTGAGTAAGTTTTGGATTTAATTGCATCCAAAAATCTTTCTTATCAGTCTCGGTTAACTTATCAATATCTTCTTGCGGCATTTCAATTATTGCTGCAAGTTGTCTTGCGGTTTTTAACATTTCTTCCGCTTTTACACCTTTCACCTTTGTATATGTAATCGTACGTAAAGACTTATTGTCAACAACTGGATTACCTTCACGGTCATAAATTTTGCCGCGTGGTACTGTAAGATTAACCGTTGCATTCTCTCTTTTTTCTACTTCATTCTTATATGTTTCTCCATCGAAAATTTGAACTTTACCTAACTGTATAATCATGGCAGAAAATAATAAAAATACACAAAAGAATAAAATATTTAACCTCATCGGTATTGCTCTAACACTCTTTTTCTCTTTCTTTTTCACCTTGTCATAATCTCCTCCTTACAACATTTTCAATAATTTTAAGCTTTCTATATTAAAAATAATGTACAATTTCCATACATTACTTTGTACGCATATTAATATAACGTTTAAAACTTAATAGAAATTAAAACAAACATAAAGAAAAGGTAAAGTTTACTAAATTAAATATAAAAATACCCAATAACAAAAGCTTAGCTTTGTTATTGGGTATTAAGTATTTTAGGAGTTAATATTAGAACGTATTGAAATACATCTATCATCACAATTTGATAGAGATTGTTTACTCTGAATTTTCGGCAAGTAAATAGTTACAGTTGTCCCGACGCCAACCTCACTCATTATACTTATTGTTCCTTGATGACCTTCAATTATTTTATAACTTAACATCAATCCAATACCGGTACCTTTTTCTTTCGTACTATAGAAAGGTTCACCTAATCTTTTAATTCTTTCTTCAGGTATTCCTATTCCTTCATCTATTACACTAATAATGACACCTTTTTTATGTATTTTTTTTATATGGATTGAAATTTTCCCGCCATCTAGCATTGCTTCAATTGAATTTTGCAAAATATTAATAAATACTTGTTTCAATTGATTTTCTGAGCATTCAATAGTTAGTTCGTCGGAATCTGCAAATAACTCAACTTGAATATTCGTCATAATTGCTTTTGTGTTCATTAAAGAAACAACATTTTTAAATACTTGATAAATATTTTTCTTTTCAGTTGGGATTTCATCTGTTTTAGCAATCGATAAAAACTCTTGAAGGATCACTTCAATTCTCTCGATTTCAGAAAGCATAAGGTCAAAATATCTTTCTTGATCTTCTTTGTTGATTTGGAATAATTGAATAAACCCTTTTATTACCGTTAGTGGGTTCCTCACTTCGTGAGCCACACCAGCTGCTAATTGTCCAATTGCTGCAAGTGTATCTGATTTATTTAGCAATTCTTCTGCCTTTTTCCGCTCTGTAATATCGCGGACAATGATCATAATTTTATCTTGTAATAATGGTAAACATCTAGCTTCAAAGAAATCGATGCTTCCATTAATTGTTAGAGGATATTCTACAATTACATTCTTTCCTTCTTCTTTCAATTGGCGAATTGCTTCTTGAAATTGCTGTGCTACTGGAGACGGTAATATTTCGTAAAACTTTTTTCCCATAAAAGCTTCTGCGGGTACGTAAAATTTTGTAGGAGATCCTGCTTTATAATCTATAATTGTCCCATCGTCTTCTGTTAAAAAACATAAATCTGGTAAAGCTTTAAAAATTAATTCTAATTCAGACGTTTGTTGTTTTAATTGCCCTTCTATCGCTTTTAAATGTGTAATATCTACCCCAACAGCCCAGTAACTAAATCCTGTTACAGGAAACTGCTCAGATATATTGGACCACATTATCGTTTTAATTTCACCATTTTTACATGTTAAACTCATTTCCCAATCTCTAAAATTTTTTCCACGAGTCAAAAATTTATTTTGTATTTGATGGCGATAATTATGGTCAGGATACAGTAATTGAAGAGCGTTTGGATTCCCAATTATTTCTTCTGCAGTATAACCTGTTACAATCTCGCATTCTCGATTCCACAAAACAAAATCTCCATTATAGTCAAGCGCATCAACCATAACAGGCATGTTTTGTAAGATTGTATGTAGTTCTTCCTCTTTTCGAGAAAGTAACGATCTATTTTTACTTTGAACTGCTTTTTTTACCCCAGCTATAATGAGGTTAGAAAGCATTTCAAAATATTTTTGGCAATTGAAAATTTCGCTTCGTTTGGACCATACAACAAAAGATCCTAAATATTGATGGTATAAGAAAAGGGGGATTTCGATTTTGGGAAGTTTACATACTTTCATTTCATTAATTCCAAATGAAAATATACATTCGTTTTCAGCATCAAGAAGTTGATGTGATATGTTGGTTAATTTATAAAATTGTTCTGCCATGGTTTCTATTGTACTCACATCAATAAGTTCCATTAGCCGCGCATTCATTCCTTTTCCACCTCTATATGTAAAATTTATACAAATTCAAAATTCATACTTCTTCATTATACGAAGAAAGTGCTCCTAGGTATATAGCTATAGAATAATTATTCGAACAAATTCTATTTTTCAATTAAAAACAGAAAATAATATGGGAGTGTTACGCGCTGCTAGCAGCAGTATAAAAATACAATAAACATATAGTTCACAAATTTTTCACAACTTTCATGAAAAATATAAACATTTATTCCAATATATTCTATATAATGAGGTGTAATAAGGCTTCTATGAATCACATAGAATACCTTACCCCTAATAAAAAGAAAAAAGAATCTATTTGGATTCTTTTTTCTTTTTTTATTACATTACATATTTATATAAAGCATGTGCGACACCATGTTCTTCATTTGTTAACGTTTCGTATTGACACATCACTTTTATTTCTTCAACTGCGTTCCCCATTGCAATTGATATACTTGCTTTCTCCATCATGGAAACATCGTTTAGCCCATCACCTATCGCTACAGTATTTTCAACTGGGATATTCAGGTGTTCTGCTAAAGTATATAATCCATTTCCTTTTTGAGCATCTCGATGATTAATCTCTAAATTATGCCAATATGAAGATGTAATTGCTAAATCAGTATTATGCAGAAACGTTTCTTTTAACTTTTTTAATTTTTCTATGTCATAAGAAAATGGTAAAAGCTTATGCACATGTATATCAGTTTCTACAATTGGTTTACAACTTTCTGCACTATGAAATGCTGTATACTCAAGATATAATGCAGCAATCGTTTCTAACTCTTTCAAGTCGAAGTTTTCATTCGAATTCTTCACGTACTCGATTTCATTACGTACACTCTCTACTCCATAATCCGGTACGTACACACCTTTATTAGTATAAAGCTGATAATATAAGCCATTCTCTTCAAGATAGTTCACAATCTCAAGTGCCTGCATATTTTGAATTGGATATCTCTTCATCATTTTCTTATCTTTATAAATAAGGGCACCATTTTCCGCAATAATTGGACACTCTAAATTAACTTCTAACAATAATCGTTCAATATCAACGATAGAACGTCCTGTACAAATAGCTACAACATGGCCTGCTTCCTGACATTTTCGAATTGCTTCTGCATTTTCTTTACTTATCATTTTATTACCGGAAAGAAGGGTTCCATCTAAGTCAATTGCTATTAATTTCATTATTTCTTCACCACTTTCTATAAATACACGAGATCTATTTAACAAAAAGGTATCGTTTTCATATTGAGCTCGTTAAGTACTTCTTATTTATAATTTATGAAAAGCGTTTCAGGTCAAGAAATAATTAAAAATAAAATCAAAAGCTTTTCTCTTTAAAGAAAAGCTTTTGATTTTAAACTATGAACTATAACTAATATATTTTGTCTCACACATATACACATTCTTTTCTTCAGTTGGGACATATACTTTAAACTTTTCTAAACGTTTTCCGTAAATATGAATCGTGACAACGCTTTCGCATTCAGCTATTTTAAGAATATGACAATCAGCTGGTGGAATGACTTTATCTGTTTCTCCTTCTCCCAAATAAAGATTTCCTGTATGGGTTAAATAAACAAGTGAATTTTCAAGCTGCTTAGTTTGTATAAAGTTCTGCACCACTATCCTTCCTGAAAAAACGCCTTCTACTCCCCATGTACCATCATGATCATGTAAAGGTGTAGATTGTCCATCTTTCCATACAAGAGCTAATACTTCAAATCGCTTTAAAGGATCTTCATATAACAAGTGTCGTGCATATTGAGCCGAATTCGCCTTCTGTTTTTCTAGCGGAAGCCATGTTTTTTTTTCTAAAAGTTCTTCTAGTAATTTTTCAATCGCACAAACAATTTGATCTTCTAATAAATTACTATCAATTAAATCCGTTACAGCTTTAATAAATGTTTGAAACGTTTTACTTCCATTACACGTTAACATAAGCATCCTCCTCCACTCTTCTTTCACACACTTCCATACTAAATAGACCACTAAAAATTTACAATTGAGAAATAAAAAAACAAGGTACAGTAATTTTGTACCTTGCTGAACGTTTTACCTAGTTTTCAAAAGAATAGGTAAGTATTTTAATGTTTGTTCATTTTCTAATATACATTTTTCTAAATTGAACGATGGAGATAACTCTATTTTTTCAAAGGCATTTATAAAGGTAGTTAATGCAATCTCAGCTTCTAAACGTGCAAGTGGCGCCCCTAAGCAAAAATGAGGACCTTTACCAAAGGTTAAATGCTTTTCATTTCCTATTCTGTGTAAATTAAATTTAGAAGCTTGTAAGAACTTTTTCTCATCTAAATTTGCTGCACTAACCCACGCAACAATCATTTGATCCTTTTTCATAAAAGGTCCAAATATATTTGTGTCCGCTGTAATCCTCCTAGCTAATGTAATGGGAAAGCGATAGCGTAAAACTTCCTCAATCGCTTTTGAAATTAACGTAGGTTCTTTTCTTAACTCTTCATATATTCCAGGTGAATCTACTAAAAAGCAATAAAAGCTGTTAATAATTAAATTTGTAGTTGTTTCATTACCTGCCGCTAATAAACCTAAAGAAAAAGTAACTATTTCTTCATCGGTTAATCTTTCGCCTTCATATTCAGCTCGTATTAAATCTGAAATAATATCGTCGGTTAAATGATATCTTTTCTCTTGGACAATTGGAAGAAGGTATGTTTTAAATTCATTCAACGCAATTCCTTTTTCTACATCCAAATCATTAAATCTTTCTTTACTATACGGCATAAATAAAATATCAGACCATTCTTTAATTTTTTTACGATCCGTTGTTGGTACTCCTAATAAATCGGATATGACGGTAACAGGTAAAGCTACAGCAAACTCTTCAACGATATTAACCTCACTATATTTTCTGATATGTTGTACAAGTTCATTTGCGATAGCCTGTATTCGAGGTTTCCATTGTTCTAAACTTCTTGGAGTAAATGCTTTAGAAACAATAGAACGTACATTGCGATGTTCTGGTGGATCAGTAGAATTTATATTTATTCTAGTTTCTAAAGGTGGGATTGCGAATTGTCTTCGTTCCCTTCTACTGGAAAATAAGCGATAATCCGATAAAACTCGATTTACATCATCGTATAAAAAAACATTCCATACATCCTGCTCCTCATCATAATGAACCGGATGGTTATCCCTCATAAATTCATACCACTCATACGGATTCCACAATTCTTCTTTTGTTTTCAGCTTTGAAATTTCATGAACTAAAATCACATTTTCAGGCGAAGCCATAGTTCTTTCCTCCCTTTTCTTTTACAATAAAAGTGATAGGTCGGTAGTTCAAAGTTGTATAATTTAACATATGTTATTTTAACATATGTTAAAGGAGATTTTTCATTGGAGAACTTGAGAAATATATAAGGGGGATTTTTATGTACGTTGACATTTTATTACTAGCAGAATTAACGACTGGACCAAAACATGGATATGAAATAAAGAAAAATGTTCAAAATCGGTTAGGTGAGAATTTCGAATTAAATCATAATACACTGTATCCCGCTCTTCGGCGCTTCGAAAATATGGGCGCTATAACGAAAAAAATACATAAACAAGTCGGAAAGCCAAACCGAAATATGTACGACATAACTGAAACAGGAGAAGAAATTTTTTCTGAAATGTTAAGAGAGTTTCCCGAAAAGATTGCGACAAATAACGCTGAGTTTCTTGTGCGTATCGCGCTATTTGAAAAACTTGATTACGAAGCTAGAAAAGAAATTTTAACAATACGCCAAGACGTACTACATAAACAACTTACTGCTATTCAATCTTTACATGTTAGCTCATCTTTTATTACAGAAGTCATTGAATTTAGTAAATCACGTATTGAACATGAATTGCTCTGGATTGCATCACTTATGAAGAAAATATGAAAAAATAAAAAGAAAAGTTAAAAACAATGAATGAAAATGAGATTTATTATCAATACTATAATTAATAAAAGGGCAACCACGATTTGGCTACCCTTCAAAAATTTATACTTCTGGATCAAAAGTTTTACAATCTGTTTCTTCAGTTGTAGATGCATGTTTACCTTTATGACTTACTACATAAATTGCATCTGCACTACATTTATTGCCGTTAGCCCAAAATTTACAGTTGTTTACTTCACATAAAACGTCTTGTGCCATAGTATCACACCTCCTTGTTCTATTATCATTAACAAAATTCGGAGGTATGATACTCTTTGTCATGCATTTTTTATTGCCTTTTTAACTTTCTTAATGGTTCAATATCTCCTTGTACAATAGCATCTATATTTTCAGTTATTTTTTCAATATCAAATTGCCACCATTGAATTTGCAATAATTCTTCTATTATTGTATTTGTAAATCGTTCCTTTATTTTATTTGCAGGGTTTCCGCCAACAATTGTATATGGTGCGACGTCTCTAGTCACAACAGATTTAGCTGCAATGATTGCACCATCCCCTATTTTTATTCCGGGCATAATAGTTGTATCCATACCAATCCAAACGTCATTTCCTATAACTGTATCACCTTTGTAAGGTAAATCAGACAAACTAGGTGTATACTTCTCCCACCCATTTCCAAATATATTAAATGGATATGCCGAAAATCCATCCATCCGGTGATTCGCTCCGTTCATAATAAAGGTAACTCCATTTGCAATACAACAAAACTTTCCAATGGTAAGCCTATCTCCAATAAATTCATAATGATATAATACTCGATCTTCAAATGTTTCTCCATCTTTCGCATCATAATAAGAATAGTCACCAACAAGTATATTAGATTTCGTTATTGTATTTTTTATAAAATGAACGTTTTGATTTCCTTCAATAGGGTATTTAATATTTGGATTAGGATTCATGTTGCACAGCACTTCCTTTACCATTCATTTCACTTTCTACTGCTATTACTGGCTTTAAATTGTATATAGGTAAAATAAACAATAATCCAATAACAAATAGTAGAGCCGTCCCCTCATACATCGTACCTAATGAGAACATCTCCTTTAATGAACCAGCTATACTCATCGTTACTACCATTGAACCGGTGAATAGTGGACTTAAAATGCCATTTACTCGACCAATAAAATCCGTATCACTATTTTGTATAATAAGTGTATTTATCCCTATTTGAATACACGGTAGGGCTAAACCACTAAAAAGTTGTGCTGTAAGTGTCACCCATAAATTTGTAGAGTAGCCTATAATACCAATTCCAATTGCCTGACCGAGCATACCTACAATTAACATTTTTTGTGGAGCAACGTTTTTCGCAAATACCATCGCTAGAGCTCCGCCAACAATCATCCCCGCACCATTTACTGTTAGTAACCATTGTAAACTCTCTTTTGATAACCCTAGCTGCTCAGTCACAATAAATATGCCTAGTGGCTGAATTAAACCTATACCTAGTCCTGCTGCCATAAAACAAAACCCTAGCAAAGTTAATGCTTTTTTCTTTTTTACATATTTAATACCATCCAGCATTTCCTGTAACAGCGTAATTTCTTTCTTCTCATTATCATTCTCAAGATCTTTCGGAAGAAATAACAACACAGCTGCTGCAAGTAAAAAAGCGATACCTGTTATGATGATTGAAATATAAATTCCAAAACTATGAAAAATAAATGTTCCAAGAATCGGTCCTAACACCATAAAAATCGCAAATATTGTTTGATATATAGACATCGCTAATTGAATTTGTTCCGTTGATAAATGCTGTTTAAACAACTTCATACCAGATGGTTGAGAAAACTGCGAAAGGATTGCAGAAATAAGCGTCACAAAAAACACGATTTTCCACGTTCCAAACATAAGAGTAATTAATACAGCGAATACGGAAATAGAACTTAACGTCTCACACCATATCATTGTCTTCTTTGGCTTCCACCTATCAGCAAAAGTTCCACCAATGAATGAGAAAATAAAAATGGGAGCAAATTCAGCAACCGAAATCATTGAAATAGCAAAAGCATCACCTTTCGTCATTTCCATTACATACAGTAATATCGCAAAGTTACGAACCCAAATTCCAACTTGTAAAAATAATGCTGATGCTAGAATCCCTTGCACAAATCGATTTTTTAATACTTGTGATACCCCATGATTTTGTTTCGTTTCTGCAGTCGTCGACATAAAAAAGCCTCCTATTTCGTGTTCTGAACAGGAGGCAGCACAAATCATATGAAAAGACTATATATTCGCAGTGCGAAACACATCCCTTTTCTATACATGCACATACTAATCCTATTCAGAAGAATATTTCGTTTTTTAACGAAGATCTCTTACAAATAGAATTAGTTGATCATTGGGATGTTTTCACCCTTCCGTTTCGAATTTAAATAACACATACATACTCTATGTAAATCATTTTCTATGTATGCATGTCTAAAAATAAATATTCTAGAATGTTAATGGTAATTCCTCTAAAGAACGCATTAAATAATTACCTTGCCATTTAATGTCTTGACGATTGCCTTTTATTTGTAGTTCAGGCATGCGTTTTAACAGCGTAGTAATAGCTATCTTTGCTTCTAACCTAGCAAGTGGAGCGCCTAAGCAGAAATGGCTACCATGCCCAAAGGCAATATGACGATTATTCTCCCGAGTAATATCAAATACTTCTGGGTTTTCAAATACTGTTTCATCGCGGTTTGCCGAAGCTAATGCAATGACAATCATATCCCCTTTTTGGATTGTTTGTTCGTGAATCTGAAAAGGCTCAGCTGCCCATCTTGCAGTTGTAACCTCAACTGGAGAATAATAACGCAATCCTTCTTCAATTGCAGAATCAATTAATTTTGGATTATCTTTTAATAACTGTAATTGATTTGGATTTTCAAGAAGTGCTAATACCGTATTCGTAATTAAATTCACTGTTGTCTCATGTCCTGCTACGATTAGTAACATTATCATTGAATATAGCTCTGGAGCACTAAGTTTATGCCCTTCATTTTCCGCAAGGATTAGCGCACTAACCAAATCTTCTTTTGGATCTTTTCGTTTTACATCAACTATATATTGAAGATATGTAATAAACTCAGATAGTTGTTTTTCGGTTTCTTTTATTTCTTCATGTGTTTCTGGCGATGCAATGACAGCATGAGACCAAATTCTAAATTTTGCTTGATCCTCTTTTGGAATGCCAAGCATATCACTTATTACAATGATTGGTAATGGGAATGAATAATCATCCACAAGATTTAATGTACCTTTTCGCTCTATCTCACTTATTAAATCATCCGCTATTCTCTGAATTCTTCCGTCTAATTGTGTAATCATCTTCGTTGTAAAAGCTTTTTGAACTAAAGATCGTAAACGACTGTGATTAGGTGGATCTGAATTTAACATGTGCGTTGTTAAATGATCACTATTGTCAACAGAAAGATACATGTTCTTTGTATCTTGAGAAAACACATTTGCCATATCTTTTTTTAAACGATTATCTTTTAAAAGTGGCAGAGCATCTTCATATCTTGTAATGAGCCATTCTTTACCGATTTCAACTTCATTTACAAATAATATAGGTTGCATTTTTCGTGACTCTTTATAAATTTCATATGCATCTTCTTTAAACTGAGCAGAAGCTAAATTAATGCCATCTTCTATTTTTCGGCCAACCTTATTTTTAATTGACATTACATTCCCTCACTCTCAATTATTTTTAAAAATCAACCCAATATTTGAATTATACTTCAATAAGAACTGAAAAATTGTAAATTTTCAATTAAAATCTTACTTCTAATATTGAAAAATAAAAAAGTGAGAGAGTAAAATCATTCTACCCTCTCACTTCCCATTATGCAAAGCACATAAAATTACTAATTTGTTGATATCGATAACTTACTTTACGGCGGCGACCAGCTTGCCAAGTGTAGCCGGATACCCCACTTCTTCTTACTTCTGTCGGAAAAAACCATAAGTCTCTTCCGAAAGGTCCAGGACGATGCAAACGTAAATAGCCCCATCTTCCTAGACAGTTACACATCCATGATTTCATATTCCCTGCTTGTGCTGGAGAAGCAAATGTGGATGGTAAAGACGGAGCTTGTGACGGTGGTGGTGACGTTGGAGCATCTTCCGCATCATCTGGTCTATAGTCTTCTTGTTCAATATCTCTCACTTCATTTGTAGATTCATAACCGTAGTTTTGTGGATTATAATACATCTCTTGATCATATGGATAGTTTTGTTGGTTATACATAATAACCCATCACCTTCTTTTCATTTGTTTCTTTTAACATTCATATGTGATACGCCATTCATAGGAAGCTTATGTATAGCCTAAATTCATCTAAAAAAAGCTCGTATTTTAAAAATACGAGCTTTTTTATAAACAAAATATATTTTTTATTTTATTAACTTCACACTATAAAAACGCATTTGATCTAACGAACCTTCATATTCAAATACTTCTTGCTTAATTAATTCTTTCAAGCGATATTCCAAAAACGTATCCCCAACCAATTGATCCGCAAGTCCCAGTGCTTCACCTATTACTCTCGGAGCTTTATGAAATTCTTTATCTGCTCCTACATTTTTCGCACACTCAATAATGAATTGATCAAAATAATCTTCTTGTACAGAATGCACTTCATCGTCTTTCCAAACTCTTAAAAACTCCGTGCTTTGCGATAACCTATCCCACTCATGTGCAAACTTCATTCGCTTCTCTTCAGGTAAATACGGAAATTCCACAAAACTTTTTTGGAATAGTGCTAAACTTTCAGGAGATAATTCCCCAGTTCCACGAATATCATAATCTTGTTTTAATATTTCTCTACTCGCTTCAGAAGTATTCATAACACGAATATTTTTCTTATCTTTTAATTGCGCAATTGCAAAACAAAGCCCTACATGCTCATGGGCATTATCCGCCTTCCAAATGGTAATCGGTGTTTCATTCGGAATTGAATGTAGATCTTCTAAAGTCTCCTTAAATCTTGGTAAATACTCTTCTTCAAAATAACAATCATAAGAAGTTAAGTTATTTAATAGCCATTGCTTTCTTGCATGTTGCCCTTTTTCTGTATGTAATTGTTGTATTGGTCCTATTGAAAAGAATTCAGAGAATGCAACAACACTTTCCTCTAACAGCTCTTCTTGACTTAACATATACTTTAAACAACCTGCTGTTGAATCATCAAAAGCGATATGAATGCGTGTACTTTCTTTTACATTCTTTTTAAAAGATGTATTACTCGTTAGTTGCTTAGGAATATCCATCAAATGTTTAACTGTATCTTCACTATAGTTCTCTTTTAATAAATTCAGCTGTATAAGAATACTTTGAAGTAAATGTTTTGCTTCATCTTCATACATATCCTCAACAACATTTTTAATTTTATCTATCATATAAATCCCTCTATTCATTTCTAAAATAACGTAGATTATAGTGTATCATTTTAGTATAGATGTTTAAAAGTCTTTTTATAATCAAATCTTTTATTACACAGATTGCTCAGCCGTCTAAGTTTTTAACAACAGCTTTCTCTATATTTCTCTCAATCTATAGCTCTATAATGTTTTTTGCTTCCTCCTTATCTATCTCCCAAAATCACATTAGTTGCTAAATAATTTTTAAATATTTTGTAAATCCTTTTATTTAAATGTATAATTATATAGAAAATAAAAAATACAGGAGCAATATTAATGGAGAAAGTACTTACTAATTATAAACATTATTTTAAAAATTGGAGATTTATATTTATTTGTATATTACCTGCTGTCGCTTTATTGTATACATTCGATGTCATCTTTGAACTACTGTCTCACCAAAATTTCTATTTATCTAATTTAATTATTGCTATTATATTAATCTTAATATTTATTAACGTTAAAGATAAGTTTAAAATCAAGGGTTAAAAAAACTATAATTGAAACGAAGCCGTTGGAAGCTACATTTTCATAAAAAAATAAGAGCCCCCGCTATTGGATGCCCTAATGTGATTAAAGGTTTTTTCTGAGTATGTAGTAGGACACGAAGATCTTGTCCTACTACATACTATATGCTTATACTTATTACATTGTGCATTAGAAAGCACAATGTCTAGATGCCAAATAGATACATACACATTGGAGTAACTAACACGCTAGAAAAGACCTTTCTATATCCATTCATTCTTAATAGCCTACATTATTACTAATAAAATTTTCTCATACTTTCATTGTACAATTGCTTTATTTATAAACAAAAAACATCCCCATGGATGTTTTTTATCTAATTACCTTTAAACTTCCATAAATTTAGCAGGTACACCAATTTTTTCAACTACAGAAGATATATTAGTAGGGTTAATCATTACATTTTCAATACAAACTAATTTATTTTCTAATAATCCATTCTCTGTAGTAATAAACTCTTCAAATCGTTCTAAAGTCATTGAGAATCTGTGCTCACTTCCACCATTCATACTGACTTTTACATACTTCATAGTGTCACCGCCTCTCTTAATTATCTATAATTCGTTAAAAATACGCTTACTTCCTTTTATTAAAACGTGGATTTATCACTTTTATCACTTCCCACTACACGTTTGAAATGATTTTGAGAAAAAAGCTACTAAACACCACCTGTTCTTTTTATTAAAATTTCAATAGAATGTTTCTAGAATTATATATCTTTGGAAAAGATTATATAATAGTACTGATTAAATATTAGGAGTGTTATTAATGGTTGATATAATCCGACTCTTAATCATCATACTTATCGCAATTTTTTTATTTTCATCAATTATTATGGAGTTTAAAAAACCTCACAAAAGTATGTTTTGGTTCTCAATTGAAGTCTTGTTTCTGCTAGGAATCGTACTTTTAATTAAAGAATTTTTCATCAAACTTTCCGCATAAGCCCTTAAGTAAAACATAATATTCCATCAATAACGCAGGATAAATTATGATTTTTATTTTTTTCACTGAAGTTAATAATTTAACTTCCAATAGTTATCTTTTATTTATAACTACTTTATAAGCTTCTGCTAATTACTCTTTTTCGTATATTATCATGAAGACTAGAACAAGCATGCCTTGTCATATATTAGATAAGGGATGTGATAACATTGGGTAACAATAACAATCAATTTGTTTTTCATGTAGTAAAAAGCTCGGTCATTAAAAGATTTATAATTATCGATATAATTGCTGGAACAGGAATTTATTGGACCGTAAATTTCATTTCTTCAAATGCATTACTCGCAATTATTAGTTGTATTTTGGGGACAAAAAAAATGAAGAAAATACATCATTCATAGAAGCAATAACTAAATCCCAATTCATTTCTTTCAAATTTGTTACCTGTACTCTTCTTGAAATGGGAAAGTAATTTTTCACAGTTGGCTAATTCATCTGACTTTCTGGCAGACAATACTTTTGATTGTCTGCTTTTTGTATGAGATTTTTCGTTTTACATATACTACTTTTGAACCTGTATACCAATGCAAGCCATTTTAGTGTTTTGGATTTCCCTTCTTGGGATAAGTATTTTTTTACTTATCCCTTTTTTGTATAGGCATGAATATTTGGGGTAAAATTAATTACAAGCAGATTTTCTGTTTATTCGTAGTTCAAAACCAAAAGACTTTTCTCCTTTAAAGGACAGTAGGTACGACTACTTGTCCTTTTTTATTAATATTTCACACGCCATTTTTTGGCCAATTCTACATATTCTATTACAGCTGCCAAATAGCCGATGTTTATATTCATACAAAATAAGCAGTTTCTGATATTTTCCTTTTTGAGGCACACAACACAATAAAAATGTGTAACTATAGATTTGAATCCATGTCCCTCCTATCTCAAAAGCTCTCCTAAGTAACTAAAAAAAGAACACCTTATGTGGGTGTCCTTTTTTCTTTATGTAAGAGAACATACAGATAACATTAATTCTCCAAATGTCACTGTTCCTAGTAACCCTAATACAACTCCTATTAAACAAACACAATCGGCAAGACAAATTGAAGATTGCGATAATGGAACAAATGACCTACTTGTGCTCGATCCATAATGTTTTATTTTCTCATAATTTATATCTAACATAAAATGTAGACATGATACACAACCATCAATAGTTTGAAGAGATTCATTTTCTAACCGCACCAATAACTTGTTATTCAAAGCAAATGGAAGAGGGTACTGCTTATCTAATTTCATATTTTGATAAATTAATTGTAAACGAGATAGCATACTATTTTTCTTTTTTCAGATGCAGCTGTACATTTTATATTATTAAATTCATTTAATAACAGCGTCAATTCATCTCTGTTGCCGTATAAATCCCTAGCTATTCTTCTCTTTAGTTTGTACGAATGGATAATAGATTTAATTTCAATCATTTAATTACACTTCCTAATTAAATATTATTTCCCCTTATAGATAAAAAATACTTTTAAATCCTATTAACAATACACTCAAACATCTTAATTTACTATCAATTATCATTACATTAACCTTACATAGTTGTAATAATTTCTTTAGTTACTTACCAACCAGAAGCAGTCCATCCTCATAATTAATA
Source organism: Bacillus sp. SRB_331 (assembly GCF_003264175.1). Lineage (NCBI taxonomy): Bacteria > Bacillati > Bacillota > Bacilli > Caryophanales > Bacillaceae > Bacillus > Bacillus sp. SRB_331. Next base: position 140,272 of record NZ_NADV01000029.1, on the reverse strand, counting down.
TTGTGTATATCACTATAGAAAATGAAATCATTAATAAAAATAACTTGACTTTATTTGCTTAATTAACCCTTCTCTTTACTTTGTAATAAAGTATTAAAATATTGCTGGTTATATATTACCGCTGGATGATTAGGTATATAATTTGCTGCTAATTCATTATAATGTAACGCCTTTTCATAGTTTCCTAAATGGCTGTAGCACAAGCTTATATGGAAATATGGAACCCAATTGTAACTTGCGGGGTTATAAAGTATCGCCTCGTTAGGATATGTAATTTTCGTGGCTGCTAAATACCAACGAATTGCTTCTTTATATTTTTTTTGTTCCATCATGACATGCCCTATCCCAACACAAATTTCCCCTCTTGGATTCCCGTATTGAAAAGCCCTTGTAAAAGTTTCTAATGCTTTATCCCACTTTTGAAGTTGCATATAACAATACGCTAAGTTTCCGCACACATAAACATTTCCTTCTTCCCATTTTTCTTTACTATCTAATACTTTTTTATAAAATTGAATTGCCTGATCATACTTTTGCTGAAACATACATTCATTCGCATAATTGAACCAATCTGTAAGCGTAACTTCTTCTGTCTCAATTATGGATTGGAGAATTTTAAAATTCTGATCAATTCTTGGCTTTTCTTTACAATGAGTAATAGTTATATCCGTGTGCAACACATTTCCTTCAACTTGTATAAATTCGTGCACTTTGTTAATCCATTGAAAATTTCTTGAGCGATTAACAAGCCTATAACGTGTTGTAATATACATTGGCTCCATACTTAATCCAGTATTCAAATGATAAAACATTAATACCGCGTCAATATCATTATTCATTTCTTGTTTTAAATTTAAAAATTTCTGCTGATCCTTTTCAAATAAAACATCATCAGCATCCAACCATAAAATATAATCTTTTTTCGCTTTAGAAAATGAAAAATTTCTGGCCGCCGCAAAATTATCATTCCACTTATAATCATAAATGTTAGTTGTATACTTTCGAAAAATATCTTTAGTTCTATCTGTAGATCCAGTATCTACAATAACTATTTCATCAACTATGTGTTTTACTGAATCTAGACACCTTGCGATAACTTGCTCTTCATCTTTTACAATCACGCATAAACTAATTGTTATTTCGGTCAAGATAATCCCTCCTCCTAATGTATTATATGATTGAAAAAGAAATTATCTTCACAAATACATACCTCAAGATATACATGAAGTTATTATTTAATTGACTAATACTTCTAAAACTGTGCATACGCTATAATGTGTCACACTCTTTTGCAATAAAATGCAATCATACAAAATAAGCGGTTTCTGATTACACAGAAACCGCTTATCCGACATCCGTATATTTATATTTTTTAAATTCACTATACAATTACCTTTTATATGTTCACGTTATTATTGCTAATAAGAAGGATAAAGATAAAAATGCACAAAGTGGTACATATAAAACAGTATCCATTCTAGCAAACTGCGTATCTTTTTTTCGTTTAAATATACCAAAATAATGAAACTCACCAATTACTCTTATGAAATAACAACCATACAAACCCAGGATCCTATTTGAACAAAAACATTGGGAACTGCGAAATGAACAATATTTTCTTGTTGTAATAAAATCATTGCTGCCATACTTAATAATAATGCAATGAACAATGTCATTCCTGCACCTGGTGTAAACGCCTTTTCTCCAGCTTTAGTTGGAATGACACTATTTGTCGCCCACTTACCTCCGAAAGCCCAATAAACATGTAAAAAACTAACTAAGAATAATATGCAAACAGAAATATATGTAATAATAAGCATTTTGTCCTCCCATTATTTTATTTAAATCCTTACCATTAAAATATGCTATGAATACTTCATACGCAACCTATATTTAATTACATAAAAACCCCTTAGTAATTTATCAATTTTACGATAAATCATTAAGGGGTTAGTGGAATTTATTATGCATTATACCTATTTTTTCGACGTTCCATCCTAGTTTGTCCTTGAACAGTACTTTCTTTATATTGATCTATTTGCTCTGCCATTTCATATGTTACAACTGGTTCTTCGTTATTACGCTCATGCATTCTTTCTGGCGTTTTACGTTTAGAACCTTTTCCACCAAACTTAAATAATTTCATCTTAAATTTCGGTAATCTTGGAAAGCGGATCTTAAATGATAGCCTTTTACGTTTCTTTTTTTGTTTAAATAGATTTGTATTTTCTTTATTAGTGTCTTTCTCTTTACTGTGTAATAACATCGCAAGTAATCCACCTAATATAAGTCCTCCAACTAAAAGGAGAATATATAAGTAATGGCTTGTCATTAAATTCATCATACGCTCAAGTATGACTAACGACTGCACTTCTTTTATATCCCATAGTAACGCGGCCCATAATGAGAATAAGCCAAAAGTAAGCCCGTATGTACGAAACCGGAATAAACATGGAATTAACGCAATGCAAGCGGCGATTTTCGCGTTCGCTATTATTGAACTTATTGAAATATCCTGATTCCAAATGACTAACAGTAATGTTATAAATGGTGCATACGCTATCCAGCTACATATACGTGAATATATCTTTTTCGCAAAGTAACTACCGAAACTAGTAAAAAATAAAAGTCCTCCAATATATAAAGATTGTTCAAGAGGGATTTGCTTTAACATTCCTGCAATTGGAAAGAGGCCGCTCAGTAGCATTAATAATACATCTAATTTCTTCACAATTCCCCATTCCTTTCAAATTTTCTTTTCAATTAATAAAAATCGCTTTTCCATATGATGTAGTTTTTGTATTTCTAAAAAACATCTTAATCCTGTATGTAAATAAAGTAAATACGTAAAAGAAAAGATACATGACAAAGGATAGCCTTATTTACATGAAAAAATGACAAATCCCGCTCATTATTACTAGCAGGATTTGTACACTATTATTTATATTAATATCAATGAATCTTCTTTTTCTAAAATTATTACATCTTCATCTAATTCGTCATTGAATTCTTTAAACTCCCTTGAATCAATATCGGTAGTATAATTTTTAATTAATTTAGCCATATGCATTACATACGTATTATGAATATTTTGTTCTGAGAGCAAGGTTGATTTACAGCACATGTAATGTATCATTTTGGCGATTTCTTCTCTCTCTTCAGATTTTACACCAAGCGGGATAACCTCGAGTATGTACTGCTGTACTATCTCATTACAATCTAATTCGTATGCAGCCGTGCTATAGTAAATTCCCATTTGATCTACAAATAATCTCGTTTCATTCATAACATGTTCTTGGTCTCTAACAATATAGTTCGGTACATCTGAGTTAGTATTAATTCTAATTATGTTTATATCCTCTTTAAAATTTGAGATTATTTCAGGTGAAACCCCAATATTAACGCTTTTATTTTGCAATTCCTCTATCCAATATTTCCTCATATTGGCATCTACAATAAAATAAACTTCTTTATTTTGTTTATGTGCATCTTGTGAAATTTCAACTAATGTTTCTGACATAAATTGTTTAAAACTGACTCCTATATCATTCCTTTTTGATGGTTGTGGTAAAAACACTTTATTATTACCTATATTTAATAAAGTATGATCAATTGTGCCCCATTCTTCTTGACCATATAATTTATATAATATTTCTCTCCCATTTATTTTTGAAAAAATAGGTAAGAAATCATATTTAGACATTTTCTCAATTGATAAATTTACAATTATCCCCGGTAATTCTATCTTATTCCAACTACACTTTAAGAACCCCTTTTGTTCTAACAAACTAAGAATGGCATTAATAATTTCTTTTTTAGATACACTTTGTCCGATAAATAAATTAATAAATGCTGAAATACGTTCCGTTTGAGCGAATCCTTCCCGAATAATTTGCTTTGGATTAATTTTTTCGCGACCATCACAATTTTTTATTGCAATTAATGCTAATTTCATTTCATTTTGCTCACCTGCCGTAGCATGTACAGCTTTTACGACATCGTCTACTAGTTTCTTTTTGTTTTTATGACTATATTGCATTCTATATGGATTTTGTAACAATTTCCTAATGTTATATCTTACTATTTTTAACAACACCGGATTGTCTGCATTTAATACATATGAGGAATCTCCGTTTTGAGCTAAAACTATTTTGCTATCTAATAACGCTTGTTCTATCTCTATTACTATATCATCTGACCATACTTCTAACGTAATTGAGTCTAATCCCTTTGGGGCAAATAAAGGTAATAACTCATTCTCATTATTAGTTAATACATTTTCACATTCTGGAAGTAATGTGAAATATGGGCATATTCGTTGGAATTCATTAAAAAGTTCCTCTTTTTCTCTTACTTTTATACCAAATTTTATTTTTGTTCCTTGAACTTTATATATATTTTCGTTATATGGAAGAAGCACTCTTACCTTTGTTCCTCTAATATACTCTTTCGGACATTGGAGAATGTTCTCTAATTTAACTTCTCCCCCTATCCTATAATCATCTTTTAAATTTCTAAAACGTTTAATCCACTTTATTCCTTTTACAGCTTGTTGTACTTTTAACTTTACAAATCTTTGCTTTTTATTATTTGATTCAAATTCAGGAGTTGAAATCAGTATTTGGCTCCGCTTTCGCCCTAAAAGTATAGGGATATCTTTATGATTATATTGTTGATAAAACCTCCTAATCCCTACAGATACTTTTAATAACGGAATATTCTCACCTCCACGAGTTACGTATTCAAACCGATATACATAAGAGAAATAATCATGTGTTTCTTCATCTTTAATTGGCTCAGACATCGCTTCAGAAACATGTTGTGATCGCAGTGGTGAAAAATATATTTCTTCCTCATTTTTATTTTCCATACGTAAAGGCTGTTCGCAAAAAATATGAGTAATTAGAGCTGGTACCCATTTAGAAAAGGTTTTTTTATCATGTAATGCTGGTAAATTACTAATTAAATCATACTGCCATTCTAAATGTGGTGGATCTATTAATTTATTAGGTTTCCAATCATGAATAACCTCATACCAGCTTTGGAAAATATAGTCTAACTGTTCTTGTTTCATTGGTTCTTTTGCTACAATCCAGGGCGTATCTTCCTTTAATATATATGGATTATGCTGAATGAATAATATATCAGAAAACATTTCATACAATCTTTCATTTACAAGTTTTAATTTGCTCGTTAATAAAAATGTTCTATAATGTATCTCTACAATCTCAAGCCATTCAATAGGAAAATAAATATACGATACTTTCTCATTATAGAGGGGTTCTACTATATTTTTAAATGCTAATAACTGTAATTTTTCCATATTATTAATACTTCCTCTCTTAATTTATATTGATCATGAATAATACTAGAAAAGATACCAATTTTTTAAGCATTAACGAATCAAATTTTAACCAAGCACATTAAAGGAAATAACTAAAATACATTTGGTTATTTAAATAAAACATTATTAAAATCAAATTAATATAAAGTAACTATTAACATATAACTACCTCCTTATGGGACTTTATATTATAAAATCATTATAATTAATTATTATATTTTTTATCTATGATTTACAAAAAAATTACAGAAACTAAATATAATAAAAGGTATCGCCTCTTTATATAGCGATACCTTTTATATACTCTTAATTAAATAACACCTTTAACTTCTTCATTCACCGGCCATTTTTCTAATGTATATGCCATTTCCCAAAATGAATATTCATATTGACTACTAAAAATAAAATGTTGTCTCATACGATTACGGTCTGCCTCTGTTACTTTTTCAGCGATCGTATCTAATCGTGTGATTTGCTCTTCTACTAGAGTACGGAACCAATCAGATCCATATGCAGAAATCCATTCTTGATAAATTGGCTCTTCTGGTTGACATTCTTTTAATCGTTCACCGATTTCATAATATAACCAATAACAAGGTAAAATAGCCGCAATAATATCTCCTAAATGCCCTTCATAAGCTGCGCGATACATATGAGATGTATAAGCGTATGCAGTTGGCGCAGGAATAAAATTATCTTTTTCTTCTTTTGTAATCCCTAATTTCTTTGCGAAATTCTCATGTAATGATAACTCAGCTTCATACGTATTTTGTGCATGGTGTGCCATACGAGCTGTCGTTTCTAATTCAAGAGCCTTTGCAGCACCTAACGTTTGTACTCTAGCAAAATGACTCAAATAATAAGAATCTTGAAGCACATAATATCGAAAACTAGCTAAATCTAATGTTCCTTCGCCTAGTTTTTTTACAAAAGGATGGTTAAAACTTGCTTCCCAAATTGAATCTACTTCTTTACGTAATGATTGTGAAAAAGTCATTTAAATCCCTCCAAATAATGTAAAAAATATACGTATTTATCCACAATTATTAAAGCTGTAAAATAAAAAAACTTTCTTTACAGGCGTAAAGAAAGTGAAATTGACAGTATTTATTCGTTAAATAGCAACGTCTTTCCCACTTCCCTACGCTGGCATTAACCAGATCAGGTACTAAGAGTCTCAAAATTTCATCTGATCTCAGCCTATAAAAGGCCCCCCTAGTGGATAAATATTTAGTTGTCGTATTGTAATTATCATAGCATACTTCGTGGAACTGTCAAAAGAATTAATTATATAACTACCTTAAAAACCTTCTTCTTTCCTTACTTTTAATGAAGTTTCAATTATCATATCTAATAGTTTGCTATAATTAATTCCCGCTGCTTCCGCACTTTTTGGCAGTAAACTTGATTGTGTCATCCCTGGTAATGTATTAACTTCCATTACATATGGAATTCCTTCCTTCACCATCATATCAACCCTTGCATAAACACTACATTTTAATGCTTTATAACAAGCCAGTGACGCTTTATTTACACGTTCCTTTATTTCAGCTGGAAGTTCGATAACTTCTTCAACTGTACTAGTATCATCATATTTTGCATTGTAGTCAAAGAACACAGCAGCATGTCGAATCGAAATGATAGGTAACTGTTGCCCATCAAAAATTGAACATGTAATCTCGTCACCTTTTATATACTTCTCAATTACTACTTCAGAATCCCATTCGAATACAGTTTCCAGCATAGAGATTAATTCATTTTTATCATAGACAATCTTAACTCCAACACTTGAGCCGCCAGAGTTTGGTTTTACCACTAACGGAAATCCTAATTTATCTAACTCCTCAAGCTTTAGATCCTCCATTTTTGTAAGTTCAATCCAATCTGGTGTCTCTACTCCTTCATAACGCAAAATCTTTTTCGAAATATTTTTGTCCATACATATACCGCTAGATAACATATTGCTACCGCTATAAGGAATACCTAAACTCTCTAGCGTCCCTTGAACTGTACCATCTTCTCCGTACTTTCCGTGTAATGCTAGCAATGCAAAATCAATGTCTTTCGCTTTTTCAATTAAATCCATTTTTTCATTTAACGTAATTGGAACGATTTCATATTTACTCTTATCTAAATGTGCAATCATTTCATTCCCAGTCATAATTGATACTTGTTTTTCAGAGGATACTCCTCCCATAATAACGCCAATTCTCATTTTCTCAACTCCAAGTTTCATTTTTTAAAGTTTCACCAATTATTTGAATCCCGCTAACAATTTCCTGTTCTTTCAAACGTGAAAATCCTAATCGGAATGTGTTCGCTCCTCCTCCATCAGAGTAAAAAACATCTCCAGGAGAAAACGTAACTCCTTTCTCATAACACTTTTGTAAAAGTGTGCGGGCTTGAATTTTTTCTTCCAACTCTATAAACAAATGAAGTCCACCGTCTCCAGTCATTCTTTTAAACGGAATGTACTGATTACACGCCCCAACAGCTAACTCATATTTTTTCTTATAAACAGATCTTGCTTTTTTTAAATATTTTTCAAAATATCCTTCATGTAAATATTGAAACAGAACAGCTTGATCTAACGTAGATGTGTGAATGGTTCTGGCTCTTTTAACACTTTCTAAATAATGTATCAGTTCTTTATCTGCAATGATCCAACCTACACGTAAACCAGGGAAAAGTACTTTTGAAAAGCTACTAATATAAATCACATTATTACCAGCCCCTGCAAAAGTTAATAATGGCGATAAATGTGAACCCGAATAACGTAATTCTTCATTAAACCCATCCTCTATAATAGGGATCTTGTATTTTGAAAATAACCTCATCAATTCCGTTCTTTTCTCCGAACTCGTAACAATACCAGTTGGATTATGATAAGAAGGGATTAAATACGCGAAATCAAAATCCTTTTCACGCAAACTTTTTTCTACTTCATTCGTATCAATACCATCATCATTCATATTAATTCCATGAACTTCAAGTCCATGTAAACGAAAAAGCTTCAATGCAGCATGGTGAGTTGGGTTCTCACAAATAACACGCCCTGATTTCTTCGATAAAGAAGATAACACAATATCTAATCCTTCTGTAAATCCATTTGTAATTAGAATATCTTTGTTCGAAATATCTACACCTTTCATTTCCATGTAATGAAGTAAATAATTCATTAACGGTCTATAACCTTTTGCATATCCGTAGTTCAATACGATATCCCCTTCAATGGACATACGTGTAAGAAAAGCTCTTTTGAAATTTTCAACATCAAATAGCTTTTCGTCCGGGGCTATACTATTAAAAACAATCATTCCTTTTTCCCAGCGAACTCCATGCTTCATTAAGTCTAATTCATCCGCTAATGTGGTAACTGTATTAAGTTTATTTTTCCAATCTATTTCAACAGACGAGGTGTTACTTATATCCACCTTCGCAACGAAATTTCCTTTTCCTTTAACTGCATAAATGAGTCCTTCTTGTTCTAAATCCGCATATGCAGAGAGTACTGTATTTCTGCTCACTGATAATAATTCACTTAGTTCCCTTGTTGATGGGATTTTTTGGTCCCCCAACAAATGCCCTTTCATAATCATCTTTTTTAAATAATCCTTTAATTGAATATAAACGGGACGATCTTTTACAACTTTAAAATCTTTAAACAATTTCTTACCCCCTGCAATTATTTTTGCATATTTATTTCATTCTCAAAAGGTCCACTACATATGTATTTTTTATTAATAGCGGTACGGTTATAAAGCCTATAAATCATTTCGATATAAATTGATTACATCTTTTAAAGCAGCAGCTGCAGCTCCGCGTGGATTAGAAGCTCCACCAATTGTAGTGACTTGTCCCATTGTATCTGTAAAGAACGTAATTCCTTTTTCCGTGCCATTTATATTTGCTAACGGATGTTCTTTCTCTAAATTACAAGGCTGTACACTAAGGTTTACTTTTCCATTATCATCTTTATATGCTGATGAAATTAATTTAATTGATTTATTTTGTTCCTTTGCATTTTGAATTTGTTGCGTTGTAACGTGCTCTATTCCGTTTATTTTTATATCTTTGAGTGAATAATCGTTTCCCATTAAACTATTCGTCAAAAGTAATAATTTACAAGCGCTATCCATCCCGCTTATATCTAATAACGGGTTAGTCTCCGCAATTCCTTTATTTTGTGCTTCTTGCAATGCTTCTTCAAACGTCTTATATTCTTCATGCATCTTTGTAAGAATATAATTTGTTGTCCCGTTCAATATTCCTTCTATTTTTTCAATATGGCAACCTGCTAAACTTAGTTGTCCAATGTCTAATGTCGGTAACGCAGCGGCAGTTGCACCGCTATATCGAATGCGTGAGCCTGAAATACGTGCTGCCGTATTCAGTTCACTCCAAGCTGTAACAAGTGCACCTTTTGAAATAGCTACTATATCCATTTGATTTTCAATAGCTTGTTTCATATACTGTTTCCCTGGATTTCCATTTTTAAGATTTGTAGCAGTTGATTCAACCAATACAGTACCATTTATATTAATCGTTCCGCGTTCCTCTGGATAATGTTCGATATATTTTTCAATTGCAGCAGAACCATCGCCATACGTCAATAAATCATTAATCTGCAAACCTTTTCCGTTATGTATTGCAATATTTCTTCCTATCACTCCACTAACAACTAAGTCAATTCCATATGTTTCATTTATATATAAATATTTTTCGTTTAATAATTTAATAAATTCTTTACCAACTGTCCCATACCCTGATAATACAACTTGAATTTTCATAAGATCACCCCATGTTTTTTTTGCCAAATCCCTCTTTCAATATAATATAAAGCGCCCTCGAATTCCATCGAGAGCGCTTTATTATTATCTATTTCGGTAACCGTGATAATTTTTCTGCAATTGTTCTATAAAACTCTTGAATATTAGAAAAACCTAAAGTGTCTGAAACGCTTAATCCTACCATATCAAGATGGTCCCAATTTGCTTTCGTTTCGATATGATTCCATTTTCCAACCTGTAAAGACTCATTATCATTTGCAGTAATATTAGACGAAGGCGCAATCATAGAATTTGTATTTACTACACCGTCATTTTGCCACCAAGAAGTATCTATTAATGTTCGATTCTCTTCATATCTTGCATAGGAACCTAAGAAAAATGCATTACCCATTAACACTTTATTCATCGTTATATGAGGTAACTGTAAACCTGTTATTGGTGCTGCTTGCGATGCATGTCCACTATAAGATAAGTAATATACATCCGATTGCGTCTTTACCCAATTATTTAACTCTTTTGCACCATCAGTACTTAAATCCCATTGACTTATATCTTTTGTATTTTTCCAAATTGAACTATTTAGAATACGATCACTATATTGGAAAAAGGACTCTCCGGCATTCTTTTTTATACCCCATTGTTCCAATTTAAAATCATATAATGATAAATTATTGTTTCCTCCTAAACTTGCAGCTGTAATGAGTAAATCTTTAACAAACGGCAACAGAAGACTTCCGTCCGCAAGTGTTGTACCATTGTGAGGAGTTGCTAATGTTGTAACACTATGAACATACGATTTACCACCTTCAAATAGTGGTGATATCTTTGTGTTCGGATGATTTTTCACATGATTTTTTTCTTCATAACTTCCTTCTTTTAATAGCTGTACTAATGTTCTCGTCGTTTGTCCTCCCATACTATGCCCAACTAAATGAACTTTATTTGTTTCACTCCAATTCGGTGCAAAACCACTATATGTTCTACCAAAACGATTATGTCCATGTTTCTCAGCATGTGCCGCGCCATAATCTACTGTTCCACCGTTAATTTGCGCGTATAATTCACATGCACGGTCCCAATTACTAGAAACAGGGCCAACAGCAGCAGTATGTACTGTATAACCATTTCTTTTTAAATCTTCCTGTATATCATGAACACCACCCCAATATTTTACCCCTAACATTTCTTCCCTACCCCATCCAGCAAATCCATTCACTAAAATGATAGGATAATTATTTTGTTGTCTCTCTTCAGCGTAAGTTGTTTTCGCTGCGAATGAACAAACAGTCACTAATGCGAAAAAACATACTTTTAAAAATAATTTCCCCATACTTTCTCCCCCTCAATAAAACGTTTACATTTATCTTTGAAAAAAAACACAAAATTAGTTTGCAACTTAAACATAATGTAAAGTATTTTATATACGTTGTATATATAGAAAACATTTACAAATGTTGATAAATATTAATTCTAGTAAGCATTTACTTTTCATAACACAACTTGTAAATCTGAATATTTGAATTTATAATTAAATATAGTTTCCTCATGTTAAATGGATTTAAAAATCATAAGAAAACTAATTTCATTGCTTGAAAAGGAGGAAAAAAGCATGCAAGTCGGATTAAACATTCATACATTAGCTCAACCTTCTAAAATAACCCCATCTAATCTTGAGCATAATACTATCTCTTCTACTAAGCATGAAGATAAGAAATCTAATGATCTAATCAAATTTGATATTCGTACATCTGAACAAGAAATGAAACAAGCGGATCATAAATTTAGCGAATTAGACTTATGGAAAATGCTAAAAGACAAAGGTGTACCTTTATGGATGATTTTAGAAATGTTACAGAAATTTCGTAAAGAAAAGGAATCTCAAAATGGTTCGGTTCAACATTCAAATGCGATTGAAGAAACGAGCGAGACTCGATTAAATGAAGTCATGTAAACTATGTTATCTGAATGGTCTATAACTAAAAAGAGTTCAAGGTTGATAGAAACTTTATCAACCTTGAACTCTTTTTTAAGATTTTTCTTCAATCGTTAAAAACTGAACTGATACTTCTCCCTCAAAATCTTTAATTAGCTTTCTTACTTTTACATTTTCATTAACCAATGTATTATCTGTCGACATTTTAGGTTTTTCGTCACCTAAAGATTTTTTTAATTGAAGAAGATGCATTTTTGTTTCATTTGCTTTTATTTCCTTATATATATTATTTTTGGATACAATCACATACCATTGCGTTGGATAATTACGCTTGTTACCTATCCAAGCGTCACTATTGTATATGACAGGAACCTCGTTTCCTTCTAATTTAATACTTTTCAAAGTCTTTTCGTCTTCTTGTGCAAACAGTAGAGAACCCTCTTTTGGGAATTTCGGTAACGTATTTACAGGTATAAAATTGGAGCCATTATCTCGTTTACGGAAAACTTTAGCTTTAATCAATGCTTGTGCTGTAGACTCATTTAAAATTAATACCTGTCCGTTTCCATAAGTACCTGTTTTCACAGAAAACACTTCATTTTCTTTCGTAATTTCTTGATAACGATTAATAATTGGTGAAATTTTATTTTCATTTCCAATGATTAATAAACCGTTTGCAGGAAATGGATTCTCCTTTTTAGAACATGCACTAAAACTTATTAATAATAGTATCGTTAACATAAAAATAGTTAAAGTTCTTTTCATCGCGTTTCCTTTCATCATACAGTTCATTTTTTCCACATACTTTAATGTAGTCTTACAAGCTAATATACTCTATTGCTCCATAACCTTATAAAGCTTTTGCAGGTAACGCCAACGGGTTATAAAGAAATATAATACTTGTATACATATAAATGAAATTAAAATAACGATAGAGCTATTAATTATAGAAAAATCGACTAATTGCTGTAATGCCGTATAAGCGACTACAGTATGAATCACTGCAACAACAATCGGTAAGAAGAACATTAATAATAACTGTCTCGTTACAATTTTTTTTAATTCTCGTTTACTTAATCCCATTTTCGAAATCATTTTATATTGCTGTTGATCGCGATCCAAATCAGTATATAATCGAAAATAAATAAAACTAGCAGCGAATGTGAAGAAGACGATTCCGACTAAAACACTTGCCATAAGTAATAATCCATTCGTTTGCTTTGCACTTAACAAATCTATAGTTAAAGCCCGAAATTGAAAATTACCTACTCTAGTATCTTTCTCAAATCTACTAATTAATTCGTTTGAAATTCCCTTCGTTTTCATCCAATCGTCTACAACAAATCCGTAAGTACGATATTGAATGTCTTTATTAACTGGGTCACTAGTAAGAGGTATTCCATCATATACCTGATCTTTAACAGCGATATAAATAGTTCTAGAATCATGTGGTAAAACTAAATTTTCTACGGCTTTTTTTACATGAAATGTCTTTGTCCAATCTCCTTGAATGACTTCTATATTCTTTTTATACTCGCCATTTTTAAATTCTTGTTTTTGTGATACGACTCCAGGAATTAATAAAATTTCATCTTCTTTTTCGATTGTTTCTTGTTGATAGCCTAGTGCTTTAGCAAGATCGTTATATTCACTTAACTTCATTACATCTACACCATTTTCCGTGTATATATATGAAGATGAAGCCATTCGATACGGAATATTAGCATCAGAAAGGTGTTTTTTTATAATAGAAAGATTTTTATTTAATACTTTGTCGTTTTCAAAACTTCCATACAAAAATGTATACGGATTTGTCATCCTTACCAAATCCCTATTTCCAATTGCAGCTGTTGTACCAATCGCTGTAAATGCAACTGCTGAAACAATAGATACTATAAAAAACATCGTTGCATTATCTTTCATACGGTAAATTAATTCAGCAAATGTTAATATATTTGTTCTCTTTAAAAAGAAAGATTCTCTCCTTTTCGCAAGGTGCAATATATAAACGCTACACTGTGTATATAAAAAGTACGTTCCTATAATTACTAGGAGCACCCCTATTCCAAGCGTAATAAAATTAGTACTTGGGATAAAACGAAATACTGAAAAATATCCATACCCTATACTAATTAAAGAAAGTAGCGATAATAAAATTGATGCTTTCGGTTCTGGCTTTGGCTTTTCCTCTGCTTGTATAAGTTCCACAAGTTCTGTTACTTTTATCATTTTAAATGTAACGAGCGAAACAATTAAAAATAATAAAAGAAATGTGATGACTGTTAATAATACAGCCTGCACTGGTATATAAAAAGGCAAACCATTACTAATCATTAATACACTTGCGCTTATCAATAAAACTAGTTTAGAAAATACGAGTCCAATAAGAATTCCTATACAAATTGAGCCAAGTCCAATCAACATATTTTCAATTAATAATAATTTCTTAAGCTGTCTCATTGACATACCTTGCATCATTAATATCCCAAATTCTTTCTTACGCGTTTTTAAAAATGAACTAACTGAATATAGAATGAAGAAAAATGAAAATACAAAAATCAAGCCTTGCGAAACTGAAAATCCCAATGTACCAAATGCACTTATTGTTGCACTTGTCGATTTCAACTCACCTTGTAAATCAGGATGAAATAATAAAAGAGCATACGTAAAGAAAATCATAATAGAAAATGCACTACTTAAAAAATGAGCTGCATATGTACGCTTATTGCGAAAAATATTATTAAATGCGAACTGACGAAAAGTCATGCCTTTTCCCTCCTAACAAAGAAAGGACATCCATAATCTTTTGATAAAATGCTTGCCTACTTTCACCACAATAAATTTCGTTATATAGTTGACCATCTTTAATAAATATGACTCTGCTGCAAAAACTCGCTGCATACGGATCATGTGTAACTAACATCATCGTAGCTTTTTCTTCTTTATTTAAAGTATCTAGCATCTCCATTACATCATTTGAAGATTTAGAGTCTAAATTCCCTGTTGGTTCATCTGCAAGTAATAATTGCGGCTTATGAACAATTGCACGAGCAATTGCTGTTCTTTGAGCTTGCCCCCCTGAAATTTCAAAAGTTCTTTTACTCAATATATCTGTAATATTTAATTTCTCTGCAATTTCTTCAACTCGTTTGTTCATTTCTTGTACAGAAACACCATCTAATGTCATCGGCAATACGATATTTTCCTTTACTGTAAGTGTGCTAAGTAAATTAAATGATTGAAAAACAAATCCTAATTGTTTCCTACGGAATAAAGCCAAATTATCTGATGTCAACTGGAAAGGATTTGTACCATTTATTAATATTTCTCCCGATGTTGGAGAGTCGATAGTAGATACCATATTTAATAACGTTGTTTTCCCGCTCCCTGATGGCCCCATAATCCCTATAAATTCACCTTCTTGAATTGATAAATCAATATCTACCAATGCTTTAAAAGGTACTTTCCCTTTATATACTTTACTAATACTTTTTGCATGTAGAATTTCCATTTATATTCTCCCTTCATTTGCACTTCTCACAATATAGTGTAAATGAATTGTCTTATAGCACATATTGATTCATCTTTCATTTATCTTACACGCTTGTAAGATTTCTAAAAAAACTGATAACAAATCTACTTTCAAACTATAATCAATTTATATCTATCTTATAATATTCGCAGGGTAGTATGAAATACAATGCTATTTATTTCTAATCTTTATTATATTAATGAAAAAAGACCGATTGTATTATCGGTCTTTTTACTTTCAAATATTATATTTTTAACTAATTTCTTAAATTGAAATATAATTAAATAATACTTTTAATACTATTTCACTTGATAATATCCTCTGCAAAATACTGAGTTCTTCGGTTTCATTGCAATTAAAAATGAATTGTAAATATCTGAGGCGGAAATTATTGCGTTTATCCAACATACAAATAATATGATTGATTTAATATTTCCTGATACATAGAACGACATAAATGCAGGGGCTACCGATAATACAATTATGGGTAAGCTCATAAAGACCCAAAATCTCGCTTTGGATAGGGTTGCATTTGTATTTAGCCAAAAAAATATTCCACTACATGTTAAGCTAATATCACCTTTGTTACTTATGACCAAAATGTGTAGACATTCGTGAATGATGAAGACAAAGATACCTATTATGATTAGATACAATATATTAATATGAGTGAAACCTACTCCAAAGTAATTTGGTATCAGAAAAATGATTATTTGAAGTAGATATACAAACTTCATATAATGCTTTTGATACCAATTATTCTTAATAAAAGGAGTCCATTCTGAAAAATCCATACTTATCTGTGGCAATTGACGAAACCAAATTATGATATGCGTTCCCCTCCCTCATTTAATCTATTTCATAACTTAAAACTTTTAATCCACTAACACTCAACCGTAAGTTTTATATGCAAAACTTCGCTCACCTTCACTTTTGCCGTGCGTTCTTCTATTTGAGCTCAAAATGATTCATTTTTAGGATAATTTGAGTAAGAAAGTGGTGTTTTCATAGATAAATGCATTCGACAAAATTATCCAAACCCCTTTTCATATATGATTTTTTATAAAATGATTATCGCATGTACAGCTTAATCCCCTTGTTTTTTTGATGAGAAAATCCGGCAAGAAGCCATCCAAATTGTCTCTTTGATATGGTAACAGGTAGAATGGAATGTAAAAAAGCTTTTTTACATTCCATTATAGATTCTTTTAAAGAGCAATATTTTTTATCCACTCTGATTTGCTTAATAAATAATGATTATATAGTTGGTTTTCTATCGTCTGTTGGCTCAAATAAGTAAATCCACATTTTTCAATAACTTTATTTGATGGTACGTTGTTAATTAAAGCAATTGCGTTGAGGACATCTACATTTGTATTTTTAAACATATAATCAATTAACCCTTTAGTCGCTTTCGTAGCGTAACCATTGCTTTGATACTCGCTTGAAATAGCATACATTATTTCTCTATTTGGTGAAGGGAGTTCTTCTTTAATACTTGTGCAGCACCATCCAATAAATTCATTTGTATCTTTATTAAATATTCCTAGCTTTAATATATGATCATCTATGTTACATGTATTTTTCACTGCATTAAGAAATTCTTTATTTGCTGGTATTTCATCATTAATAACCCAGTCAACCCTTTGTTCTTTCGTTGATTTCCAGTCTGGTAAAAACTGTTCTATTTCCGGTTGATTCGATATTTTATAAATACTCTCCGCATCTTTGATAGTAAATTCTTGCAAGTATATATCTCCACAGTCTATTCTAAATAAATTAGTCGAACTCTCTTCTCCCATGTTAATCCCCCTTAATTACATTAAAGCGCCTTAATCTGCTTCGTAAGTTCTATAAATCGTTCATCAAGTTCTTTATATTCTTTATCGTTAGAAGTTAAAAAGCTTAATTTACCTAATACTTCTTGTCTCTCTGTTTCTAATGTTAAACGTAGCTCTTCAATATCATCTCTTGTTTTAATAAGTTCCTCTAGCTGCTTTTGTATCGTATTATTTAAAAACACGAGTTTCGTGTTAGTTGTTTTCTCCAGAAAATATCGATCGTGAGAAACTATAACGAGTGTTCCATTATACTCAGCTAATGTATTTTCAAGCTGTTCACGTGAAGGAAGGTCAAGGTGATTCGTCGGTTCATCTAAAATAAGTACATCTTTTTCATCTAAAATATAAGCCATTAACTTGCATTTTACTCGTTCCCCCATACTCATATGCTCAATCGGCTCTTTCCATTGAGAAGCTTGGAATCCTAAATGTTTCATTAAATTTTGGACTTTTCCTCTTTCTTCAAATGTCTCTTTAAAAAATAAATCTTCTGGTGTTTTATCCAGTGGTAAATCAAATACTTCTTGTGTTAAATAACCGATGTTTGCAGATGGTGAAATCCATACTTCTCCTTGTACAGTTTCCGTTCCCATAATCATCTTCAGTAATGTTGTTTTCCCGCTACCGTTTGGTCCAACAATCGCAATCTTCTCACCGTGCTGGATTGTAAAATTAACGTTTTCAAATAATGTCTTTCCATGAAAGTCTTTTTTTAATTTCTTTACTTCTAAAAAGCGTTTTCCTACTTTTTTATTCGCTTGAATAGAGAACTCCACTGAATACTCTTCTTTCACACGTTCTACTTTCGTTTTCTCCAGCTCTTTTTCGAGACGTTTTCGTTTTGACTTCACTTGCGCATCCATTCGCTTCGCTTTTACACGATAAAACTCTTTAACTCCTTCTTGTTTTGTAGACTGTGCGTGTGCCTTTTGTGACCATGAACTTAATTCTTTTATATGTGTTTCTACTTGTTCTATCTTTTTTTGTTGTTTTTCATATTCACGTTGCTGCGTCATTCTTGTATGCTCACGTGCTTTCATATAACTCGTATAATTACCGCTATGCTCAATTAGTTTCTTTTCCTCAATTGACCATATTTTCGTTGCGACAACATCTAAAAAGTATCGATCATGCGATACAACGATAACTGTACCCTTCATATTTTTTATTTGCTTAATGAGAAATTCCGTACTCATCTCATCTAAATGATTTGTCGGTTCGTCTAATATTAATAAATTAGGATTTTCGGCAAATCCTTTTGCTAGTCGAACTTTCAGCTTTTCACCACCACTTAAAGTAAGAAAATCGTTCGTTGGCACGCCCCATTTCGCAAGAAGTTCTGCTTCTTTTGCAATCATATCATTACTAATAAAAGATTCTATTTCTTGTTCAACATATGCCGTTGTCATATTCATTTGCTGCCATTCAACAATCCCTTTTGATGGCTCAATCTTCCCATTTATTAATTGAAGTAACGTTGATTTACCGGCACCGTTTTTACCAATTAATCCGATAACATCCCCTTGTTTTACTGTAACATTCATTTTCTCTAATAAAGTATTTTCCTTTATTTCAACATAAACATCATTTAATTTTAAAATTTCTTTCATATTACCGATCCCTTTCATTAAGGGAGAACAAAAAAATCCTCCCAAATTATTTTGGCAGGATTAGTCGTTAACATATTTATACCCAAATAAGCTATTACGCATAATAAATAGCAATACCGTTGAATGGAATTGGGTAGACTAATCCTATTTTTTACAAATTGAAATTTATTTAATTTCAACATTTAAAAATAAGATTAGTTAATCATCGTCCACCCATCATTCCTTTCCGTCGTTAATAACCATATTGTACCATGATAATACAGTATGTGTAAATGCAATTATACGTGCTGTTATAAAGATTGCTTTCTTCTAGGTCTATTTATCATTTCTTAACTTCAAATTGAACAAGCATACTTTAGTTGTACTACTTCCTTTAGATTTCCCTAATAATAACCTTCTAAGCACTCCCTCTTATATAATTTTTATATAAATTTAAGAGTAATTATATATTATACATACTACATTTCAGTTCTTATAATAAAGATATCATTTTAAAAGGAGGATACTACAATGGAATTTAGCAAACTAGGAAACAGTGGATTAACAGTAAGTAAGATTGCATACGGGAACTGGATAAACCATGGCGGGAAAGTAAATGAAGATATTGCAAATGATTGTGTGAAAGCCGCACTAGATGTCGGAATTACTACGTTCGATACTGCTGATGTTTATTCGGACACTATAGCCGAAAAAGTACTTGGCCGGTCTTTGAAAGGTATACGCCGAGAAAGCATAGAACTATGTACAAAAGTATGCCATCCGACCGGACCTGGAAAAAATGATCGTGGATTATCGAGAAAACATATTATAGAAAATTGTAATGCATCGTTACAGCGGTTGCAGACAGACTACATTGATGTCTATTATGCACATAGATTTGATAAAACAACTCCCCTTGAGGAAACGATGTTAGCTTTTGCTGATCTTGTAAGACAAGGTAAAGTCCTTTACTTAGGCGTAAGTGAATGGACATCAGAACAAATTACCCGCGGTGCAGCACTTGCACGAGAATTGAACATTCCACTTATCGCTAGCCAACCTCAATATTCGATGTTGTGGCGAGTTATTGAAACTGATGTAATACCAACATGTCAACGTGAGGGACTTGGTCAAGTTGTATGGTCTCCCCTCGCACAAGGCATTCTCACTGGAAAATATCAACCAGGTAAACCAATACCGACTCAATCACGTGCTAATTCAGATGCTGGCAAACCATTTTTCCACAAACTCGTGCAACGTTGGATGAGTGATGATGTACTCACTGCAATTCAGAAACTCAATCCCATCGCACAAGAAACTAATCTTACCCTATCTCAACTCGCAGTTGCTTGGGTACTACAAAATCCAGCTGTTTCCTCTGCAATTATTGGCACTTCAAATCCGGAGCAAATAAGAGAAAACGTAATTGCTTCTAGTGTTAAATTGCAACCTGAAATTATGGATCAGATTGATAATATACTAAAAGGTTTCGCTGAGTACGATCCGAGTAAAACAGGTTGAATCTTCAGTGACTTTAAAATAAAAATGGAAGTTTTCCTATCCAACTTTCCCACTGCCCATCCCATCAAGATGGGCCTTTACTTTTCAAATTCAAATTGTGAAGTCGTATAAACCACTCTAACAACTGTTAAGAAGTTCTCTAATACGACAGACTTTTCATCTTGTCTCCATCCAACATATAAATTTATTTTCGGTGTATTTTCTTGAATGTCTTTATACATGACACCCGATTTTTTATAGCTTTCCACCGATGATGGAACGACAGAAATCCCCATTCCTGCTGCAACTAAATTCACAATCGTTTGCATTTGGATCGCCTCTTGAACAATATTTAAACTTACTCCATGTTCCCAAAAGTAACTAATAATTAAATCATAAAAGTTAGTACCGAAATGACGAGGAAATAAAATAAATGGTTCATCAACTAATGATTTGATTGAAATGTTACGTAACGAAACTAAAGGATGCTCTTCATGCAAAACTAATTTTAAACATTCTTCAGAACAAACTTCGGAAACTAATATTTCATTATTCTGCTTGGAACGAATAAATCCAATATGAATTTGTTTTTCATATAGCGCTTTTATTTGCTGGTCTGTTGTCATCTCGCGTAATATAAGCTGTATTCTAGGAAAACGTTCTCGAAATTTTTTTAATATGTCTATTACGGTTTCTGTAGAATCGACAAAACCGATTATTAAATGTCCTATCTTCCCTTCATCCGCAAGCTGTGTTTCTTTAATAGTTCTATCTACTTGAAGCAACGTTTGTCGCGCACCTTCTAAAAATATTTTCCCTGCACTGGTTAGTTCAACCATTCTTTTTGTTCGATGAAAAAGTTGAACTCCTAATTCTTCTTCTAATTTACGAATTTCTTGACTTAAAGGAGGTTGTGCCATCCTAAGCCGTTCTGCTGCACGACTAAAGTTTAATTCTTCTGCCACTGTTATGAAATATCTCATTTTACGAATATCCATTTCAATCCCCCAGTCATTATCAATTACCCAAAAAGCACTTTTATTACTAAAAAGCATGTGTATGACTAGTTGTTCTTTTTCCTTTTCAGTTGAGTTTATCTTCTCTTATGTAAATAATTTTACATTCTCAAATTGTATCAGTATTACAAAACAAGGCTAAAAAACTTATCTTAAAAGTTCTTTAGCCTGAATCACTTTTTACACATTAAAAAATATTATTCGTACAACGGTACCTTTACCAACCTCTGAATGGATTCCTACACTATGTCCTAATTGTTTCGTAATTTCATATACAAGATAGAGCCCCATTCCAGTTGATTCTTTAAAATCTCTACCGTTTTCTCCTGTAAAGAAAGGTTTGAATACTCTTGGTAAATCTTGCTTCGGTATCCCTACGCCACTATCGGTAATTTCAAGTACAACTGTATTACCTTCCTTACGTGCTTTCACTTTAATCTTTTCTCTACTACCTGATGAATATTTAATCGCATTCGATATTATTTGTCCAATTAAAAACTGTAACCACTTCGCATCACTTTCTACAGTAATACTCTTATCAATTTCAAGCTCTGGATATACAAAATTCCGAATAAAAAAGCGTTTATGTTCATGCACGGAATCATTCACTATTTTATGTAGTTGTACTCTTTCTACATAAAAATCTTGTGTAAATGCTTCTAAACGTGCGACATACAGTGCCATCTCTAACCCCTTTTTCAACCTATCTGTTTCCTCATTAATACTTTCAAAACGTGAATCCACTTCATCTTGTGTAATTAATTCTATTACAGATAAAGGTGTTTTCATTTGATGAATCCACTGATTCATAAAGGTTAAATGATCATTATTTTTCCTCTCTTGTAACTGGAGCTGATTTTGATAATGTCGATATTGTACTTCGAGCAAATCTTGGAGAGCAGTAGATAAAACTGCAAAATCAGATTTTTGAACAGATTCATCCAAAGATTGCAACGGATTTGCTAAACGTTCATAAAAAGAACGATGTGTAAAATAACGAAATACTAAATAACTTACCATAAAAAAAGCACCTAAAAACATTGCATATAATGCCGTTGAAATATGATTATGCCCATCAAACCAATAAACTAAGAATATGGCTAGTAGTTGGATCGCAGTAAAACAAATAAGTGGTATATGATCACGTATAAATAACCTTATCATTTTTCCATACCATTATCCCAAGTAATATGTAATCTATATCCAACACTACGAATTGTTTCAATTGCTCCTTCAATATGTAACGTTTTTAACTTTTTACGCACACGTGTTGTATTTACACTTAATGTATTATCATCAACATAGGATTCACTATCCCATAATTTATTTAATAATACTTCCCTACTCACAACACGCGGATAGTTTTTCATTAACATCTCTAATAAAATGGCTTCGTTTCTCGTTATATCAATCTCTTGGTTCCTAAGTTTTAATACAAGTCTTTCGGGATATAAACTAAGACCTTGTTGCTCAACCATTCGTTCTTCTAGTTTCGGTGCATAGTCTCCATAAGCACGTCTTAAATGACTACGAATTTTTGCCATTACAACTTCATAATGAAACGGCTTCGGAATAAAATCATCGCCACCATTTTCTAACGCCATAACTTGATCCATCGTACCTTCACGAGCCGAAATAAATAAAATTGGACATGTAGAAACCCCGCGAATTTGACGACACCAATAGTAACCATCAAAACTTGGTAAATTAATATCTAATAACACTAACTCCGGTTGTTCTTCTAAAAATATGTCTAACACATTTTGAAAATCCGTTACAATAATTCCTTGGTAACCGTATTTCGCAACATATGTTGATAATAGCTCCGCAATTTTCATATCATCTTCAACAATCATAATTTTAACCATCTCTGAACTCCTTTTTGATCCACAATCTCAAATATACTTATATAAATACTACCTCTTTTCACAAAATCCGTAAAATAGAAAAGGATACTTTTATACAAAAGTATCCTTTTCTATTTTTCTTATTTAATATGAAATTCATTTAGAGAAAATCCTAACTTCTCCACATATTCCCTTCCTAGTTCCATCCGCGCCGTTTTTAGTGGATCCACAACTTGGCAAATTTTCAAATTACCTGCTGCTGATAATAAAAGAGTTGCATCAGCTTTAGACATTTCTAATTCTTCATGTAAAAATGTCACCATATTACGTACAGCACGACTAGCTGCATCATCTAACAATTTCTCAGAAGCGATTGTCATTATTTTTTCTTTTTGGATAGCCATTGGTATTGGCAATGTCTTTTCTTTTATAATTTGAACAGTTACAGTTACTTCACCAGCAACCTCTACTCCACTAACACCAATTTCACCATCACCCATCGCAGCATGTAAATCGCCTAATGCTAAAAGAGCACCAGGAACATTTACAGGTAATAATAACGTTGTACCTTCTTTGATTTCTTTACAATCCATATTCCCGCCGTGATCATGCGGTGTACCACATGAAATACTCTCTTCTTTCGGTGCAGTACCAATCACACCAATCATTGGATTAATTAGAATTTGCAGTTCATTTGAAAATGAAACATGTCCATTATGTATTGGGACAATTTTTACTGTATTTTCATTTAGCTCATCACCCATTACACCTAGGTTCGCACCTGTAGTTAAAACACCCAGCTCTGCAATTTTAATCTTTTCAATCGTTACGACTAATATATCACCAGGTTCTGCACCTTTAATATGTACAGGTCCGGTCGCTGGATTTATTCGATTCCAATCTAATTCTTGAAACACAACATCTTCAGAATCAATTTGATTTTCAAAGCAATCATATGTTTCAAATACAAGACGGCTCCCAATTTCTACTTCAATACATGGATTATTTTCTGGTGACATTGCGTAAATGATATGTTCTTTATGTATACGATGCATAGTACCTCTCCTTTTTCGTTTTTTATCTTCCATATAATAATTAGCTTTTTTCCGTATAAGCCCCTTTTTAAAATTAGTAGTTATTTTCAAGAAAAATGCACTTAGCTCATTTTGAAACATACACTCTTTACTATAACAGGTAAAGAAAGGTGGTATTACAATGCCCCTTATTCCATACAACGAAAGTGACGTTGATTTACTAGCTCGTTTAATTCGAGCTGAAGCTGAAGGTGAAGGACGACAAGGTGAACAACTTGTTGGATGTGTTGTCGTAAACCGTGTATTTTGTGATTGCTTAGATTTCAAACAACTTCGATCTGTACGTGATGCAGTATATCAAAGCCCTGGCGGATTCGAAGCAGTTCAATACGGTTACTTTTATCAACGTGCCCGTGAATCAGAAAAAGAAATCGCAAGAAAAGTTTTACAAGGTGAATGGCGCTGGCCAGCACGATGGGCTCTTTGGTATTTCCGTCCAGTTGGAGCTTGTCCACCCGAATGGTATAATCAGCCGTTTGCAGGGCAATTTAAAAGCCATTGCTTTTACGAACCAAGTGGCGATGAATGTCCAAAAATGTATTCAAGATAGTAAAAATTAAACAACGGAAGTACTTATTCTATTGAGTACTTCCGTTGCTTTTAACTATATTTTAGAAATCTAATAATGTGACGAATTTTCTGGCGCCTACCACATGTATTAATAACGGTATACGTGGACCACTTGATTGATTCATAATGAGCCTATATAAAATGGTAAATAATTGTTTTTGATTTTCTTTCATTATTTTTTTATTTTCATGATGACAAATCGTATACAATTGCTCCATTAGTTTAGAATGATCGTTATTAGAACGAATTATTTTACAAACTTCTACTAGCCATTTTTTCTGCCGTTCATCTAATGTGTTATAAAACTCCGTATTTTTCTCTTTATTTACCGCAATTAATTTTTTAGATTGAAAGTTTCTTATCCAATACTCAGCACGATTACTTATCGCTATCATTTCAGGTAATGTATAGCTCCTATCTATTTTCTCTAATATATCTTGTAAAATAGATGAATCAAAATTTAATAACGGTAAAGTTCCTGCTACTTGATTAAACTTTGGATACTCTTTAAATCGGCTATCAAGTCTAGAAAGTTTAATTGCATCAAATAAATCCTCATTTTTGAGTGTTTTATTTTCATAACTGTCCTTCAATCTCTCATACTCTGTATAATTGCGAATCACATCTTCATCAAGTCCAATATGAAAAGCTGCGCCGGGCCTATATTTTGCAAACATAAAAAGAATCACTTCTGGTACATACACTTTTAATAAGTCGCTAGGTGTAATACTATTCCCTGAAGAACTGGACATTTTTTCATGATGCCCTTTAATTCCAATGAAATCATAAGCAACGTATTGAGGGGCTTCACAATTGAATATTTTCCTTGCAATTTCTTTTGATACATTATAACTACCTGTTTCCGACGATTGATCTCTTCCGCCCGGTTCGAAAATAACATCCTCTATTATCCATCTCATCGGCCAATCGATTTTCCAATTCAGTTTCATTTGATTTGTATTTAATACGGATAATTTATTTTGATTTCCACATTCACAGTCATACCGAACTGTTTTTAATACTTCATCAAAATGTGTAATAGTTGTTGCATCTTTCCCGCACCTCTCACAATATAACGTAACGGGATAAAAGTTTTCTTTATCTTCTTCTCGGTGTATTCCTGTTTTAAAATCCATTAAAATATCATATATTTCTTTTCTTTTATACAAAGACTCTAATATGTTTTCGTTATACCTTCCGCTTCTATATTCAGTATGTTGATATATGAATTCCACTTCAATCCCAAATGCTTGGAGCGATTTCTCAAACTCTTTTTCAAAATGCTCTGCGTACGAGTTATGACACCCATACGGATCAGGAATATCACAGTATGGCATACCAATATATTTTGCAAAAGATGGATCAATATTTTTAGGAACTTTTCTAAACCTGTCATAATCATCCCATGAAAAGATAAAACGAGTCTTTTTCCCTAAATCTTGCAGAGCCCTTACAACGAAATAAGTCGTTACTATTTCACGGAAGTTCCCAATATGAACAGAACCAGATGGACTAATTCCAGCTGCACAAACAAAAGTTTCTTTGTTTGGATGTTTTCTAATTAATTCATGTGCTACTTCATACGCCCAATGCATATGCCACTCACCTCAATTGTATTTTTATTTTCACATTTTCAGTTTTATACAACAAAAAAACTCCCACCCCCAAGATTATTCATCTTGAGGACGAGAGTTATTAGCTTCGCGGTACCACCTCAGTTTGTTAATACGTCACCATATTAACCTCTTCAGGTACGGCAAAATATGCTTATACCCTATCTCTATAACGGGAGAACCCGTCGCACCATCCCTAAATGAATTAGTTCCTTGCGCAGCTCCAAGTCTTTTTTCATTAAGATTTTCACCTCTCCTTCTCAGCTACCGGAGCTCTCTGTACGTATTCATTCTTAACTACTCTTCTCTTCAATGCCATTTTGAATATTAGTTTTTACATATGATAATTTATAACGTATATATTGTCAAATTTTTCTGAATGAAAATTAATAACACATATTTTCTCTATCTAAAAAATGCATTATTCCTTCAAGTTGAATGTTGTGACTACATCATCACACCATTATGTCACTTTCGGTTTCTCTTTAAATCGCTTATACTTTTCACTCCCTTCATATACTCGCAATACATTTTCACATAAAACATCATATACTTCTTCCTCCTCATAGTTATATGCTATTTTCGAGCAATGTGAGAAGGCTTTCGTTTTTTCACAGTACATCTTTTTTATGCCAATCCAACAAAAGGTTTACCTATATTTTTATCGAACTTTATATGTATCTTTAATGAATTGAGGTCAATCACTATGAACAGAATCGATTACATAAGACAAGAAGAGAAAAAGTATCACGATCTTTGCTATGAACAATATAAATTATTCGAAGCAGGATCTTGGCTGTATAAACCTGTTAAAACAGTTATGGGCATGCTGAACTATTTTGAAGGACAGAAAGACCTACAAATACTTGACCTTGGCTCTGGTGTCGGTAGAAACAGTATTCCGATTGCACAAAAAATTATGAATAGTGGCGGCACTGTTACTTGTGTTGATCTACTTGATTCGGCTTTAATGAAGTTACAAGTTTATAGCAAAGAATATGGTATATTTGAATACATAAAAACGGAACAAGCAGCAATTGAAGACTACTATATTGCTCCTAATACTTATGACTACATCGTTGCAGTATCAAGTTTAGAACATGTTAGATCAATAGACGATTTTAAAAAAGTGCTTCACACTATGAAAAAGGGGACAAAGAGTGGCGGTATCAATTGTTTAATCGTTCACTCTAACATTCAAGAAATAGATTTAGAAACAGGAGAAGAATTAGATGCTTTAATTGAAATTAACCTTTCTACGGAAGGAATGATACGTACACTAAAAAGCGTTTATAACGAATGGAAAGAAGTAAAAGTTGAAATAAAAAATTTAGCGTATGATATTGTACGAAACGGTAAACACATTCAATTAAATACGAATGCGATTACTTTTGTCGTGCAAAAATTGTAGTTTATATGAGTGGTGACAATTTTTATTTTTTATAGTCACCACTCGTATATTTATGTAAATATCATTCCATCGTAATTACAATTTTCCCTCTAACATGCTGACTTTCACTTAAAATATGAGCTTCTCTAATTCCTTCTTCATTAAACGGAACAACCTTACTGATGATAGGTTTAATTTTTCCATGCTCAATCAAAACAGATAATTCGTCCAATTGCTTCCCGCTTGGTTTCAACCATAAAAACCCTGATTTTATGCCCTTTACTTCATGACGTGGTTCATGAACGATAGAAACTAGAACACCACCAGATTTAATAATTTGAAAACTTTTTTCTTGTACTTCTCCGCCGATTGTATCTAACACAATATCATAATCTGATAGTAGCTCTTCAAATTTATCTTTTTTATAATCAATAACAAGGTCAGCTCCTAAATACTTTAAAAACTCTTCATTTTTACTACTTGCAGTTGTTGCGACAAAGGCCCCAAATGATTTTGCGATTTGAATTGCAAAACTCCCTACTCCGCCCGCTCCAGCATGAATTAATACTCGGTCATTTTCTTTTATTTGTGCGTAATCAACAAGACTTTGCCAAGCTGTTAGTCCTGCAAGAGGTATAGATGCTGCTTCTTCAAAATTAAGATTATTAGGCATTTGCGCTACTAAATTTGATTTCACTGTAATGTATTCAGAATAAGAACCTTTCCCTATATTTTCAGGTTTCGTAAACACTTTATCTCCTATTTTAAAATGATTCACATCTTCTCCAACTTCTTCAACTATTCCAGCAACATCTAATCCTAATGTAATTGGAAATGAAAATCGCAACTTTTCTTGTAAGTCTCCCTTTCTTATTTTCCAATCAACAGGATTGACAGATGTTGCGTGTATACGTATTAATACTTCATTACATTTAACAACTGGTTTTGGAACTTGTCTTTCTTGTAATTCTTCAACACTACCATATTGATCAATAACAATTGATTTCATTTCCTCTCCCCCTTGCTGTTTATTTTAATAACAAACAATTATTTTTCAAAATTTTTCGCCTTGAATGAAAATAAATATATTTGGAGGTGATATTTATGCTACTCTACTAATTAAGCATCATGAGTGCAAAAAACATTTATTTCACTTAAATACAATCTAATTTACGCCTAAGAAACACCCAAAGTTATATTTCTCTTTATTTATTAATGACCTTTAAATGAAACGGAGAGTGTGCTATGAGTGAACAAGTTTTCAAAGTAAACGGTATTGATATATGTACAGAAAGCTTTGGAAATCCTAATAACCCAGCAATATTATTAATTATGGGAGCTACGTGTTCGATGGTTTATTGGGATGAAGAATTTTGTGAAAGGTTGGCTAGCACTGGAAGGTTTGTCATTCGCTATGATAACCGTGATGTTGGGCGTTCTGTTACATATGAGCCTGGGACTTCCAATTACACTGTAGCAGATATGGCTGAAGATGCAATCGGAGTACTCGATGCGTATCATATTGACAAGGCACACCTTTTTGGCATGTCATTAGGAGGTATGATTGCTCAAATTGCTGCAGTAAAACACCCAGAAAGAATTTTGACCTTAACATTACTAGCAACAAGCGTTATTGGATCTGATAACAATACTCGTGATTTGCCTCCAATGGATGAAAGAATTTTGACACATCATGCTAATGGTGCAAATTTAGATTGGACAAATAAAGATGTTATAGCGAAATATTTAATTACAGGATCACGTCTACTCTGTGGATCAAAGCGTATATTTGATGAAGCAAGAACTTTAAAACAAGTAAAGCAAGAAATAGAACGTGCTAACAATCTATTAAGTATGTTTAATCACGCCCTCCTTACAGGTGATGATTCTTATGAAGGTATACTAAAGTCGTTACTAGTACCTACTTTAGTAATTCATGGTACGGACGATACAGCTCTTCCACTTGAACATGGACTCGCACTTATTGATGAAATTCCGAACTCAAAGCTATTACCCCTTGAAGGTACAGGACATGAGAATCATCCCGATGACTGGGATAAAATTATTAAAGCAGTTTCAGAACATATATCCCGTATAAGATAAGAACAACTATTAGAAGGGGCACAAATTGTTTTGCCCCTTCTATTTATCCCGCTATTTGTGGGCAGTAAAACTCCCACCTCAAAATTCAGCTGAAGCAAAGAAATTAGGTGGGAGATAAACTGCCCGTAAACGCCCGATTGGTGAAGGCTAATAATCAGTGGGGGATGAACAAAACCCCACTGATTATAGTTTCACTTTATAAAGATTACGATACAATATCAAAAACCCATCACTGCATTCGTATGTATAGTGATGGGCTCTACCTATATTTTTCTATGCTTAAAAAAATGGACAATCTAACTGGTCAACAGATTCCCACGATTTTTTTTTTACATTTTCGGTGGATTTACTATTTTCTAGTGGTACGTGTTTAAATGGATTCATTTCAACTTTTAATAGAGATGATGGTTCTATATATAAAGAAAAAACATGGCTACTTGGCAAGGTTTTTGATACATCAATATCTCCTACTTGTTTAAATAATTGCTGGGCCGCAAAGAAAAAGAAATTAGTTGGATTAGATTGTTTATTAAGCCAAGCAATCATTTCAGGCGATACTGATTTATTAATATTAATTTTCACTCGATCACCACGTTTATATCGCCTAGATCGCATACTTCCACCAACTAACTTATCGTTAAGTTTGTAAACCCTAACTCTTTTTGCTTATGCTCTCTATATTTTGGCGAGCATGTATATACTAATAACCCACGAGCATTGGTGAATAACGGGTTATCTACAAAGATCACATTTTTCAAGCGTCCTTTTTGTTTCAAAATCATTTTTAAGCTATTTTTAATAATAACTGCGCCCCCACCATAAATAAATACATATGGATCGTCTTTCATATCATCAATTTTGTTAATAATATCCGTTGCGACACGTGCTGCTAAACCTAAAAATGCTGGCTGCGATTCCTCAACTAACAATGCATTTCTTGGGTGCTTTTCATTTAAATAAATTTGGTTAAATTCTGTAATGCTATCAATTGTTTTCGTAGGATATTTCCGATTCCATCTCGTAATAATTTGTAGTAACGTTTCTTTTACACCGTACGATAATCCTTTACTTAATTGCGGACGGAAATTTACCCCTAATGAAACAACTTCTTCCGTTGTCCCCGCGCCAATATCAAAAGACAATAAAGTTTTATCTACAAAATCAATTTCTGAAACTTGATTTTGTTCACATTCTATTTTATGTTTCACAACATTTCCTTCCTCATCATATACAATCCCCCACGTCCCAGAAGCTCCTTCAGGTAGACATTTACAAAACTCAATAGAAACATTAATCGTAACATCGCGTCCATTTGGATAATGGAATATGACCTTGTGATTACCCATATACCGTTTCGCATTTTCAGCAGCAATTTCCTGTGTAATAAGTTGCATTGGAAGAGCAACAGATAAATCATAACGAATATTAATATGACTTGAAGTAGGGCTTTGACGCATAGCACTTATCGCTAAACCTGAAAGGATTGTAATGACCATTAACTCATCAGTAGATTTATTTGATTTTTTCTCCACTTCAGTACCTTTTAATTGATCTTGAATCACTTTTTCTCCAACGATGTATCGTACATTATTTAACATTAGCGATGGAGAACTAATGGTCACATCAATGTGATTCTCTAATTCTGACGATGAAACTTCACCCTCATCTAACAACCCCGTAGACTCACCTATATATAAGGAATAAATACTCGGAATAAAAATAGGTTCCTGCCCTTTCACCATTAACTTCAAACCATTATTTCCTGCATCTGCACCAGCTTTTAAAAGAATAGACATAACTACCCCCTAAATTAATCTGACATCCCTTCCAAATATATGCGAGCCCATTCTTTTACATTCAAATGTAATGTAATTTTTTCTTCATCCTTTAAACAAAATATCATAAACATTCACTTCATATGTAAAAAACGTTTGACATAAAACTTTTCCAATTTTATACTATGGATGTAAAGAGTTTTTTACAAAAGTGGAGGTGCAATTATATATTGAATACTAAAAAAATTATTTTTGTAATCATAACTTTATCTTTAATCGCTATACTTGTACATGGCACATACAAATACATAACTGAAGGTTCAATTTTTGGTGGGACAATTTTCGCTGCTTCTTTAATACTTAGTAATTTAATTAATCATATTACATGGGGAGATCCAAACGGAGTATCGAAAGAAAGTCAAGATGAGATGGGACAACAAATTACATATAAAAGCTTTAAAATCGCATATTTTGTGCTTGTAGGTGTTATGTTCCTTATATTACTCTGCTCGGAAGGATTTTCTATGGGTTCCAATTTGGATGGTGTAAAAAACCTTCCACTCTTTATTGCACTCTGTTCTTCCTTTCTTATTTTCCCTATTGTTGAACTCATTGTCGCCAAACAATATAAATAAAAAAAGTGGTTTTCTAAATGCAGAAAACCACTTTTTTATGTTTAAATACCTTCTGCTATTGCTTTCAGCTTATTCACAGTCCGCCAGTTCCTTACTGTAGCTGGCGTATGTAATTTTTGAAACTGGTTCATTAGTTTAGAATTACGAATGCTTTTTTTGAAAAATAAATACACTACTCTTCCTTCGATATGGCAATCTTCTATGTCACTTTTGTACATAAGTAACCGCTTATTGTCTTCTTCAGAAAGTGGATTAGCTAAAAAGGCCACATGTACACTTTCTCCTTCTAATAACGAATGGGTCTCGTAAGGACACTTTTTAATAATATTAATAAATTCATCATTTGCTCGTAACATGACTGGAACATTGAAATCAAAAACGTTCTTAATTTCACATTCAATTCGTTCCTTTAAAAAACTTATCTCTTCTTCTGACTCAAACACTACATTTCCACTTTGAATATATGTTTTCACTCTTTTTAACCCTATTGATTCAAACATTATTTTCAAATCTGCCATTTTGATTACTTTATGTCCACCTACATTAATTCCCCGTAGTAGTGCAATATAAATTGTCATATGATTACCCCTCACGTATTTAAATGCTTAACAATCGAATTGTTTTGCACCTTCATGCTTCTCGAATACTTACTTTAATACATCTAACATATCATGTACGGAAAATATCTCAAATTAAAAAACTTACTACATGATTTTTTTCAAGAGTAAGCTTTGTTATCTCATTATCTCCTTATAGGTATAAATGTAATATGAATTGTTGTCCAATTGGTCCCATTCTTCTAAACCCTTTATCTTGAAATCCAACTTTCTCATATAACTTTTGTGCCGGAATGTTTTTTTCATTTACAGCAAGAATCACTTCATTTTTTACTGGATAATAATATTTTACAAAGTCTTGTAATAACGCCAATGATTTTTTAGCATATCCCTTATTTTGTTTATTGTGATTAACGGAAAAAGAAGTTAAAAGTATGGCATCCTTATTTTCTGTAAACTCCTGTACCCTATCACCTGTTTGTAATATAAATACACCGACAGGTACTCCGTTATAGTCTAAAATAACAACTACATTTTTCGTTCGATCATTTTTCGCTTTCTCCAGTAATTCACCTGGATTCGCCGTAAATTGAACTTGTTCACTTGGTAAAGTAAATGATTGTATTATCTCTTTATACTGCTCCTTATATGGAACTAATTGTATTTCCCCTGTATGTATGTTCATGTTTAACTCTCCCACTCCTTCAAGTTATTAACTTAAACCTTGCTGTGTTTTAGAATGCACTTTTCCATCCAAAAATGTAATTTCAGCAAATGATTTTGGATCGTTTCCTTTCCAAGCAAAAATTTGCTTAATTCGTGTAGAATGTTCTTCTCCTTCTTCTATGAGTAAATCCCCTTCAAAACCGATTAAATCTTTCACTTCTAAATAAGTCATTCCTTCATTAATATTTGAGAAATGATTTATATTAATGGTCTCTTGCTTTTTATTTTCCGTTATAGTAGAAGACATAGCTGTTTTCTTCTTCACTTCTTTCTTCTGGTCACACGCTGTCATACTAAAACCTATGCATAAACTACCTAATATGAGTGCGCTTTTTTTCATCATAACGGTTGTCCCTCCCCTCATTATTAAACCATATATTCCCTTAAAAATAAACTGAATATTTAATCTTACAGAAAAACCCCGTACAATTTAGTACGGGGTTTTCACTATTTTTTCAAATGGTTATTTGACTGATCTTCTTGTTCTTTTCGTAGTTCTTGTTCTTCATCTTTTGGTAATTGTTTATCATTATCTTTAATCGGATTCGTTTCTCTATTTTCAATCATATCATTTGGAACTTGCGGCATTACTCGCCCAACAATTGCTGCTAATTCATCAAGTATGCCTTCACCAGTTTTACCTTTTTTAATTTGCTTGCCTATTTGTTTTAGTCTTTCATACGTATCAACATCTGCTACAACGACTGCATTTGCACCGTTTGGGTCATTCTTCAAACTCTCTGCAACAGAATACTTAATTGACTCAACGCGAGTTCGATCAAGTTTCGCTTTCACATCAATACCTACAACAGCATACTTCCCAACTACTACTGCTGTCGCATCGTTTACACCAGGTATACTTGCAGCTAAAGATGCCAGATGATCAGCTGCTTTTTCATTTGGCTTATTTGATTTATTTGTATACGTAACATTTTTCATCGAGACATTTTTTTGTTCTGGCTTTTCATTAGGATTGTCTTTTTTTCCAATGCTACATCCAGTAATAACGAAACAAAGCATTAACATATATATAATGATTTTCATTATTTTCACCACTTTATCATTGATGTTTAATCATAAATTTTCTCAACAGCTTGCATCTTCTTCACTTTTTCTTCTGCACCGCTATTTGCGTTAATGAAAATTTGGTACGTATCTTTCCCTAAAGTACCAATATATTCATAACAAAGTACTTCATTATGCAAGTCGTTTACTACTACAGCTTTACGTTCTTCCATAACTTTTACATCGGGGTTAATTTTCTTTCTCGCCTCAGCAGCGGTTAGCTTCGCACTCGGAATCGTTCGTTTTTGATGTGATGCTAAATATTCCTTTGCGGAAAAACCAACAATCGACCCATCATCTAAAGCAATTTTCATTTGGATTGCTTCTGGATAAATACGCACTCCATTTTCATTTACAACGTACGTAAACACACCGATATTATCATATTGAGAACTATCAAACAGCTCCATATTTGTAAACTTGTGATCCTTTAAAAATGTTAATCCTTTACTTCCTGCATCATTTAAACTGATTTTTTGCTCTTTAATTTCTCGGTTGTTCATTACCCAAATTGGATATCCACCTTTTCCGGTAATATCCATATAATACTCATTGTTCGTTGC
This sequence comes from Bacillus sp. SRB_331, assembly GCF_003264175.1. Lineage (NCBI taxonomy): Bacteria > Bacillati > Bacillota > Bacilli > Caryophanales > Bacillaceae > Bacillus > Bacillus sp. SRB_331. The sequence continues at coordinate 104,789 of NZ_NADV01000029.1, read as the reverse complement.
TGGATCTTGAATTTTCACACTGTAGAATGATTCTTTTGCACCTTTTCCACTTTTCTCAACTTCTACTTTTTCATTCCCTTTTAAGTTTAAAAATGATTTCGCGATTTTTTCCGCTTCCGCTTTCGAAATCGCCTTTCCTTTTGCTTCAAATCCGCCTTTTTTATTCTTTTGTGCACTTGTAAAAGTCGGTCCAAAGTTTGTGGACGAGTATGATGTTACATTCTTTTCTACCGTCTTTAATCCATCGATAATTGTGTTATCTGCTGGATCTTGGTTTGACGCAAGAGCCATTTCTACATCCATCCAGCGAAGATTATTTTTCAATACAAGATGCTGCACTTTTCTCAGTTCATCTTGTATATTTGCTGCATTTGAATATAAACCTTGTAACGTTTTATATTCTTGATCATTTAACGGATCTTTTTCTAAATCACGAACCGCTGCACGATAACTAAAATCACCGATATTCGCAAGGAACTCTTCCGTTTTATTAAATGGCATTAATGTTAAAGGTAATTGTCCTACATCAGAACGAGCCTCTGATGTTAAACGCCATACATCTACTAAAGCTGGCGATAATGAGGAACGTGAATTCATCGCCAGTGTTGTTCCAATTTTATCGTGTAATAAATCAACTTCATATGCTAAATCATGAAACGCACGCTGATAACTATTTTCCGCTCGAATTAATACTGCATTTTTCTCTTGATGCTCTTTATAGCCCCAATACCCTGTTCCGACTACACCTACTGTTAACAATACGATGATAATACCTCGTAACATGTTTCCACCTCCGCTCTATTTACAGAAAATATGCTTACCAATTTTTTTAATTTGCGGACGAGTCCAAATCCATTTACTTGTCGCAGTATCTGGGTTGAAATAATATAATGCATTCCCAGTTGGGTCCCATCCATTGATCGCATCTAATACGGCTTTTTTCGCATTTTCATTTGGCGTTAAATATATTTGTCCATCTGCTACTGCTGTAAATGCTCTCGGCTCAAAGATTACTCCTGAAACAGTATTTGGAAATGATGCACTTGTGACACGGTTTAAAATAACCGCAGCTACTGCAACTTGTCCTAAATACGGCTCACCACGGGATTCTCCGTATACAGCGTTTGCCATTAACTGAATGTCATTTTGAGAATAACCGTTTGGAACATTTGTCCCTGTACTTTTTGGCGGCTTATTTTCCTGTGTACCTCCACCACTGTTCCCTTTATTAGTTGTAGTATCTTTATTAGCGGTCGACTTATCATACTTCGTTGCCTTTACAAGCATTTGCTTCGTTTTAGCACCCGCTAAACCATCAACTGGCAATCCGAATTTTTGCTGAAAGTTTCGAAGCGCCCAATATGTACCCCATCCGAAAACACCATCAACTTTCCCCGTATAAAATCCGTTATATTTCAAACGAGTTTGCAGTTCAATGACATCTTCTCCAGATGCCCCTCTTTGAATCACTTGATTAGAAAAGGCTTCCACATTTTTGGTCTGTATACTACTTACCATTAAAGATAGCCCGATAAAGACAAGCAAAATCGCTATCTTAAAAACAGCTTTTTGACGCATGTATTTCCCTCCTTAATTACGGAAATGATTTCATGGTTATGTTTTGTAAAACCCTCGCTTTTATGTAAAGAAGACAAAAAAATCCAAACTTATATGCTTGAAGAAATATGTAAACAATATACAAAAAGAATAAAAGGAGCTTATTATGAAGCGATTCTTCTTACGTACAGCATTTATATTTTTTTTAATAACAACATGTTCAAATATACATACCGATCCATCTATTGTTCACGCACAGCCGCCATATGCAAAATGGGGTAAACTAGCCGTTCAAAAAACGAAAGAACAATATCCGAAAGCTGAGATTATCGATTACCTTCATATAGGTAGACAACCAAAAACTGTTCAAATAACAGTTGAAAAGTTTAAATTATGGCTACGTGAGGGTGGAAAAGAGTATGGTGTTTTTGTGGATGTAGAGTTTGATACGAAAACAGAGGAATTTTTAAAGATGTCCTTTCAGAAGACAAGTCGGTAAAACAAAAAACCTCCGTCTTTACATACAGACAGAGGTTTCTTTATGTACTTCTTCCTTAATAAGGAGGATTATTTTTTATATGCAAAGATCGATTCCCTAACATTTTTACTAATCCGCAAATAGCTCCAATAACAACGGATATCCCTATACTATATAAAAATACTCTCCCATATCCACCTATTCTCGGATCTAAAAACGGATATGGGTACCAATTCACGAATGGCCCGCGTATTAAGCTATAGACAACATATAAAAGCGGGAAAACAAGCCAACTCGCAGCCTGTTTCCATGTAATGGTCTTCGTAGGTGGATTTATAACCCAATCTAAAATCATCGCTAACGGCATGATGTAATGAAGCACAGTATTTACCCACGGTATCGGTGTTTGAAGTGACTCTTCTAATCCCCTTAATAACAGAAAATAAAAAAGTCCTGTTGTCAGTATGTATACTGTAGCTGCACCGCGAAGAAATCCAAACTGCTCGGAACGTCCAAATAGAGCTGTCCCCAAACTACTAAATAGTAGAATTACCGCAACTAAAATATTACTTTCAATTGTGAAGAAACTAAAAAAGTTAACTGGATTGAACGGTTTCACTTGTGCCCTTGTAACAAATTGAGTAATAAGTGCACTAAACGCTAGAAGACTTAATAACAGTCTATAAATCGCTATCATTTTTGCACTTCTCATAAAAAACCTCATTTCTCTACTTATTTATGATTGGAATTCTCTTTTATATGTTCTATAAATAACTTTAATGGTACGAGGCCACGTTTTGGCATGTGACTACTAATTACAGCTACGAGCTCTAACTGCGGAATGATAATAATGTATTGCCCTCCGTATCCCATAGCAAAATACATACAATACGGTATGTGAAATCTTTCGTTATTTAATACCCACCAGTGATATCCATATGCTCCGACATGTTCATACGTTTCGAATAGAGCTATATTTGATTCTTCTAACCATTTCGATGATACGATTTCATTACCCTTCCAATATCCATTGTGCAAACATACTTTTCCTAATTTTAATAAATCTATAGATTTCATTTTCATACCAAATCCGCCAACATATATACCTTGCGGGTCTTGTTGCCACTCATACTCCGTAATGTTTAACGGCTCAAATAAATACTTTTTCGCGAACTGCTCCGTCGACATTCCAGTTGCTTGTTGAATGATGTAACTAAGTAAGTGAGAAGAACCTGAATTATAATTCATTTTCGTACCCATTTCTTCAATAAGCGGCTTTTCTAAAATGTATTGCACCCAATTGTCTGATTCCACAAAATCATTTGGGAAAACAACCCCATTTCCGAACTCTTTCCAATCTTCTCCTGTTGTCATCGTTAATAAATGATACAGCGTTAGTTCCCTCTTTTCCTCCGGCACATTTGGAATCCATGTTGTGATTGGTGTATGTATATTATTTATAAATCCTTTATCAATTGCGATACCAATTAATATAGATACGATACTTTTTGTAATCGAATTAATTTTAAATAATTCATTTGCACAGTCTATCGTTTTATAGTACTCAGTCGTTAATTCCCCCTTTTGATAAACAAGAAATGTATTAACCTTTTTCTTTTCAAATTTATTTTGTAATTGCTCGAAATTCAAGAAATCTTCCTCCATCTAAATGGTTATGTAATATTTGTAGTTCATCTCGTTCTCTCTATTAAATCATATTTGTTATTAAAACAAAAAATAAACTTGCCAGCATTTAATAGCTGACAAGTTTATTTTTATAATTTCGTTCGAACGTTCCAAAGCTCTGGGAAGAAGCATTGATCAAGCACTCGCTTTAAATAAGATACGCCAGAAGAGCCACCTGTTCCCATTTTATGACCAATAATTCGTTCTACCGTTTTCATATGACGGAAACGCCATTGTTGTAGCCAGTCTTCAATATCGATTAATTTCTCTGCAAGCTGATATAAATCCCAATATTTCTGCACGTCCGCATATACTTCTATCCAAGCCGCTTCTACAGTTGCATCCTCTTCGTAAGGCTGCGTAATATCACGATTTAACACATCTTTATGAATTGGGAATCCTTCTTTAACAAGCGCTTGTATCGCCACATCATACAAACTTGGTGCATGAAGTGCTTTATGAAGACGAGCATGTAATTCTGGGTCCTTTTCATAAATCTTTAATGCATGTGGTGTTTTATAACCAAGTGCATATTCAATCATTCGATATTGATACGATTGAAAACCTGAAGCCTGACCAAGTGAATCACGAAACTCAATATATTCTGATGGCGTTAATGTCGCAAGAATATCCCAAGATTGAATAATTTGCGACTGAATTTTTGATACACGTGCTAACATTTTAAAAGCTGGTGGTAATTTATCTTGTTTAATAGATTCAATTGCAGCATTCAATTCATGTAAAATTAGTTTCATCCAAAGCTCACTCGCTTGGTGGATAACGATAAATAACATTTCATCATGATGATCTGATAATCTTTGTTGACTAGATAATAAGCTATCTAGCTGTAAATACTCTCCGTACGTCATATTCTCCTTAAAATCCGTATGAATCCCTTTTTCCATAATTACCTTTTCATTTTCTTTCATATTAGCCAAACGCCCCTTTGTGTTCATTTCTACTTATATTGGTCTAATAACAGCTCGAACTGGACTCCCATCCGCATCTGTTAATGCAAGTGGTAATGCAATAAGTTCGTAATCGCCGTCTACTACGTGATCGAGTAGGACATTTTCTAAAATGTGAATTCCATGTTTAAATAATTGATGATGTGCTGCTAGTTCTTTATCATCTAAAGGATCAACAGATGGTACGTCCACCCCGATTAAACGAATTCCCTTTTCAGAAAGAAAGGCTGCAATATCTGTGCGTAAATGCGGGATTACATCTGGGAATTCATTTGCTTTACCATGTGAAGATGTACGTAATAACAATCGTTCTACACCTTCTAAATGAAAGTTTTCTAATTCCTTTTTCCCGATGCTTTCAAGATTAGAAACGTCAATGATTCGCGCTGGGCCAACATAAACTTGAATATCTAAATCCAACACTTTCTTACCGTCATTATCAAAATGAAAAGGTGCATCAATATGAGTACCTGTATGGATACTCATCGTTAACTTTCCGACATTTACTGAACCACTGTTTTCTTTTGACCATGAAACTTCATACGAGAACGGTGTATCCCCTGGCCATGTCGCGATATCATTATTTAGCGGTTGTGAAATATCAATCCACTGCGATATTTTCATGCTTACGCCACAACCTCTCGCTTATTTTCAAAGTTTTTATATTCGTCATTTTTCATAATTTTCTTTAAAATCTGTACAGAGTTCCATACTTCCTCATACGTATTGTATAAAGCAACAGGCGCAAGTCTAACTCCATTTGGAGCTCTAAAGTCTGGAATAACCCCATTTGCTTTTAACGCTTTACAAATACGCGCCGCCTCAGCATGTTCTAAATAAATATGCCCGCCTCGTTTTTCATCCTCTAATGGATTTCCAATTGTAAATTCAAAGCCTTTTAATTCATGTTCAATTAAATCAAGCATATATCTCGTAATATGTAATGATTTTTCACGTAACTTCTCAATACCAGCTTCTTTAAAAATTTCAAGAGAACCGATTAATGGTGCAGTACTTAATACGTGAGGTGTCCCTATCTGATAAGCTCCAGCATGGTCAGCCGCAGTTAATGAATGCTCCATATCAAATTGCTTATCTTTTCTAGAACTAAACCAACCAGATAATCCTGGGAGTCTATTAAAGTGTTTATTATTTACATAAAGGCCTGCAACACCACCAGGACCTGCATTTAAATATTTATAATTACACCATACAGCGAAATCTACATCCCACTCTTTAAAATGATGCGGAATGGAGCCGATTGAATGACATAAATCAAAACCGATATGAATACCACGTTTATGAGCTTCAGCTGTTAATCGCTTCATATCAAGAATTTGTCCACTCCTATATAGTACAGAAGGCAATAATATTAAAGCGATATCATCGGTCATCGCATGAATAATATCATCTTCAGAAAGTGTTCTTCCATCTCGACTTTTCACTCGTACTAAATGTTCATCTGGATCTAAGCCTTTTAAACGAATTTGACTCTGAAGTGCATAAATATCTGACGGAAAAGTTAATTCATCCGCAAGAATTTTTGTTCGTATTCCTTTTGGCTCATAAAACGTCGCAATAACTTGATGTATATTCGCAGTCGTGGAACCGGTTACAATCGTTTCTTCCGGTAAAGATCCAATAAGAGGTGCTGTCAATTCACCCAATTTCTCCGAAAGGAAAAACCATGGATGCTCACCTTCAGTCCATCCATCAATCCCAAACTCTTTCCATGAATCTAGCAAGGTAAGTAACGATTTCTCTGCTCTTTTTGAAAGCAACCCTAAAGAGTTACCATCTAAATATATTGTTCCTTCTTTTTTATAAAATTCAGATTGAAAATCTTTCAGTTCATCATGTTTATCACATTCAAGCGCATACTCATAAGTTGGTTGAAATGGTTCTTTATACATGGTGTCACCTTCTTTTAATTTTCTTTTTATTCTAACTAATTGAAATATATCACTTAAATTGATATAACGTCAATGATATTATGTCAGTTGACTTTATATACAAACTTCTTTTACAATATAATTATATTTTCAGATATTTCAGTATAAAGAGGTGATTCCTTGAAAAATTCTACTCTTTCAACAAGAAAACACCGCTCCTTAGAAACAAAAAAGAAACTATTACATTCCGGTTATACTATGTTTATAAAAAACGGATTTCAGAAAACTACAATCACGCAAATTATTAAACATGCAGAAACTGGTTATGGAACAGCATATGTATATTTTAAAAACAAAGATGCTCTCCTCGTCGTTTTGATGGAAGATGTTATGAATCGCTTTTATGATATTGCTGATCGCTCTTTTTCCCCTCAAACAAAGGTCGAAGCACGAGATATGATTCAGAATCAAGTGCGCGCTTTTTTACAGTTAGCACAAGAAGAAAGAGCTATATTACAAGTTGTTGAAGAAGCAATAAGAACCTCAAAAGAAATACGTCAAAAATGGGATGAGATTCGCGAACGCTTTGTAACACGGATTATACAAGACATTACCCATTCCCAGGAAAATGAATTAGTACGAACTGAGTTAAATAAAGAGATTGTCGCATGCGGCTGGTTCTCTATGAATGAAACGTTTCTTTGGACAATCGTGCAAAATGATAAAGAACTAGAATTAGAAGAAATTGTACATACTTTAACGGTAATGTATACGACGGGGTTATATAAATAGCACATTATAACTTCAAAAAACCGTTACTCAATATGCTTAGTAACGGTTTATTTAAAATATTTTATTAACGATACAATAATACAAAAAAGTGATGTAAGTAATAGCAAAAGCCCCATATTCTTATTCTCTATTTCATCCTTCTTAACGTTGTGTATCCCCATACCGGCAAGCATAAAACCTAAAAGTAATTGTAAAATGAGCATACTTTGCTTCGAATCATCATTCCAACTGTAAATAGAATAGCCCATTATAATAAAAGCGAGTATGAATGTGATAATTCTAATCATAAAAACACCCCCTGTGTGATTCTATTGTTTTAACCTACTCACCATTCCAACAATAAACTTATACTCAGCTCTACTTTTTCTTACTTTCTTAAAGCCCTCTTTCGTATCAAAAATAAAACACGTTTTCCGAAACCAAATCCGTACATATAAAGACTCAAAATAAATTGGTTTAATAATTCCTCGTTCCTCGAATTCAGTTCCATCTTTATTTTCGGTTTCCGTTCGAATGAACCACCTATTCCCGATTCCAATTTCAATATACTTCACATGCTAACCCCCTTCAGGAAATCTTCTTTCTAATTATTCTATTATTTCCCTGGCAAGCGCACATTCCGACAGAACGTGAGCCCATAAAGAAAAAGTAGATTACAAAAATCTACTTTTATAGCCTGAATTTTTGCATACGTTTATAAAATGTACTGCGTGGCACATCTAATAGTTTTGCAGCTAACGAAACATTTCCATTCGTCTTTTCTAGCGCTTCAATCATGCTATCACGCTGTATTTTTTCACGGAAATTTAATGTATGCTCTGTTTTATTTTCTGCTTGCAATTCAAGTTGATGTTGATTTCCCATCATTGTTTGTAATAAAAAAGAGATTTGTTTTTCGCATATTTCCCGTCCTTGCGACAAAATGTATATGCGTTCTAATACATTTAATAATTCTCGAATATTTCCGGGCCATGTATGCTGTGAAAATTGATTACAAATACTCTTTGGAAATACAACATTCCAATCCTTTCGTTCACAAAAATGTTGTATGAAGTACGGAATATCCTCTTTTCTTTCTATTAACGACGGAACATATAGCGGATAAACATGTAAACGATAATATAAATCTTGACGGAATTTCCCTTCTTCTACTAATCGTAGTAAATCTTTATGTGTCGCAGTAATAATACGAATATTTACTGGTACCTCTTTTGAACTACCAATTGGGGTTACTGTTCGTTCTTGCAAAACACGCAATAATGCCACTTGCATCTCTGGCGGCACGTCACCAATTTCATCTAAAAATATTGTTCCTCCGTCTGCTTGTTCGAATTTCCCTTTATATCCTTGGCGCCGCGCACCTGTAAATGCACCTTCAGCATAACCGAATAATTCACTTTCCATTAATTCTTTCGGTAATGAACCGCAGTTAACAGCTATAAAAGGACCATTTTTTCTTGGACTATTTTCATGAATCGCTCTCGCTACATATTCTTTCCCTACACCTGTTTCACCACATACATATACACTAGCGTCAGTTGGTGAAACAAGCTTAATTTCTTCTAAAGTATGTTGAAATACGCTGCTTGTCCCAATAACTCCAGGGAAAGTAATTCCGTTTATAAACGGGTAAGTAGAAAATAAATTTTCTTGTTTATTTTCCTTTAAGTAAATACATTTCCCAATCATTCTATCATTACTATATACCGGTACCTCTAATTTAGGTTTCAATCCATTGTGCATTAAATCTTCAAGTTTCATTCGTGACCAATTACATACTCGTTCACGAACCCTCTTGCTCGCAGAAACGATAACATCACGATGGTTACAAATAACAACTTGTTCATCACTGTCAATTACATCTAAAAAACGATGGATTAAATGCAGTTCATTTTGATGTACTCGAATACCACATTCACGTTCAATCGCATGCGCGATCGAAGTTACCATTCCAAGCATATATGGATGTGAAAACTCAATTGGACAGGAGAAATCTAGAACACCAATTAATTTCCCATCATCATTATGAATCGGAGAGGCCGCACAGCTCCAGCTATGAGATGCGACAGAATAATGCTCTGTACCACTTATCATAATAGCCTCTTCAATCTCTAACGCTGTTCCTATCGCATTTGTACCAACAGCTGCTTCCGTCCATTTCACACCTTCAATAAAATTAATATGTTTCGCTCGTTTCAACGTTTGCTGATTCCCACTTAATGATAGAACATAACCATTTGGATCAATTAATAATGCCATCATTTGCAGTTCATCAATGGTTTTTCTCATATTTTGTATTTGAGGTATTGCTATATCAAGGAAGATTTCACTCTTTTTCTTTTGATCCTGAAAAATATCAGAAGACAAAATTTTCTGACCTTTATTCATGTGAGGATTCACATTTGCTTGTTTACATCGATGCCATGACTCTGAAATTCTTTCGTTTATACGGTTCGAATCAAGGACTCCTTCATCAACAAACTTTTTCCATGTATGTAAGTAAAACGGTGAAGCTAACATTGTATCATCTCCCCTATTAATTGTTTTGGAGATTTATAAAACATACTTTTATTATAAAACTGAATAAAAGCGTTTTCAATAAAACTAGAAAGATGACACAAATATGTTAATAATTTGAATATCTTAATGAACTTCTTTATTCTTTTTTAGTAGAACTATATTTTGTATAATGGACGCAAAGAAAATACATAACCAAAACCACTTTTGTGGATTGCCGTTTATAAAGAAAACTATCAACGCTATTGCAAATAAAATGGTGGATGCTAAACTAAAATATAATTTTGTTTTAATTCCCATTATTCCTCATCCCTCTATCACTTTACAGTACATACTAACTCTTCATTTTTTAACTCTAATATGTACTCCTGTAAAACATATTCTTTCCCGCCATGTTTTTCATACCAATCATGTATTCTTTTAACATGTATCTTGTCGCTTCTAATTTTTGATTCAATTTCTTTATACTGTTCATAACTATCATATTCCCATATTGCAAATACTTCAGTCGTACCATCATTATTATCTTTCATCCAGCGTCCTATTAAACGAGAACCATATTTTATTTGATTAGGTAAATTAGTATCATTGAAATGATCATTAAATATTTCTATGAATTCATTTTTTACTACATAGTATTTCCTTCTGTAAAACATACTTCTTCACCTCTTTTATGAAAAGTATCAGTAAACCTTCCCATTACTACCGTATTATAATACTTACCATCCGACAGTTTTTTATCATTTTTTAGAATACCTTCTACCTCCAAACCTAATTTTTTATAAAGTTGGATGGCTTTTTCATTTGTCTCTAACACTTGCAATGATATCTTTTTCACTTCATTTTCATCAGCCCACTGAATAGATTGTTGCAATAGACTCTTACCCATTCCATATCCCCAAAACTCTCTTAAAATACAAACACCAAACTCTACTTTATGGGATAATCTCTTCAAATTTGATCCTTCACATCTCGAAAATCCTACGATTCGGTTGTGCACTTCTGCAACTAAAAAAAGATTCTTCATCTCTTCACTATCTGTTTTTACTATTTTTTGAAACCCTATCTTATCAATAAACCCCTCTCCAGCTTCTCTATCCATATTTTCAGTTTCGCCATCGATCTGAACTCTAATTTCTGATAACTGTTCAGCATCCGTTTGAACTGCAGAACGAACTGTATAAGTTAATCCATTCATATGAAACTCTTGTCCTTTTATAATCATTTCAAACTCCTTTTAAATGAGGTCTATTGACGCTATTAAAATTTCTTTACCTTGTTTCTCAAATTGTTGAATCGTTTCTTTACTAGCCCCTTCATCTGTTATTATAAGGTCAATTTCTATTAGTGACTCTCCTTTTATAAAGCAGTCTATTCCAAGTTTATTATGAGGAGCTAAACAAATATTTCTTCTAGCAATTTTACTTACTGTTTTTCCAAAATAAGCAACTTCCGGTGTCGCAGTACTTATACCAATCAATGAAATACCGCCACCTGTAGAGAAATAAAGATCAATAGAGAATCTACTTATCAATTCAGAGGCCAGTGTATCTGTCATATTTCCTGATGGTTTCACTTTTCCACCAATTAAGTACGTATCAATGTTCTTATATTCCCGTAACTTACTAGCAATTTCTAAAGCATTCGTAATAACTGTAAATGATGTTTCAGGTAAATACTTTAACATGGCATAATGAATGGAAGCCCCGCCAATAAAAACGGAATCTCCTTCTTGTATGTAGGATACAGCAACTTTCGCAATCGCATCTTCATCTATTGAACTATCACGATAACGTTTCGATGGTTCGGCAGCTAAGTTTCTCACTCGCGTAAGTTCAACTGCACCTCCGTGCGTTCTTTTTAATAAACCATCCTTCTCCATAATAGACAAATCTCTTCTTATAGAATCAATAGACATATCAAAACTTTCCGCAAGATCCTTTGCGATTACTCTTCCATCTTTCTTAAGTAACTCTAAAATTTTCTCTCTACGCTCTTCAGTGAACATGTTATCACCACCATTATTGAAGATTCAGAAATTTAATCTTTATTTTAATTATATGCATGCTTTTTCTGTATTACAATATTTTCAATTCTTATTTATTCAGCTTTATACAGTTTTTCTCCCTCTTTCTATTCCATTAACTTGAAAACGAAATAAATGTATATTTGCATATTCCACAAACATACTTCCATTTACCTTCCTATTGATGTAAAATTATTCCTATGTTTTACTTTTAAATACAGAAAGGGATTACTATGAAATCTATAATTAAAGTAACTTGTACAGCATTATTATTTACAGGAATAATGGCAGGATGTAGTGGAAATACTGCACCAAAACAAGAAAAGAGCGCTTTTGAAAAGAATGCAATGCACTATGGGGAAATATTTAAAAACGAATACTATAGAGCAACTGTTGAAAATGCAAAATTCGATAAAATAGACAAAGAGTGGCGTCTCACAGCTCGCGTTACTATAAATAATGCTCGTGCTGACGGACAAACGATAGATCTTTCAGAAATAAAATATTTCATAAAAGATGAAAAAACGGGTGAAAAATACGAAGGTGAATTTATACAAAATGAAAATGCTAAAAAGGTTCCATCTGAGTTTTCTTTAACTACCGACATTGTATTTAATATGAAAACTTCTCCAAAAGATTTAAATAATATGTATTTATACATAGATAGCAAAGCTGCGCCGTTAACAGATACATATTGGAAACTTGATAATTTAGCATCTAAATAAAAAACAGTCATATAAGACTGTTTTTTTGTTTGTAAAGTTATAAAGTTTACTAGTTACTTTTCTCAAGCAATACATCTTTTGCACAAATCGTCACTTCTTCAAATGGGCAATCAAATAAAACACCCAATTCGAAACCTTCATTAGTAAGATCTATTTCATGACATAACCACCAAGCACCTTCAAAATTTTCCGGAATAGAACATTTCGTTACGCCTGTAAAAGTTACTTCCAGTTTGTCAAATTCACTGAAAGTACCACTGCAATCTAAAGTAATAATTAGCGTATCTTTTGATCTTCTCTCTACTGATTTGACTACACTGTCATGTAGTGAGTATTCATGTAGTTGAACGACATTCTGCGCGAGCTTTTCTTTTATAGCATTATAATTATCTATATAAGCTTGTTCTAAATCATTCATTCTTTTCTCATAATCTTCTGTACAATCAAGCATAAGTTTCTTTAACTTTACTGATGGGTATTCTGACTTAATTGTATTGTCACGAATGTATGGATGTAGTGACTTAGGTAGAAACTTTAATAAATCTTCTTTCTTTTCTTCCACGTCTTCTCTCAAACTTTTCTTATAATCCATTCCTACCTTTTCGCTCTCTCGCAAAATCTCTTCCCATTCTTCTAATGTTTCTGAGAAAATTAAAAATCCAGATACTTGCATTTCTTTATACCAATCTTTATTGAAATACTTCAATGGCTTTCCTCCTAAAATATTTTAACATCCAACAATAGCAATATATCTATTTATTATATCATTCCAATAGCTATTTTTTCTAAAGAATAAATGCAAAACTGTAAATATTCCGCCTATTATTTCTAAAACTTCAGAATATTTACAAAAATACGAAATTAGAATACATTTTACATGTACAAGTTTTACCTGTACAAAAATCTAAACAAAAAGGGATGGTTATATGTTGAAGAAATTAGTAGCAGGGACATTAGTAGCAGGTTTTGCATTAACTGGAGGATTAGGAGTAGTAAGTGCTGCAGAAAAAGATAATACAATTAAATCATTTGATTATTTAAAAGTTGATGAAAAGAATGTTAATTCATTCACAAAATTAAGCGATCAATCAAAAAAAGACATCCAAATTACTATGGTACTACCTAAGCAAAATGAAAATGGAGATTGGTTAGCTTATGGCTTTACTAGCAGAGAAACATTGAATGCTTTTATTGAAAAGGATAAAAAGGCACTTAAAAATCAAATTAACCCTTTAGGTAGTGGTGCTGGTAGTACCGATTTTTATGAGCATCAAAATAAAGGTGGACAGTATATTTATTGGAGCAGTGGCTTTAAAAACCTATCTTCTAGCTGGAACGACAGAATTTCTTCTGTAAGTACAGCTTCACCTTCTGCAAGTTATTCAACAACGCTATGGGAACATTCTTCAACTCAAGGATATGGAAAAGGTGTCTCCTTTAGACACTCTGATTGGTATGGTCAAACTGCTAATTTAGCTGCAGATTGGAACGATATTACTTCAGCTATTGAAATTAAATAGTAACAGCGCATTTCAATTAAATAAGTGAAGAAGTTTCAAAATCACTATACTCTCATCGATTAAAAAAACATGAGAGTATAGTGATTTTTCTAGTATCTTTTTATACATATTGCTACTTAAATATTATTTACTAAAAAGACCAGTCATATTAGACTGGTCTTTTTACCTTCAAGCATGTACAGCATGTCCTACCGCCTGCAATAATGCTTCATGGATTGCTTCAGATAAAGTTGGATGTGCTGCAATATAATCTCTCATTATATCAGCGGTTACTTCTGTATGAATCATCACCGTTCCTTGCCCAATTAGTTCGGTTGCACGAGGACCGATAATAGAAATCCCTACAATTTCTTGATATTTAGGTTCCACAATAACTTTTACTTTCCCCGTTTGTTCTCCAATAATAAGCGCTTTTCCGTTCGCTGTAAATGCGAATTCTCCGATGAGGATGTCACCGTATTGCTCTCTTGCTCCTTTTTCTGTTAAACCGACACTAGCAATTTCTGGAGCTGTATAAATACAGCGAGGTACAGCATGATAGTTTACTTTCACATCTTCTCCGCTCGCGTGTAATGCCGCTGTCGTTCCTTCATGGAAGGCAACGTGAGCAAGCTGTATTCCACCAATCACATCACCCGCTGCGTAAATATGTGATCTGTTTGTTTGCATATGTTCATTCACAGGAATTCCTTTATTTGAAAATTGAATGCCTGCTTTTTCTAAAGCTAATTCTTGTACACGTGGTTTTCGACCTACAGAAACGAGAATGAATTCCGGGTTGGCTTCTTGGATACTTCCTTCATATTCAAATGAAGCCTGCTTCTTATAATTATTTAATCCTTTTAAAGCCGCTCCTGTAAATATTTTTACGCCATCATTTTCTAGTTTCTCCCTTAAAATTTGTGCGATATCTTCATCTTCATCAGGTAATAATTGCGATGCCATTTCAACAATCGTAACTTTTGTTCCAAGACGACTATAAATGCTTGCAAACTCGCAACCTATTACACCACCACCAACGATTAATAATGATTTTGGTATATTTTCTAGGGACATTGCATGACTACTATTTAAAATCCACTTCCCATCAAATGGAGCAAAAGGTAATTCAGTTGCTTCTGATCCTGCCGCTATAATGAACTGTTCTCCATCTACTACCTCTTCTTTATCACCGTGTGTAACTCGCATACGGTGATCCGTTTCAAATTTCGCTTTACCTTGTATAACTTTTATTTTATTTTTCTTCATTAAATATTGGATTCCTTGTACGAGCTGCGTTACGATTTGTGATTTCCTCGCCTGTATTTGCTTCCAATCAATTGATATACTTCCTTCGTTAAGTGTAACTCCATAATTATTCGCTTTTCTCACAATGTCATGTACTTCCGCACTTTCTAACAATGATTTCGTAGGCATACAACCGACATTTAAACAAGTCCCGCCAAGATCAGCTTCATCAATAAGAGTGACATCTTTTCCATTTTGAGCCGCGGTAATTGCCGCTACATAACCAGCAGGTCCGCCCCCAATAACAACTAAATTACTCATTTTCTCACCTTCTCTTTATAAAAGAATTGTTACAGGCTCTTCTAAATACTCTTTAATTGTGCGTAAAAATGCAGCTGCTGGTGCACCGTCTAGTACACGATGATCGAATGTTAAACTTAAAGGTAACATACTTCCTTTTCTTAATTTTTTCCCTTTATATACAGGAACATGTTCAATTGCACCTACACCTAAAATACCAGTTTCAGGTGTATTTAATACTGGCGTAAAATATTCAATACCGAAGCTACCTAAATTACTAATTGTAAATGTTGTCCCTTGCATATCATCACTACTTAAACTGCCTGCTCGTGCCTTTTGTGCCACATTTTTAATCTCTTTAGATAACTCTACTAAAGATAGATTATTAGCAAAGCGAATAGCTGGAACGACTAATCCTTTTTCTAACGCGACCGCCATACCTAAATGAACATGTTCAAATTGATGAATGGCATCATTTATATACGCGCTGTTCATTTCTTTATGCTCTCTAAGCGCTAATACAACAGCACGAGAAACGAAATCAGTAATAGTTAGTTTGTTATCGTATCGTTTTTGTACAACTTCCGCTATTTCTTTATGTAAAGCAACTAAATCTGTAACATCTACTTTCATCGTTAATGTTAATTGCGCACTATTTTGTAAGCTTGCATGCATACGGTTCGCAATTGCTTTTCGCATACCAGTAATAGGAATGACTTTACTTTCTTCTTGTTCAAGTACTTCTGGAATTGCTACTCTTTCTTCAAGCGCCTTTAATACATCTACCTTTGTAATTCTTCCGCCAGCTCCTGTACCAATTAATGATCTAATATCGAGATTTTCAGTTTTTGCAATTTTCTTTGCTACTGGAGATATTTTAACTCTTTGCTTCGTCACATCTATCGCATATGGTTCTGGATGTTGTACCTTTTTAGGTTCTGGATTAGATGCTTTTTCTTCTACAACATGTATGTTTTCATGAACTTCTACTTTTTCGTCCGGTTTACCGATGTAGCAAATTACAGTACCCGGCGGCACTCCCTCATCTTCACTTACAGCTATATCAAGAACAGTTCCATCAGCTGGTGCTTCTATTTCAGTTTCGATTTTTTCCGAGTTAATACTAGCAATTAGTTCACCTTTTTCTACATTATCACCTGCTTTAATATTCCAGCTCGTAATAATACCTTCTTTCATCGCCATACCTAACTTCGGCATTACAACTTCTACAGCCATGTTTCTCTCTCCCTTCTCATCGTTTCATTACACATGTAATAAAGATTGGTCTCCGATCATTTCTGATACAGTTTCAATTACTTTCTCCGGCGTTGGTAAATATAACTTTTCAAGTGGTGGCGAAAACGGAACTGGTGTATGTGGTGCTGTAATTCGTTTAATAGGTGCATCTAACAAATCGAATCCTTTATCCGCTACAATTGCCGCAATATCTGTTGCGATACTACATCTTGGATTTGCTTCGTCAATAACAATCAGGCGATTCGTTTTTTCAACAGATGCTAAAATCGTATCTTCATCCAGCGGTGATAAAGAACGTGGATCGATTACTTCTACTTCGAGTCCTTTTTCCGATAATTGCTTTGCAGCTGCAAGTGCTGTATGAACTTGTTTTCCAATTGCAACGATTGTTACATCAGAACCTTCACGTTTAATATCTGCTTTTCCTAAAGGAATTGTATAGTACCCTTCTGGTACTTCGCCTTTCATATTGTAAAGTGTTTTATCTTCAAAGAAGATTACTGGATCGTCATCTTCAATTGCCGCTAATAATAAGCCTTTTGCGTCATAAGGAGTGGAAGGAACGACAACTTTTATACCTGGAATGCTCGTAAATAACGCATATAAACTTTGTGAATGCTGTGCCGCTGCGCTAAATCCAGCACCGTGCATCGTACGTACTGTAACTGGCACTTTCGCTTTTCCACCGAACATATAGCGGAACTTTGCACCTTGGTTTAATACTTGATCAAGACAACTACCGATAAAATCATTAAACATTAATTCAGCTATCGGACGTAAACCTGTTGCAGCAGCTGCCATCGCCGCTCCCATATAACCCGCTTCTGAAATTGGAGTATCTAAAATACGATTTCGACCAAATTCTTGTACAAGTCCTTTCGTAACACCGAGTACACCGCCCCATGCTTCATCATCTTGCAAGTGATCCACTTGTGCACCGCCTGCAACATCTTCTCCGATTAAAATTACATTTTCATCACGACGCATTGATATTTTCATCGCTTCATTAATTGCAGTTGACATACTTACTGTTCTAGTCATTATTTTTCACCCTCCTCTTATTTGTAAGAAACGTATACATCTTTTAATAATTCTTCATCTTCCGGATATGGACTATTTTCACTAAATTCAATTGATTGTTGCACTGCTTCATCTACTGCCTTTTCCATATCCACAAGTTCAGATTCTGTTAATAAAGCTTCATGAATTAAATGCTTACGGAAATTCACAATCGCATCTTTTTCATTTAAATGTTCTTCTTTTTCTTCTGAAGTTTTATATGTTTGCGCTTCACCTTCGAAATGACCGTAATTACGATATGTCATACATTCAATTATTGTTGGACCACCGCCATTACGCGCACGTTCTACTGCTTCTTCCGCCGCTTTATACACTGCAAGTAAATCTTTTCCATCTACTTGAACACCTGGAATATTGTAAGCTTTCGCTCGATCTGCAATGGAATCACAACTTGACGCATATTCAAATGTTGTTGCTTCACCGTAACCGTTATTTTCTGCGATAAAAATAACTGGTAACTTCCAAATCGCTGCTAAATTAACCCCTTCATGGAATGTTCCTTCATTATTTGCTCCGTCACCGAAGAAGCAAACACTTACATCTTTCGTTCCTTTATATTTAGCTGTTAATGCTGAACCGCAAGCAAGTGGAAAACCTCCGCCTACAATCCCATTTGCACCAAGCATTCCTTTATCTAAATCGGCAATATGCATTGAACCACCTTTACCTTTACATAAGCCTGTCGCTTTCCCAAAAAGTTCGGCCATCATGCCATTTAAATCACAACCTTTTGCGATACAATGGCCGTGACCTCTATGCGTACTTGTAATACTGTCACTATCTGTTAAGTGGGCACATACACCAACTGCTACCGCTTCTTCACCAGCGTATAGATGAACGAAACCTGGCAGAACGCCTTGCGCGAACAATTCATGCACCTTGTCTTCAAACTTACGAATCTCTAACATTTTTTCATACATCCAACGAGCTTGTTCTTTCGTAATTTCATTCCCTTTACTTTCAGTTGTTTTTAACATGTCCAGCCCTCCTATTTTCTTGTTCATCTTTTATATTGCAAGTACTGTGCCAAATTCTAATCCCTGATTTAATAGGTTTTCTCTTTTCTTTCATAATAAAAAAGTGGACAAAATGAGACATCTGTCTCGTTTTGTCCACTTTTGTTCACCTAATTTGAGAATTATTATCTTATTCATTATCAAAACTCTTCTGTAATTTCCGAATGTAAATAATTTGACCAATGTGATACGCGTTATGAGTCGTTACATTAGCTAATACTTCCCACCACTTCGCAGATACAGGAAATCCAATTACATCACTTTCAACCTTGTCTTCATTTATGAGACTTTGCCATTGTAACAGTTTCTCTAATAGTTTTTCTCTTAACTCTTCAAATGTTTGATTATCTGAAAGCATAAAACTTTTGTTATTATCACCAATAGCGGGCACAGCATTAACATTTGATTCTTTGTACCTAGTTTGCCACGTCGTATTCCAATACAGTAAATGTTGTACAATTTCAGCTATACTATTACACTCTTCATTCGGTTTCCAGAAAGCTTCTCTCTCAGATAAATCCTTAACTGCATCTGAAAATGGAATATACCAACTGGGATCATTCGCATTTGCTAATAACTGATCTGCTAAAACATCTTTCACATGGAACACTTTGCTTCCCCCCGTTAAAAAGATTTATTTTAAGACAATACTTACTTCTCTATATACGCTGAGTCTACACAATTCCCTTTTTAAAATCATTCCAATACATATATAAATGAAAAAACAAAAGCACTTTATCATATAATCTTATTAAAACAACATGCATGATTAATAGATTTTATTCCTATAACTCGTTATGATAAAAGAAAAAGAAAGCGAGCGACCAATGAATAAAAAAATCGCGATTATTACAGGAGCATCAAGTGGATTCGGGCTATTAACGACACTTGAACTCGCAAAAAAAGATTATTTAGTTATCGCTACAATGCGCAATCTTGAGAAACAAGTAGACTTACTAGCTCAAGCTACTAAACTCAAATTACAACAAAACATAAAAGTTCAACAATTAGATATAACAGATCAAAATTCTACACATAATTTCCAATTGTTTTTAAAAGAAATTAATAGAGTTGACCTACTCATAAACAATGCAGGATATGCAAATGGAGGCTTTGTAGAAGAAATTCCAGTAGAGGAATATCGTAAACAATTTGAAACGAACCTTTTCGGAGCTATATCAATCACTCAGCTGGTTTTACCATATATGAGAGAGCAAAAAAGTGGAAAAATCATTAATATAAGCAGTATTAGTGGCCAAGTTGGATTCCCTGGCTTATCCCCGTATGTTTCTTCCAAATATGCATTAGAAGGCTGGAGTGAATCACTTCGCTTAGAAGTAAAACCTTTCGGAATAGATGTTGCTTTACTTGAACCAGGTTCTTATAACACAAACATATGGGAAGTTGGTAAACAACTAGCTGAAAACCAATCTGATACTATCTCTCCATACAAAGAATATATGGATAAAATACAAAAACATATTAATAGTGGTAGCGATACACTTGGTAATCCGATAGATGTTGCCAATAAAATTGTTGAAATTGCTGAAGCAAAGCGTACTAATTTACGATATCCAATTGGAAAAGGTGTAAAATTTATGATTTTTGTGAAGAAGATTCTTCCTTGGAGATTGTGGGAGTACCTTGTTTTGAAAAGCTTTAAGAAAATGTAATTACCTTTATTGATAACCATTTTGAAAGAGGTGCTAATTAAATGTTAGGTTTACCGTATGGAAAAGTATTTTTAGTTCCCTGGACTGAAGAATGGGAAATTGAGTTTATAAAAGAGAAACAATTCATTGAGGAACAAATTGGTGAACATATTTTAGCAATACACCATATTGGAAGTACTTCAATTCCATATTTAAGTGCAAAGCCAATTATTGATATAGCAATTGAACTAGAAGATTATAAGAACGGTTTAAAATGTATTAAAAAGTTAGAACTACTAAACTATAAATACAGAAAGGATGTACTGCCTGAAAGATACTATTTTAATAAAGGCGAACCACGAACTCATCAAATTCATATGTATGAACAAAGGAACAAATATTTAATAGAACAATTACAATTCAGAGATTACTTAATAGACAACAAAACTTCTCGTATACAGTATGAACAGTTAAAGATTCAACTTTCACGAGCTAATCCTAATGATAAACATCAATATGCAGAGGATAAAACAAATTTCATTACATCCATTGTAGCAAAAATAAATGCATAAATTAAATAAGAAACCATTTAGCAGTAAATGGTTTCTTATTTATTAGTTATCTCATTATTTGTGCCTTCAATAATAAAATCTGCCAATTCATGTGGCTTATGACTTTCTACATACATATCTTCAGCAACCATCCAATTGTTTTCCCACATATCACGCGCTGTTTCCCCGTCTCTAGCAATCCCTCTTTTTATCCGTGTTTCACGAGGGCAATTCACCCATATTTTCAAATCATACACTTCAGCCAGCT
Source organism: Bacillus sp. SRB_331 (assembly GCF_003264175.1). Classification (NCBI taxonomy): domain Bacteria; kingdom Bacillati; phylum Bacillota; class Bacilli; order Caryophanales; family Bacillaceae; genus Bacillus; species Bacillus sp. SRB_331. The sequence continues at coordinate 83,277 of NZ_NADV01000029.1, read as the reverse complement.
CCTGACGTGTTGCATATACACCTTCTATAATAACAATTCCGTTTGCAGGGACAATATGAGCTTCCGCTAAAGAATCCGTTTCCCAATCATAACGTTTAAAACAGCCTTCAACGCCATTACTAATCGAATCTAAAACTTCTTGTAAAAGGCGTTTCCAATCAAAATCTGCACCAATTGATTTATTCGTAGGATGTTCATTTACAATTTGTGCACATGGTAAATAAAAATCATCCATATGAACAATCGTTACAGTGGAAAATTTACTTTTTATTTTACTAGCTAACGTACTTTTTCCTGCACCGCCACAACCATCAATACCTATTATTATAAGTGATTGCTCTTTACATTTTTCATGAGCCCATTTTAAAATTACGTTTAAATTCAACCTAATTGATCCCCTTATATCTCTTAAATTCTACTATTAAAGTTTTATGTTGCAGGTGGAACGAAATAAAATAGTATTGAGAGCATCAATATAAATGCAACCAATCCCGTTATCGAAAGAATATATTCTTTTGATTCTCTATCATACTTCCATTCCATCCCTGCTCTTAAAGTCCATGATATTCCTAAATAAGTGAACATGACATAAGCCATTTTAGAGTTTTCAAATTTAAACATATAATAACAACTACCTATTACATAAATAATAATAAGCCCTATTTCTAATTTTACATGTAAACTATTCACATGCTTATATCCAAATAAGCCTCTTTTCTCCATATTCAATTTTCTTCTTAAAAACTGTTCTAAAAAGTAACCACCTATACCCAGTCCAATAATAATAATCAAAATTGTAGAGGTATCCATTGTTATCCCTCCTATTACTTTATTTATTTTTAGAAATAAAGTGGACTATTTTACGGTTATTCTCTTCTAAATAACTTACAATCCCTTCAGGGTATGTTGGCTTCGATTTTAATTCTTCTATACTTTTCCATATTAATATAATATCCGCATGTTCTTTATGTCTTATTTCATTTGTAATTATCTCTTCAACAGTTCCCCAATGTAGCAATGTACAGTGATGTCCTTTTTCGTTCTTCCACTCAAAAATATGCTCACTTACAATTGCTAACTCTTGAACATCAACTTTCAAATCGTATTCTTCTAGTAACTCTCGAATTATTGCTTCTTTTGCTGTTTCACCAAATTCAATAGAGCCACCTGGAAAACGATAAAATGATTGGTTCTCATCACATTGAACAAGTACTTTAGAATGATCTTCATTTAAAATCATTGCTTCAACGCGTAATTTAGGCATTTTCATTTTGTCTCTCCATTCATTCCACATATGATTAAATCCAATAGCTATAAAAGAAAAGATTAAGCATAATTCCTGTTATTATTAATAATGGAACCGTTCCTAAAGAAATGACATATTCCCTTGATTCTTTATCAAATTTCCATTCCATATATGATTGAAAGCAGTATAAAGTTATTAAAAATAAAATGGGTAAATTACTAATATAAATAGGATTTAAAGTGGCACATATCATCGTAACAATTATATAACAAATGATAAGAACCCTAGTGCCCCATTTATGAGAGGTGTTTACATATTTACTATTCCAATCAGTTTGTTTCGGTATATTTAATTTTTTTCTCACTACTTTTTCCAAAACAACTAAAAATATAATCCATACTATTAATAAAATTCCTTTAACTAAAAGCAGTGATGTCTCCTCCTTTTACCTTTTATCCGGCTGATCACTAGGATACGTAGAATCCTCTTTGTTTTCAACATCCCAACTAATTATTGTCGCACTATCTCGCCCAAATTGATGATGAACGTGTTCTAAAACATTGTGAACATTTTCTTTAAGCTCTATATTTTTTTCATTCATATCGTTATATAGATTTAATGGTGTTTCATAACGGCGTTCCCCACATTCTAATACCCCATCTGTCACCATTACAATTCGATTGTTACCAGTACGTAATTCACGAATTCCTGATGAATAGCAAGGAACTGGCAAATCAAATGTATTTACATTACCAATCCATTCGTAAAAATGACGTTGATTTAATGCATATTGTCCTAATTTATGTAACTCTTCATGAAATACATAAATTAAGCAATCCCCTATGGAAAGCCACCATATATAGTTTTCTTTTCTTACACATAGTAAGCAAGCAGTTTCACCTTTTACCCTTTCGCACTTTTCTTTAAATGAGGGGGATTGAAATATTGTAAGTATATAATTTTCAACAGATTGAAATACGGTTTCAATTGATTCTTTCATAATCGCTTTTATATTTTCATATTCTTTTTCGATTGTATGTACTACCAATTCAACACTTTCTGCACTATTATGTCCATCTAATATAACAGCGAATTCCCAATCACCATTTGACCAAACTAACACACCGTCTTCATTCTTTTTTGCTCCGGCACTTATATTCCCGCCGTATTTACCAAGTACAATGTCACCATATTGCTTAACTGAGATTTCTCCTAAACACATTTCCGTATTTCCAACCCATGAATATTGTGTATTATTTGTTGTATGCATACTCATTTACCATATACTTTCGTATTCTTTCACATAGTTTTTTTATTTCCTCTGAATCTCCATGTGGTGCACCAGTCCAATTTGCTACTTCAGTCGGTGACCGAAACTCTTTTGGTGTATTTGGATAACGCGGAATAATGTGCATATGCAAATGTGGTACACCATTACCTGAAACGAAACTGTAAATATGTTCTGCACCTTTGCTTTCTTTAAGCGCTTTACTTACTCTACTTGTTATCAGTCCGAATGCCTTTGCCTCATCTTCAGTTAATTCAGCGAGACCAGGTACATGTCTCTTTATATCAATCATTACGTAACCAAGATATGTTTCTTCTGTATCCCAATGGACATGTCCAACGTATATGAGATCATCTTCATAAATAGCACCGCCTTGAACTATAATGTTTCCTTTATGTTTTTCGCAAATGAAGCAGTTTTTTTCTACTTGATTGTTTATTGACATATCCATCACCATCCTTTTCATATATAATATCATAAAAAAAGGAAAAATAGGTTTTATATTCCGAAAATTCAATCTCTTAAAATGAGATCACATTAAAATAATCTACAACTCATTATTTCTTCAAAAGCGTAATCCCCATTCCAACTGCAATCCCAATCGCTATTCCGATTGCTATATTATCAGTAAATACACCAGGAACTACGCCGATTACAACACCTATAGCGACACCAATTGTCATAGCATCATTTCTTTTTTTATTTATAGACAAAATTGCATCTCCTCCCATCATTTCTCCCTATATAATATCTATTTACATAAACGTGGAAATATTATTATGTACTCGCTATTCCTCTTGAATATTTCCCAAAAATGTACTTTAAACTTTAAATATATTACTTTTCCATTCTCCGTACATACTCCTCTTATTATGAAAAATTTTTCAAGAAACCATTAAATATACATAGGCATTTACTATAAGAAAGACCAGTAATTCATCTAAGGAGGAACAATTCATATGTATTCTCATTGGAATCCAAATTTAAATCATCAATATGTTTACTCGCCCCATACTGCAAGGAATACACTGCATTATGAGTCGCAATACATGATGCAGCGCATTGCAAGCCAATTAACTAAATTGATCTTTTTAATCGAAGAAAACAATCATTTAATAACATCAATGGAACAACAGCAAACCCAAGTTTGTGCACCAGCTGGAGGTCCTGTTATTGTTCTGATGTAATTCGAATTCAAAAAACACACTTTTTAGTATAAAGTGTGTTTTTTGAATTATTTTCTTTTTGTATAAAACCCTTGCGTAATTCGATCTAATATAATCGCAATCACGACGATAGCTAGTCCAGCTTCAAATCCCATTCCGATATTTACTTGTGTTACAGAGCGATATACATCGACGCCAAGTCCTGGCGCTCCTACAAGTGAAGCTGTTACAACCATTGATAACGAAAGCATAATACTTTGATTCACGCCAGCCATGATCGTTCCGGTTGCGAGCGGTAATTGTACTTTAAATAATTTTTGTGATGCGGTAGAGCCAAACGCATTCGCAGCTTCAATTAAATCTTCTGGAACTTGTCTAATTCCTAAGTCTGTAAATCTGATTGTCGGTGGCATAGCAAAAATAACGGAAGCAATAATGCCTGGTACGACGCCTACTCCAAAAAATGTTATCGCGGGAATGAGATAGACGAATGCCGGCATTGTTTGCATAAAATCTAATGTCGGTTTTAAAAATTTTGAGAAACGTTCATTTTGAGATGCTAAAATGCCAATGGGAATTCCGATAATAATTGAAATAATAACTGACGTAAGTACGAGCGCTAATGTTTGCATCGTTTGTGCCCAGTAGTTAATATTTAAAATAAATAATAATCCGATGAGCGTAAAAATGACTAAAGATAATTTCCTCGTTGTGTACCAAATGAGGAAACATAAGATGATAATCATCACTATGGCTGGTATTATTGTTAAAAAATTAGTGAGTAAATCAACAAATCCACCGATAATATAGGAGAATCCTCGGAACAAGCCTTCAAAGTGCTCGTATAAACTTGCAACAAATGAATCGACCCATTCGCCTAATGGAATGCGCGGAATATTATTCATCGTCTTTCCCCTCTTCCTCAATGTTACCTGCAAGAGCTTGAATGACACTTTCACGTTTAATAATTCCTCTCAACCTTTTCTTTTCATCAATTACGGGTAATGGATATTTCATCTCCGCCATTTTTGCATACGTTTCTTCCAGTAATGTATCTAGATAAACGTGTGGAATATCATTAAGTAATAAATCAGCAATTGGCCATTGTTTTTTCATTGCTTTACTTGCATCATCCGCTGTTAAAATACCTAAAAACTCATACTTTTTGTTCACAACATATACCGTAGAAACACCTGCATTTCTCATAATTTGCAGAGCTACACGCGGCCCACGATCGATTAATAACGTTTCTGGTCTTTTTAAAATAGATTCTGCCGTAATTACTTTTCCTAAATTCACATCCGCCACGAATTTCTCTACAAATTCATTTGCAGGGCTCATCATAATTTCTTCCGGTGTTCCAATTTGGACAATTTCTCCATCTTTCATTAATGCGATACGATCACCAATTCGAAGAGCTTCATCTAAATCATGTGTAATAAAAATAATTGTTTTTTCCATTTTATCTTGTAACTCTAACAATTCATCTTGCATTTCTTTTCGAATTAGTGGATCTAATGCACTAAATGACTCGTCCATTAGTAATACATCTGGATTATTCGTTAGTGCCCTTGCAATTCCAACACGCTGCTGCATACCACCACTAAGTTGACTAGGGTAATTATCTTTATGATGATCGAGTCCTACTAACTGTAGCGATTCTAACGCCTTATTTTCTCGTTCCTCTACTGGAACTCCTTGAATTTCTAACCCGTACGCAACGTTTTGTATTACCGTACGATGTGGAAATAAAGCAAACTTCTGAAAAACCATACTCATTTTCGTCCTTCTTACTCTTCGCAATTCTTCTTTTCCCATCGTTGCGATGTCTTCACCATCTATGTATATATGCCCGGCTGTCGGTTTGATTAATTGATTTAGCATTCGAACTAGCGTTGATTTCCCACTACCAGACAAACCCATAATAACGAAAATTTCTCCAGTGTATACTTCAAACGTTGCCTTTTTCACACCAACGTTCATTCCTGTCTCCTTTAAAATTTCCGATTTGCTTTTTCCTTCTTTTAATAAGGTAAGCGCTCGTTGCGGATGTTTCCCAAAGACTTTTGTTACATTTTCAACACGTACCTTTGTATTATCCATGTCACTACTCCTTTTCTACCCATCTATTTACATAGTGTTGCGATTTTACAGAGAAATATTACATAAAAATGACATATATAAGATTTCTTTAAAAATTCTTGTTTCCGTTCATAATAAGAAGGTTCACTTATAGATTAATTTATAAAAAGCAAAAGCTTCACAGGAGGTTTTGAATGCGAAAAAAAATATGGATTATAAGTCTGTTACTATTTATTAGTATGATTTTCACTTCTTGTAATGCAACAAATGCAAATTCGAAAGGAAAAATTAAACTTGGTGTAACAAGTTGGAAAGAAAATATTGCAACCGCAAATATGTGGAAAGTTTTATTAGAAGAAAAAGGCTATAAAGTTGAACTCATGTATTTAGAAAAAGCTGCGATATGGACTGGCGTCGCACGTGGTGATGTTGATGCGAATCTAGAAGTATGGCTTCCTGTTACGGATAAACCATTAAATGCCCGTTACAAAGATGACTTCGTCTTAAAATCAAAATGGTATGAAGGTACTGGGCTTGGTTTAGTCGTCCCTTCTTATGTGAAAAACGTTAACAGTATTGAAGATTTAAATGCACATAAAGATGAGCTAGATAATAAAATTGTTGGGATTGAACCTGGTAGTAGCCTAATGAATTTAACGAATAAAGCAATGAAGGAATATGATATAAAACTAAAACTTGTCCAATCTTCAGAAGCTGCGATGATGAGCGAACTAAAGAAGGCATATACGAAAAAGAAACCAATTGCTGTTACGCTTTGGAATCCTCATTGGGGCTTTTCAGAATTTGACTTAAAATATTTAAAAGACCCTAAGAAAGTATATGGTGAAAAAGATGACATTTATTACTCAGTTCGTAAAGGTTTCGAAAAAGATCATCCGGATATTGTGAAATACTTTGATCAATGGAAAATGAACGATGAACAACTTGGTACGTTAATGGTCATGTTAAATAAAACGAAAGATCCAGAAGAAGCTGCTCGAAAATGGATAAAAAAGAATCAAGCTTTAGTTGATGAATGGATAAAAGAATAAAGAATGACAAAAACAGGCTAGAGAATTTAGTATATTCTCTAGCCTGTTTTACGTTATTTTTTCTCAACAACTGCATCAACAATTCCATATTCCTTCGCTTCTACTGCCGTCATAAAATAATCTCTTTCTGTATCATGAGCTACCTTTTCTACTGGTTGCCCTGTTCGATCAGATATAATTTTGTTAATATCATGTTTTAACTTTAATATTCTTTTTGCTGTAATTTCAATCTCCGTTGCTTGCCCTTTTACACCGCCGAGCGGTTGATGAATCATGATTTCACTGTTAGGGAGCGCAAATCTTTTTCCTTTTGCGCCAGCTAATAGTAAAAGCGCACCAAATGATGCCGCAAAGCCCATACAAAGTGTTTGCACATCTGGTTTAATAAGGTTCATCGTATCTAATATTGCAAATCCCGCTGTCGTTGAACCACCCGGACTATTGATATACAGGAATATATCTTTTTCTGCATCTTCCGCTTCTAAAAACAATAATTGTGCTACTACACTGCTTGCAACTTGATCGTTAATTTCTGAACCAATCATAATAATTCGGTCTTTTAATAATCTTGAATATATATCATAGGAGCGTTCTCCTAATTTCGTTTGTTCTATTACGTAAGGAATTACACTCATTATAAATCCCTCCATCTGTTTTATGCCGCATTAAGCATACAACTGTAAGAAGAAGATTGTTTCATACTGAAGAATAACACTGGTTGTATTGATGGTAACTTAGTGAAATCTATTGTTGGGAGAAGTTTCGTCAACAATTCAGGTCTTTCTTCTCGAATAGAAGTTACAACGATTTCAACATCTTCCGTGTACTCCACTATTTCAATGCCTTCTTCATTTACAGTTTTCAGCCTATTTCTACTCCTAAATAAAGATGCTTTCACTGCGCCTTCTGATACCGAACATACTTTAGCAATATCCGCGATACTATACTGAAAAACATCCTTCAATAATAAAATTACGGATTGTTGCACATTTAACGAAGACAATACTTTCCCTACCATTTCATGCAAATCTGCAATTTTCCCATGTGGTTCTTCAAATGTATTTTGCTGTTCTAACTTTTCTTGAACGGATTTTGATTTCATTTGATCTAACCATTGATTTCGAGCAATTTTATACAGAAGCGTTATACAAATTTCCTTCTCACTATACTTTTGAAGAACTTTGCAAATTGCTTCTTGGGCAAGGTCTTCCCCATCCCATTTGTTTTTCGTCAAAAACGTACAGTATCTTTTTACCTCTGCATAATGTGTAATTAAAAAATTTATATTTGAATGATTCATATCGATATGATCCTTTAAAACCTGAGTTACTTTTGTGCACAAAATAACCACTCCTTTTCAGCGCTTACTTAATAAACGATTGAACAAATAAAAAAGTTACGGGGCTTATAATTAATTTTATGTTTATGTTCATGAATACGGGTCATAAATATGTTATATAGCATTTTACATGAGGAGGAATCAATTTGCCAAAATTAACAGTTGAAGGTACCGGAACTTTCGATATTAAAGAAGGAACGAAATTAGTATTAGCACTTGAAGATAACGGTGTACACATTCTTCATCGTTGCGGTGGCAAAGCAAGATGTACAACTTGTAGAGTTGAAGTCATTGCAGGTGATTTTTGTGAGGCGACAAATGATGAAAAACAAGCTATTACGGAAAAAGGAATTGAAGACCACTTACGATTATCGTGCCAAATGCGTGTACATAAAGATATTACCGTTCGCCCTATACTTACAGTTGAAAATTCCGGTTTAGATGCTGGACCACGCCCAGCGGAGTAAAATGATGAATTTAAAACAGCTTGCAGGCGAATATGCTGCTGGCTTTGTAAGAGATGGTATGACGATTGGACTTGGTACGGGTTCAACCGTATATTGGACGATACAAAAGTTAGGTCACCGTGTACAAGAAGGGTTATCTATTCAAGCTGCACCGACATCAAAAGAAACTGAAGTATTAGCAAAACAATTATCTATTCCGCTAATCTCTTTAAATGAAATTGATATACTTGATCTCACAATTGATGGAGCAGATGAAATCAATAATGATTTACAATTAATAAAAGGTGGTGGTGGTGCATTACTTCGCGAAAAGATTGTTGCCACCTCCTCTAAAGAACTTATTATTATTGCAGATGAATCCAAACTCGTTTCACATTTAGGTACCTTTCCACTTCCTATTGAAATCATCCCCTTCTCTTGGAAGCAAACTGAAAAGAGAATTCAATCTTTAGGATGCGAAACGCGTTTACGTATGAAAGATGGCGGACCATTTATAACTGATAACGGCAATTTAATTATTGATTGTATTTTTCCAAACAAAATATTGAATCCAAATGATACACATACAGAGTTAAAGATGATTACCGGTGTAGTTGAAACAGGATTATTTATCAATATGACGAGCAAAGCGATCATCGGAACAAAAAACGGTATAAAAGAATATTAAGCATTTTAAAGGCTGACTTTTGCAAGTCAGTTTTTTCTTTTATAGCATTACAGTATGATATACTATGAAAACACATTCATATCACACTAGAAAGGGCTGAACAATTTGCAATCCAAACTCATAACAGAACTTACAGATTTAGAAACTGCCTTTCACATTCGAAAAGAAGTCTTTGTAAAAGAACAAGGTGTCCCACTTGAAGATGAATTCGATACATATGACCAAATTGGCGAGGCATGCAAACATATATTAGTTTATTATAATGAACTTCCTGTAGGAACTGGCCGTATACGATTCGTTGACGGAATGGGTAAACTAGAAAGGATTTGTATTTTAAAAGACTATCGCAAATACGGATTAGGCAAAGTAATCATTCAAAAGTTAGAAGAGATTGCTCGTAACAAAGAAGCAAACAAAGTGAAACTACACGGTCAAACACAAGCTGAAGGGTTTTATGAAAAATTAGGCTATCAAACTTCTTCCGACGTATTTATGGAAGATGGAATTGCACATATACTTATGACGAAAGTATTGGCATAATAAAGTGAAACTTTAATCAATGGGGGTTTTGTTAATCCCCACTGATTATTAGCCCACACCAATCGGGCTTTTACGGACAGTTGATCTCCACAGCTGATTTTTGAAGTTGGAGTCTTACTGCCCGTTAATGCAGGGTAAACAGGGTATCCTATTCGTTTGTTTCATAAAACTTATCATATTCTTCACTATAATGGATTTTTAATTTTTCTATTAAACTTGCATCTGCTGAAATAATATCAATTACATCTGAATTTATATATAACAAATAAGTATCGTTATAAAAAGAAATATACGCTTGCTGACCACCATTAACGACATACTTGCAATACTTGTATACTTCATCTTTATGTACACCTTTTATCGTAGTAAATATTACTGTATTTTCAAGATCATCATCTGTTATTTGTGTTTCTTTCCAGTTTTGAATTTCAACAAACTTGCCTATCCTTGTTTTTTCATAAGTTCTCTTACTCTTATCGTACGCTATATAACCTGAAATAAATGAAACATCGATTCTATCATTTTCTTTAAATATTTCACCCAATAGTTCTCGTAATAGTTTCAGATTATTTTCAATCGACTCTGTACCAAACCTAATTCTGTAATTTGTTTGCACTTGAAAAAATGGTGTTGCGCTCATATCCTCAAAATTCACTTTAATCTTTTTTATTCTTTCCATATAATCCCCTTCCTTCATATAACATGAAATCGTTTATATAATAGAAAAATGCCTATAGCATGTAATATAGACATTCCCCCTCATATTTACGTTTAGATTTAAAATTACATATCATACTGACTTTTAAACTTGAATACCTCATCAGCAGCTTGCTTATCCCCACCGAATTTTCGGAAAGATTCCTTCATATTCAACGCAGCTTCTTTAAATGATGATTCACCTAACACAAAATCCACACTTTCACGTAGTCGACTCTCAGTTAGCCCTTGCATTTGTAATGTAACCCCTGCTCCTAGATTCTCAACTTGCTTTGCGATTACTGGCTGATCCGCACTTTGCGGAATTACAATTAGTGGAACCCCATTATAAAGTCCTTCATGTGTACTATTCATTCCACCGTGTGTAATAAATAATTTTGTATATGTAAGTACCTCAATTTGTGGAACATAATTTTTCACAATGAAGTTTTTAGGAATCTCACCTAAATCACTTATTTTAGTCTTTTCACCGATAGACATAACAATAGTATAATCGGTATTCTCAAAAGTTTTAAAACAAAGTTTATAGAACGTAATGGACTCGTTAAAAACCGTACCTAGTGAAATATAAATCGGACTTTTTCCTTCGATTGCAGTAAAATCGAAGTTTTCTTTTCTTAATTGTGTGGAAATAGATGGTCCCACAAATTTATATGATTCATCAAAAGTTTTTCCAAAAGGTTGGAACTCCCTAGTTGTATAAACAATTGTAAGTGGTGCAGGATTACAGAAAACTTCATAAGGTGATTTAATTTCAACACCATATTTTTCTTTAATTCCTATTGTTAAGTTTTGAAAATCAGTATGTATTCTATTATTTACTTCCATTGGGATACTTTTAGAAAGATGGTCTAACATTTGTTTAATTGATTTTTCATCCTGCGCAAAAGATGTACATGAATTAATTGCTGGCAGCTTAAGAATTTGAGCAATTAGATGTCCACAGCCAAACATAGAATCGTGAATGATGTAATCAAAATGTTCTCCTTCAATTTGTGCAAGAACACTTGGTATAATAACATCTGCTGTATGTAAAAGACCATTTATTCTTTCTGGTAAATAATTTCGGCCACCGGAAAGAAAAGCTTTTATAAACTTTTGGTCGTCAATTGTTCGTACAGTAGCTCCAGTTTTTTCAATACGCTCCCTGAAAGCTTCTATTGAAAAATAAACTACATCTTCACCGCGGGAAATAAGTTCTTCTACAACTTTAATTGTTGGATTAATATGACCTTCCGATCCAGCATTAATGAATAAAACACGTGCCAATGTAAACACTCCTTAAGTTAAATGATTTCTATGTTGTCATTAGGAGTATAGGCACTTCCCATACTCCTATCTCTTCTAAATGGACCTAGCAAGCCTAAACCCAAGATCATCTATATGAAATGTAGGATGGCTACGGCGGCGACAAGTAGCACCGCACCCTCTCGCTTCTTCAGCCCAGCTACCGCCTCGGAAAATTCGGTACGATCCATATACCTTTTCATCATACAAATCATAACACCATTCCCAAACGTTCCCTAACATATCATATACTCCCCATGCATTCGGTTCTTTTTTACCGACCTCATGAATTTTCCCATCCGAGTTTTTATTATACCAAGCTATCTTATCAAGTTCTCCATATGTATACCCAGTAGTCCCTGCTTTACATGCATATTGCCACTCTGCCTCAGAAGGTAATCGGTAGCCGTTGGACTCTACATTACAACTAACCTTTTGACCGCCATCACTAATAGAATAATATTCTTTTAATCCCGCTTTTTTTGAAAGTAAATTACAAAACATAATCACATCATTCCAAGAAATATTAACAACGGGTTTATGATTGCCTAGAAAAGAATTTGATGATTCATTTATAACAGTATAATATAATTCCATCGTTACAGTATATTGTGCAAGAAGAAACGGCTTAATTTGGGCCTTCCATTCTCTTTTAATTCGATCGTCTCTTAAAACTATCTCCCCTGCTGGGATTTTTACCATATAAGAATCAATCAAGCGAATTATTTCATTCAATATTATTCCTCCATTCAAAATGGAACATAATTTAATGTTTTTAATGCACCAATTTATACTTACTGCACTTCCTTTATGAATCGTTGAACCTCATTTGGTGTTTTTAAAATAATAATTCTTTTATCCTTATTGAATTGATCGAGTCTTTTTAAAATTGCAGGTCTTTTCGACTTAGGGTATTCCCAAATCCATTTAAAAAATTGCAAGTCAAACCTTTCTTCACATCCGGCGCCCATATCCGGTCTTGTTTTATTCCGATATTGCACAATTCTTTTAAAAGCACGATAAACACATATTGTTCTATGAATATCAAGAAAAATAATTGTATCAGCTGCGTTAATTCTTATGTCCATTGTCCCGCCATAATTCCCATCAATAATCCACTTTTCTTCTTTAATTAAGTCATTTTGAACTGTTCTTTGTTCCTCCCTCGGAACACCTACCCAATTCGGTTTCCAAAATAACGCATCAAGATGATACACCTGTATTTTTAGTTTATTTCCTAACTGCCTTGCTAATGTAGATTTTCCTGAACCACCAGAACCTATTAATATAATTTTTTTCATATTAGTACGATCTTTCTATAGATTCTTCAATAGCTTCTTTATTAGCAAAAATCCATAAAAACATCTCTTCATTTAACTTTAGTAAATCTTTTAACTGAACAAAATAAGTAATAAATATAATTTGAATTGAAAGCATTACATACCAAATTGATTGTAGTTCTGCTCTCGTTAAAATGTTTTGCTTATAATATCCTTTAAAAATTTCACTTACAATTTGTAACCATTTCCCTCTTAATGTTTCATCACTAAATATCTCACTTAAAATACTTGTACAGCAATAGCATAAATCGAATACTCTAACGTTTTCTTCTAGAAGCTCAAAATCGATAAACCCTTGAAAATCACTTTCTCTAAAGATTACATTTGATAAGTGCATATCGCGATGAATAATTTGTTTCGGTAATGAGTGAACCGTTTCCTTGAAAGTTGTATGTATTTGATCCATTTTTTGAATTACATCCTGATGAACATGCTCATTCTTTTCTAAGATCGGCAAAGCCCATCCGTATACCACTTTATACAAATCCCTTTTTATTAGCTCGTTAGCACTATCCATTGAATTTAGTGCTTTATGTAGAGTAGCTATTTCTTCTCCAATTGTGCTTGCTAGCCCTGTCAGCTTGTTCGTATCTTTTATTTCTAAAACACTTCCGGCAAAATACTCATATAAGCAATAATATTTTTCTTTATATAATACATACTTTTCGTCATTTTCCGTTTCTACTACTCTTTGTACCTTAATTCCTTTTTCATACAGCTGCTCCAATAGATTTAATTCATTTAGAAGCTGCTTGATGGATCCTTTTTCTTTTAAAATATACGTTTTATTATTACAATGAATTTTCGTTACTTTCGGTTGAATTACAGTAGCTGCGAGATTTTTATCTTGAAACCAATACTTTGCAATTTCTAATATATCCTCCATATACAAATACCCCTTTTAAAATTCACTTATTTCTTCCGTAAAATAAACTCACAAAGCATTCCCACTCCAACACCAATTGTATAAGCAACTACATCACTCCACAAAAATCCGTAACCTAAAACGAGTCCACCTATCGTCGTTGCACGAATATTATCAATCCAAGGTGCATGGTACAATTGGCTAATTTCAATCCCGTAGCAAAATATCAAACTAATAAAAGTTAATTTCTTCGTTTCTATTTTAGGAAACAAAAATCCGAATCCCGTGAAAATCATTAGTGCCCATAAAGCATCACCTAAGTAATCATTTAATAAATCTGGTAACGCAAAAGCAAACTTTCTTGAACTAAGACCTAACATAATAACAACTATAGTAAACACCGCATATAGTAATCTATTTCGTTTCGTATTCATTTCAAAATCCCCTAATATATAATGTAAAACTGCAAATAGCTAGTAAAATATAATCATTTTACTAGCTATTTATAGTCGAATTCACTTTGTATTTAATCCAATAACTCTTGCTGCTTTTTCTTTGAAAATGATTGTAATACTAAATCATACGACCAATCTATCATTTTATTAATTTGTTCTTGTCCTACATCCTTATGTATGTACACTGTATTCCAATGCTTTTTATTCATATGATATCCAGGAATTATTGTTTCTGGGTAATCTTCTCTTATTCGTAAAGAAAGTTCTGGATCACATTTTAATGTAATCGCAGCTTTTTCACCTTCTTCATGATTCACTATCGCAAATATTTTATTATTTAACCTCATACATGTTGCACTCCAGCCATCTGGAGAATCTTCTGTCGCTTTTCTTTTCGATAAACAATATGCTCTTGTTGCATTCATTCTAATTGGCACCTCTTATTCTTTCACTATTTGATTACGATGCATCACAATTTGCTTCGTCGCTTTAAATTGCTGTTCACCATAAAACTTTATTAGTTTCTCGCCGCAAAATAGACTAACAATATCAATATCGGATACCTCTTGAAGTAACATTGTAAGCATCTTCTCACCAATTCCCTTGTTTCTTACACTCTCATGTACGACAACATCTTCTATGTACGCTCGAAAAACACCATCTGAAACGACTCTAGCAAATCCAATTAATTCATTTTCTTCCCATACTCCAATTGCTATACTATTCTTTAACATTTTTTCAATATCAATTTCTTTTCTTTCTGGCCACCAACCAACAGAATCGTAAAGCTGCTTTATTTTCTCTGCACAGATTGGTTGTTCATGTTGTAATTTATACGTGTACATATTCTTTCTCCCACCAACTAGTATACATAATATTATTATAATCTCTTTTCTAAAAAGTGTTGACTATGCCCTTTCGGATGATCTTCAACGACACCATATTCTCGGTATCCGTGCTTTTTATAAAATTCTGGTGCTTGGAAACTAAATGAATCTAGTAATATGAGTCTACATCCTTTTTCCTTCGCAATGTCTTCAATTCTATGTAACAATTGACTGCCATAGCCGTCATGACGAACTGATTCATCAACCCATAAAAAGTCGATATGAAGATGATAAAAATACATCGTTCCTGTTACCCCGCCAAAGATTTTTCCTTCCTCATCTTTCACTACGAGGTTTACTTGTTCCATCAGTTGCTTTACTTCATCTGTTAATATGGACATGTTATATTGAATTACTTTATTTTTTATGTATTCGCCTTCAGTGCGAGTACCGTTCTCTATACGTTTCATATGTACTTCTTCCTTTCAATTCTTATAATATTTACATATTTTTATTTCAATAGACTAATCCACACAAATCCACCATATGTAACAAAACTTGAAAAACTAATTAACTCCGGCATCGATACATACCCTGTTCTTGCATAACTTATGACGATATAACTAGCAATTAATGGAATAGATTTATATCTGTGACATAAGGGCATATGCTTATTTTTATTTTTAAAGGCTTTTTGCTTATACGCGCGTGTTAGCTAATTAATAAACTATATAGTGTAATTAGGTGAATGATAAGGATGGTGTAAAAATGAGTAAATTTAAAAAGAATTTTCATATTCCGTGCGAATGTTTCGGTCCCCCTTTGCCTCCACCTGAAATTGGTCCAACGGGTCCAACGGGTCCAACAGGTCCAACGGGTCCAACGGGTCCAACAGGTCCAACAGGTCCAACAAGTCCAACAGGTCCAACAGGTCCAACAGGTCCAACAAGTCCAACAGGTCCAACAGGTCCAACAGGTCCAACAGGTCCAACAGCAGTAGGATGTTGTCCATGCACTAATATTCTTGATAACCCTGGATTTGATGAACCAGCAGTAGTAGGCGATCCAGTTCCTGGTTGGAATCCAGCTGGAGAGGTTACAGAAGTAGGTTTTCCAAATGCCCATAGTGGTCGTATTCTTTCAAATGGGACACTTAGTCTCTTAGCTGCGTCAATTGAACCAGGTGGAAGTATTAATCAATCGGTTGATGTTGGCGAAGGTTGTTGTTTTACACTTTCTTTCGCTGCGGATGTAAGGGATAATGCATTTCTTATAGCTTCTGTATCTTTTCCAGAACTTGGACACGGATGTCCTCCTCTCGCTACAACTCTTGGTTCATTAAATATTCCACATATTATACCTGTTGGGAATCAACCGCAATCTCTTTTCCAACATTATATTCTTGTTGTGTGTATACCTCCTGGTGTGACTACAGCATGTGTTGCTTTCCAAAATATTGCTACAGGTGGAGAAGGTGCAACAGCTTTTGTTGATAATGTTGTATTCCAACCTACTGGTGGACCTTGTCCTTCATGTTCACAAAATTTCTAATGTATTGAAGTACTTGAAGCTTTTCGTTTTACTGGCGGATCACAAAACCATTAAGGAGAGCCTTTGTGCTCTCTTTTTATGTTAGAAATCACCAGACACTCCCATATGCTGAGCGCATTCCTTTATAGTCCCGATACATATGAGCGATTCACTTTTGTAAACGGTATACTCCTTTAGGTGCACTATTCCCCTCCCTGCTATTAGTTGCGATAGGTAAGACTTTGAAGTTATCTCCATCTTTTCCCCCGCTTAACACTGTACGTGCGACTTTCATCGCATACAGCGCCCCATCTTATTCTTCTATACTAAAGCAACTAGATTACAAACAATGTTGTACTCACCAACGTATTAATTCCCCTTTCTTACGAAAGGTCACATCATCTTACTCGATCCTGTGAGTTACATCTAATTGATTTAGTTTTCAAAGAACAAGACTAGGGACTATCCCTCCACATTTATTACATGCTTCTTCGGTACTATGTCCCCACCTTCACAAGAATGAAGCAATTTCGGTTCGTTAGAACCTTATATGCACCTGTCCGCTAGTAGGCGTTGATGACAGTTTCTTGCTTACCACGTTCCAATTGACTTAGCTATACATATATCCTTAGATGCTTGCTTTAAGTCTGTTATCTTTACACCCTCATCGTTGGATGTTCCGAATTTCATACTATTTACTCTTACTTTTCGGTAGATAACGTCGTCGTTGACGACATACACATTTCTGATGTATTAAACGTTTAGACCCGTACATTCACAAGTTCGCCAGTCCTTTGTCGGACATTCTCACCATAGATATTTTGTAGCATCCCGACTTATCCATCACCATATGATTTCTCACTTAGGTTTTGTTCAGCCGACTTCACCTAGCTTCATACAATTTGTGACTACTATCATGCCTTGCATGTAGGAGTATCAGATAAGTAGTTTCAGCTCAACCTGACGGCTTTCATTCCTACTTTCAGTCAATCAGTTGTTGTTATCAAATTGATAACCCTCCTATTTCGTGTTTGCACACTTATGAGGAAACGTGTCGCGCAAATAACGTTTTTATTCAATTATCGGTTACAACGTTTGGTTGACTTGTCATCTTATATTCTTTATATAAGCACTTCAAAGCTTCTAGAATTGTTTCATCAACCTCTTTATTATCAAATCGATTAGGTAAATCTCTTCCCCCAATTACATAAAGAAACGGAAATTCATGAAACATTCCTATTATACCAATATTTATTGTAGCGGTGGATAAACCACCTGTCATATGAGCTAAATGATAATACGGTATCCCTTCATAATCACCTTGTTGTCTTACCATTCCACTAATAATGGGTTCCCATAATTCTGGTTCTGCTTTATACCCTTGAAAAATATGTACTAAAAGTGAAAGAACTTGATTTAACTCTCCGACATTTTGCTCATCTCTAGGGTTTTCCTGTATATGAATCTTTGAAAAGTACGTTAAAAGATTTTCTCTGACAGTTTCCCATCCTCCGCAGTGCATAACAATTGACTTTGCAATATAACTGTCGTGACAAGCTATCATCACTTCTACTGCTTTACTAAGTGTTAAAGTACTTCTTCCTTGTAGATGTGGATATAACTGTGCACTATCTTCATGTGGATTAAATTTAACATGATGAAGTATATCATTCCAATTACATTTGTTTCCCTTTACCATTTGTGCTACTACAAATCCAATTACTACTTTTGCTGCCGATGCTAAAGGAATATATAATTCACCATTATATGAAGCAACTATACGTTCGTTTTTTGTGGAATAAATAGCTACTCCTACATGACCAGATTGTATCTCTTTCATTTTTCGAATGACAGTATCCATTTCCATTCCTCTTTTCACATCGTTATATCACCTTCTAATAATTCAATATAGAATATAAAAAACCTTTTTTGACAGATTATATTTGTTATGACAATAAGAAAAAGGTAACAAGACCTACTCCTTGCTACCTAAAAACATACATTTTCACGAAAAGCTTCTATTCTTCTATAGGATTTTCAGGCCCGTTAAGCTCCAATTGATAAAAGGCTAAATCCAGCCATCTATTAAACTTATAACCAGCTTTTTGTATTGTTCCGGCATGAACAAATCCATAATTTTGATGCAAGGCAATACTTTTCTCGTTTTCCGCATCAATTCCAGCAATTAACGTCATATATTCTCTTTCTTTTGCAAATGTGATTAATTCTTCCATCAAAGAGGACCCAATACCATTTTTTCTATATTCCTTATCAACATACACAGAATGTTCAATTGAATATTTGTAGGCAGGCCACGCTCTAAATGGGCCGAATGTCGCAAATCCTACTACTTTATTATCTAGTTCGTATACGAAAATTGGATAGCCATCAGCCTTTTTTTGTTCATACCAATCTATTCTATTTTCAAGGGTTACAGGTTTATACGCATATACAGCTGTTGTATAAACTATCGCATCATTATAAATATCTAAAATACATGCTAAATCTTTTTTTGTTGCTTCCCTTATCATTGTTTTCTTCCTTTCATAATGGTTATCTTCTAAATGGTTTCATATTATCGGAATTTCTGATTCATTTCCACATACGAATACTAGCTTTTCGGAAACCATCAAATATATTAATCGCAGCAGACAAAGTGTAAATGAAAATTCCACCGCCAACTAACCACGTTTTAAATCCCTCTGGGGAAATAGTAAACTCATTTGCCACATACGTAATAAATCCTTCGTTAAATAAATGCGGATTTACTACAATTACAATGAATACTATTGTTCCAGCTACTTGAAGAATAGCATTCCCAATTGCCAACCTTTGCGTCCATTGTCCTTGTATTAACTTATAAAGTGATATACCTATTTCGAAAACGATCATAAGCAAAATAATTGGCCAATATTGAAGTAAAACATCTTGATTAAACGTTGGCGCGATAAACTTCAGTCCGTTTTCCGTACCATTATATACGCCTACAAGATGATTCGCATAAAAATACATTGTAGCCCATATTGCTGTCCACATTAAACCTCCAAAAACTTCAAACTTCGAGATCGACTTTTTCTTTGGAACATACGAGATATTTTTCAAATCATCAGGAGTCCATTTTTTTAAACTTGTCGTCAACGGTTGGGTACCTTTGTCTTTATCTGTTCTTTCTAAAATAGCAAATACAAGTGTCAACCAGAAAAATACATGGAGGCCTACTTCGACAATTTCCCCAATGCCTTTACCTATCAATTTTAAAATAACATCTAATACTGCTTGATCACCACTATAGCCTATAAAATTTTCTGCAACCATTGCAATGAGTGCGATAACAGCTGCAATTGGTATAATCATTTTTAATAACGTCGTATATACATCAAAATAACGTGGTCCAATTAAATGCATCGGTCTATCCAAATACCCACTAGCCAATGAGACCGGACTCCCCAATTTTTCGAGAACGCTCTTTACATCTTCCTCATTATAATCATCAGGTAACATATCCTCTATTGTCGACCGTAGCTCAAGCGTAATATCTTCACGATTTTTTTCAGGTAATCTCTTCGAAACTTCTTGGACGTACATATCAATCAAACTCATTCTCGTCCTCCTCCTTTAATAGGTTATAAAGTTCTTTCGAATCCTTTATCCATTCCTTTTTCAATTGCAAAAATATATCTAATCCATATTCACTTAAAACATAATACTTACGAGGTCTACTCTCCGTTTTATCCCAACTACTCGTCACTAGCTCCTGCTTTTCTAATCGGCGAAGTAGTGGATATAAAGTACTTTGATCTATCATGATTCCTGATTGCTCCAATAACTGGACAAGTGAATAACCATACTGCGGTGTTCTTAATTGGCTTAAAACTGCTAATGTCAACGTCCCTCTTCTTAGCTCAGTAATTAATGAATTTAATAAAGTATCCATTTACCCACCTCATTTGCATTACTATATGTCATACAGTATATGTTTTATACTATGTATCGTACAGTATAGTTGTGACAAAACAATCTTTTTTTATAAAAATCAGAAAATAAGAAAAGCACAAACTATATAATTTGTGCTTTTCTTATTTTCTTGCAGCTTACTAACAAACTTAAATACCATTAATACTTTTAACTATGTACCTCTGGTAATATAAACTCTCCTTTTTCTTTAGAAAATGGGACAACCTCTACAATTGCCTCAATATTAATTACTCCGTATACATGCGGGTATTCTTGACCGTTAGAAGCAAGTTCATATTTTATTTCTGCTTTTACTAGGGATGGATCAATTGTAAGTAATAAAACATCTTCTTCGTGACTAAAATGTTTTTGAGCAACTTTTAAAGCTTGGTCTAATAATGAACAATGAATAAACCCCTCTTTTTTAAGTGAGGCTTCATTAATCTCTCCAGTTGTTTTTGCGATTTCCCAATTTCTTTTTGTTATTACTTTTGTAATCATTTCCATTTCCCCCCTTATCTTTATACAGAAAAACAAGAGGTCTTCTGTTCATTACTAGAAAAGCCTCTTGAATTTATTATAAATTCCTATCTCTTCATTAACGGAGAAGCTTCCCGGCTATGGAAAATCCATAAATCATGAAGCGATCTTGTACATCCGACATACAATAACTTCGCATCATGTTTTGTATTTTTGTAATGCTCCTCATCAACGTCGATTAGAAGTACTGCATCAAATTCTAATCCTTTCGCCAAGTATACAGGTACTACCGAAATGCCACCTTCATACTTACTTTGATCTGCTTCAATGACGTTAACAGTCAACCCTGCATTTGTTAATTTCTCATATATATCACGGCATTCATCATCTGTTCTTCCAATTACCGCAATTGTTTTCACATCTTCTTTTTGCAAATGCTGTAATGTCTTTAAAACTTCAGTAAATTGGTCCTCTGCCCGAATTACTTTCACGTCTTCACCGCTACGGAAAACTGGTGTAGCAAGTCCTACAGGAATTTCTGCATTTTTTATTATTTCATTCGCAAATTCAATAATTTCTTTTGTAGAACGATAACTTTTCGTCAGTTCATAATAACCTGTTTCTTGGAATACTTCCTTAAAAGCATTCCAGTCTTCAATTCCTTGATAATCATAAATCGCTTGAGATAAATCACCTAATATAGTGAAAGAATTACCTAGTGTAATTTCTTTTAATACATATACTTGGAATGGCGAGAAATCTTGCGCTTCATCAATAACGACGTGATGGAACTTTTGTCCAATTTCAATTCCTGTTATGCGATGTTGTATGTAAATTAAAGCTGGTAAGTCTTCTACATACACTTCTTTTTTACGACAATTCTTTTCTGTTTCTTGAACAAGTTCTTCAGGTAATACTTCGAGTATTTCTTTACTCTTTATCATTGAATTATATAGTGAAAGCGGGCTCATTTTCGGCCAAAAATTCATATATGTGTTCAATCTCTTTGTCGCTTCTTTTTTTAGTAATTTTTTCTCGTTTGTTTCTCCAAACTTTTTAAGCTCAATTTCAATCCAGCGCTTCATACGGCCGACTAAACGTTCTCTTCTTTTCTTTAATGGATAGTGTTTATATTCAACCTGCATCCATTTTTTAACGTCTTCCACTGGAATAACAGCTTTATCCCATGCCTCAAAATCTTGTGTCGGAACTAAGTCATTTTCAAATTGAATCATTCTCTCTTCAATAAACGCCTTAAATTCCAGCGTACCCTTTAATTTACCTAGCATTACCTTGTTTTCATCGCGATTAATTGAGAAAGCTTCTTTCAATTTTTCTTCTGTCTGCTTCAGTTTCACTGAACCCTCTAGCAGACGCAATGCCCAATCTGGAAACGTTGTTTGACTAATATTTCCTACCCCTAACTCAGGAAGTACACTTGAAATATAGTCTAAAAACAAACTGTTTGGAGCGAATACGATCATTCTCTCCGCTTCAAGTTGTTCACGATATTCATAAATTAAAAAAGCAAGGCGATGTAAAGCGATCGTTGTTTTTCCGCTCCCTGCAACCCCTTGAATTAATAATGGTAAGTTTTTTTCCGCACGAATAATATCATTTTGCTCCGATTGTATAGTCGAAACGATATCTTTTAATTTATTATCTTTATTCTCACCTAATCGATATAGAAGAAAATCATCAGCATGCGAGACATCTTCATTTCCTTTTACATATGTATCAACAACACGTTCTAGTTCTCTCTTTCGAATGGAAATGTTTCGTTTTAAATAAACATCGCCTTCTACTAATCCGTCTGGTGAATGATAAAATGCTAATTCTTCACCACCAGTAAATGAATAAAACATACTAGCGACAGGTGCTCGCCAATCAATGACCATCGGTTTCATCGTATCTTTATCTGAAACCCCTACTTTACCGATGTAAATCGGCATAACATCTTCTTCGCCATCCTCCTGGAAGTCTAATCTTCCAAAGTACGGCTCTTCCACACCGATACGTAAGTTTTGTCTATTAGACTCCCTCATACTTTCAAGAATTTGCTCTTTAAAATCTTCTCCATAATAAACTGGGATTTTTTCAAGTTGCTCTAATTGCTCATCCATCGTACATAAAATATCTTTCATTTTCTGTAATTCTTCTTCAAATATGTTACTCATTTGATGATTCCCTCCTGTCCGTTCCAATTTTTTCAGTCGAGATACAATTGTATTAAAAATCCATTCATAAAGTCAATAGTTTAAGTAAGAATTTTCTAAAATATAAAAGAGTAGAGATTAATCTCTACTCTTCTTTACTTTAATTCGATATGACAAACATTCATTTAAACTTGCTAGTTCTTTATATTTCCATTGTTCAAAATCAAATGATCCCCCTGGGAAGAATCCTACAATACTTAAACCTGCTTTAGTACATAAATCACTAATCTCTTCAACTGTATAACAACGTAAAGACTGTGTTACAATCTCATTAGGCTGATTAGGATTCCACCAATGATCTAACATTCTTTCATTTATACTATCATATTCATATTTTCTCATAGCTGAACTTAATGGCATTTCTTGTCCACTTACCTTTTTCCAATACAAAGGTTGATAAATATCAATAAGTGCACATCCATCTTCCTACATCCAATCTTTAATCCGTTTTAGTAGAAACAATTGCTCATCATTTGTTCCTACACCAAATCCGTCTAAATAACTAACAACATCAAACTTTTCTTCAAAGTTAATTTTATAAAAGTCAGCACAATGAATAGCAATGTCATTAGTAGAATGTTCTTTGGCAAACATAACCAACTCTGGTACAAGCTCAACCGTAGTCATTTTTACATTTAACTTAGACATCGCCCTTGCGAATCCACCATTTCCTGCACCAAGTTCTAACATCGTGTGAAATGGATGACCAACTTGCTCTTGTACCTCTTTAGCAACTTGCTGAAGCCAACTCTCTGTATTTATATCGTAATTTAGCAATTCAAATTGTTTTTTGTAAAATTCTTTCACATTTAATTCGTTCATTATCATTTTCCTCCTTTAATAGTTTTTTCTACTACAGGTGAGAAACTAAATTTCTAATGCCCACTAGAAGTCCCCTTTTTAACTACCTATATTTTACATATTACCATAATAATCGGAATTTTAAATTAAAATACCGTAATAAAAAACCAGATAGTAGATTTATTTAAAATTCCACTACCCAGGTTTTACACTACATATGATTATTAATCATTTCTCTCTTTGATACTCTATCCAATTACAAAAAATGATTGGCATCTGTATCATCCGTTCATTTTGCGCAACATACACATATGCATATATTTCTCTATCTGACCTATATTATGTTCTTGTTACATACAACACAGTTTCATATTAAATTTAATTATCTAGGAGTCACGATTAGAATAGAAATTCACCCTTAGTTAGGAGTCTTACCTGTTTACATAACCTCACCTTCGGCTATCATTAACTGGATAACTACTTAAAACTGAAAAAGAATTTGTCAATTTTTCCGCGAAATTTAATGGTGGTTCCACAGATTGAATATGAATATACATAATTAAAGGTTCCATATATAACCAATGATTATGTAAGGCACTAACAATAATCCCCTGTTGAACAATTGATTGCATAAAAGAAGGAATCTCTTCTTGTAAAATAGCTATTTCTCCTAAGTTTAGCGCATTGCCGTTTTGGTCTAACGATTCAAATAGTACTTCCACTGGTATTACAGAGGTGGATGGTCGTCCCTGAACAAAAACTTTAATATTACGACGTAAAGATACAGAACAAACATTTTGATTTATGTTGCTTTTCCCATTAAGAATTTTAGAAAATCGTTCACAAATAAAGTTGAAATTATTCATATATATAACCCTCTCTCATTTCAAAATGATACTCCCATACCTTCCTTATTGAATGATATATCGTATAAGTATATATGCTATAAACTTATAAGGCATGCAAAAAAGAAGGAAGGAAATAAGGGATTGACGATATATCCGCTTGATATGAAATTGATATAACCTGTCATTATACATTAAAAAAGCTAGCAACATTATTCTTGGTTGATAATGTTGTCCTTCTGAATTCATTGTTACTCGCTCCTTTTATATTTTTATTGAGAAGAAAAATTAAAATCCCTCTAAAATGACGAAAGCTGCCATCTGTATAGATAGCAGCTTTTAAATATTCGCGTTTTTTTAAGTTATTCATTTTATAGTTATTTTATATAATAACATATGCTAAAAAATTCTTCAGGATTTTCAAAATGTAGGGGCAACCGCGAATAAAGATAACCTCTTTTCATGCAAATATAGTATGTAACATAAATAAAATAAAAAAAACAATTGCTATTTTAAAATGCAAATTCTTATCTTTCTTTTTATATCTCTTCAAGCCCATAAACATCAAAAGGAATAAAACAAAAATAGTTATAACCCCTGAAAAATAAGTAAAATCCCACTTGATTCCCTTTAATATTGCCATATAACCATGTAGTAAAACAATACCTGTAGATAAGATAGCAGATGGTACATGCCATTGTCTAACCAATCTACCTATAAATTGTAATAAGGTTTTTAGTTCAAATTTCCCTAAAGTTATCTTTCTAAAAGGTTTCCACTTTAATAATAAGAAAATAGGATATATTAATAAAGTAACAAAGAATCCAATTCGCGCAATAGAACCCATTTTTTTGAAAGTCCCTTTATAACCACGCATATTCTCTGTTAACCATTGTTCATAAAAATACGAGATAAATAAAAAACCTATCAAAAATAGTATAGCAACAACACCAAATGTGATCATAACTCTTTTTCGTTCTTTTCGATTAGAAATATAATTTAGTAAAAAATTATGTTTTTTACCATTTAAAGAAGAGTATCTATCCACTACTATATTCTCCTTTTCTTAATTTACATGTTAATAATAGTATGTAAGGCGCACAACACCATTCTAAGAAATTTGTACGATAAGGATTATAAAAACTAACGTTTAAATAAACATTAAATTACATATACAGTTTATGAACATCATGTTTGCTAAAAAATATTGGAATATCTGTATTTTAGAACTTGTTCATGAATATTTGAAAACACAGATAAAAGTTCAGAACAACTTTTATCTTATATGACACATTAATATCGTGTTCTAATTTACAACAAATCAAACCTCGCTATCATAACACCCTTTTGAAAATTTTCTTCTTAATAATCAATATAACAGAACACATCTTATACTTATAATCCTAAACTACTACCACCCTTTGAAAAACTCTTGAATTACAGCTTCACCTTAAAACCAAATTATAAAATATTCACCCTTGGCACATGAATCTTTTATAATAAGATATGTAATATTAAAAACCTAACAGAACGGATGAACATAATGAAAGTTTTAGTAATTGAAGATGACCAGCCACTTTTAGAAGGAATTACAGCGATTTTACAGGAAGAAGGATATGAAATTGATTTCTCTGTAGCCGGTGATGAAGGATTATTCATGGCGAAACAAAATATTTACGATGCCATTATTTTAGATATTATGCTACCTGAAAAAAAATGGATTTGAAATTGTGAAAGAAGTACGTGCTGCTTCGATTAAAACACCTATTCTTCTTCTTACTGCTAAGGATAGTGTAGAAGACCGAGTAAAAGGTTTAGATGTTGGTGCAGACGATTACTTAATTAAACCGTTTGCAGTACCGGAGTTACTAGCAAGAATACGTGTACTGTTACGCGATAAAGGAACAATTGGAGATCAAAACGTTTCCTACGGTCCTATCCGGTTGCACATACATGAACATGACGGATACATTGACGACCACAAATTACATTTGACTATTAAGGAATACGAACTACTTGAATATTTTTTAAGAAATAAAGAACAAATCTTAATTCGCGATCAAATTTTTAGCCGCATTTGGGGTTTAGATTCTGACGTAGGGCTTGGTGTTGTAGATGTATATGTCCATTATCTTAGAAAAAAATTAAGTGTGTTTCATGATCGATCATTCATTCATACCGTACGTGGTGTCGGGTTTATATTCAAAGGAAATGACCAGAATGTTTAAAAAAACAAAAATACAACTTGTTACTTTAAACACCGTTGTTTTTTCATTGATTTTATGTATATTTGGTATCATTTTGTATATGTACATGAATCATATTATTTATGCACAAATCGATTCAAAAATTTACAGCGTATCTAAAGAAATACAGCAAGAAGGTATGAATCATATTATTAAAGAACATGATTCTAAACGGGAAGCAGAACGCAAAATTGTTTACTTGATTTGGGATAAAAACGGACAGTTCATAAAAAGCATACCAGAAAATGCAATCTTCTCTGTTGATATCGATGCCTTTTCACCTTCCCGGTTTCAGGATAATAAACTGCGGACACAAACAATTAATAACCATAGTTATCGTATCCTTAAGTTTGAATCTTCTTCCAGTTACATAAAAGATATCGGGATAAAATCGGCCCATACAATTGAGATTGTCTTAAATATAGATACAGAGGTAACTATACTACAAAATTTGCTCATATTGACTATCGGAGGCTGCCTCGCAGGGTTTGTAATTTCTTTACTTATAGGATGGTTTTTAGCGAATCGTTCACTTGTTCCAATTCAACAATCCTGGGAAAAGCAAACTCAATTTGCAGCGGATGCTTCCCATGAACTGCGAACACCGTTGTCTGTTATCCAGACACACTTGGAATTATTATTCCGTCATCCACACTATACAATTGAACAAGAAAGTATGACTATTTACAAAGTACTGCAAGAAGTAAAAAGGATGAATAAACTTGTATCGGACTTACTAACTCTCGCAAAGACAGACTCGAATCAACTACTTATTCAAAAAAAGGAGTTTCAAATAGGAGAGTTAGTCAGTACAATCATTCATCAATTTGAACCCATTGCAGAGTTGCGGAATATTTCTATTATTACAGATATAGATGAAAAGTTAATGTATAAAGGAGATACTGAACGGATTCATCAACTACCCATTATTTTGATGGATAATGCCATAAAATATAATGTCAAAAATGGACAAATCAAAGTCACCTGTAACAAGGATGGAAGTTTTGTCTTCATCATAATAGAAGATACCGGTATCGGTATTTCGAATGAAGAACTGCCTCACATTTTTGATCGCTTCTATCGCAGTGATAAGAGCAGAACATGTTCTGAAGGCGGAACAGGATTAGGTTTGTCTATAGCTAATTGGATTACAGAAGCTCATAATGGCGAAATAAAAATCCAGAGTGAATTGCATAAAGGGACATGCATTATCATTAAACTTCCACTATAATTAAAATAAAGGGTGTCAAGAGGATTTTCTTCCTATAACTTGACACCCTTTATTCATATAGAGCTAATTATAAAAAAATGAATAAGATAGCACTTTTATTTTTTAAATCGCCGTTGAAGTCGCTGACGCACCTATTGTTTTTTTATTTCTAGAAATTTTCCATGCTTTCCATCCATTTGCAACCAATATGCCCACTAACAGAAAAACTAATCCTCCAAATATCATATAAGAAACTATACTCGCTACAGCTACAATGACGCCAAATATAATTTGATCTTTATACTTACCTAAGGAAGTCGGCGGATCAGTAAGCATAAAAAACGCTAGGAATAAGGTCGAATTTATATAAGGGAATCTTAGCATATCACCTACATGTTCAATTCCTACAATACCCATAATCAGAAGAATAAGAAAATAAACACCTAAAAATGAAAAAATTTGTGGGAATTTATTCACTTTCTTTGTTACAAAAAATCCCGCGATACAGACAAACATAATACACCAAACAGGAAGCATAGATAGTCCTCCCCACCAGTTTTGTCCGCTTGAGAACAAAACTGCTGTGACAAGTAATCCGAAAGCTGCAGGATTAAAAACAGGTTTTTTCTTAACGGTAAATAGGTGCTTTGATGCAATTGCAATTGCTGCTGTTAATGCAGAAATATACGATGAAACCATTGGACTTAATACGAGCGCCACAATCAACCCTGTTATAGCGGCCCCTTCAGGAAATACGAACTTTCGTTTTTTGGGCATATAGAGTACGGTATCTATGAATATTGCAGTTACAACTGCGATCCCTGCATGAACAAGGCCTATATGATCAGCCGCATTTATCTGCGCTACTATCATTAATAAAAGCAGCATAACCAAGACGTATCTTTTAGGATTCATAAAAGGTTTATGACTTTGTTTTTTTCGCATGCTTTCTCTTGTTTCATCCACGATAACATATCCTTTTGATGTACGAATATATTTATGCCCCGCCTCACGCATTACGTTTACTTTTTTATCCATGTCCATTCAAATATTCCTCCATTCCTTGTGTCATATTTATGTCTAAAGAAGAGGTAATCCATATACCTTCAAGATCAACATTTTGCAGTAGCGCTCCCCCTTCTTTTTTGCCTAATAGAAAAGCTGCTGTTGAAAAAGCATCTGCCATCATCGTAAAAGGTGCGATTACAGTACAGCTTACTATATCAGATTGAGACGTCCCTAAATGTGGATGTATGATATGATGCTCATTCATACGAACAGAACTTTTTCGCTCATAGCTACCAGAAGTGCAAACGGCCTTATCGGTCAGCTGGACATTACAAATTGTTTTCTCCTTTTGGAAAGGATGCTGAATACCAATGACCCATGGTTCGCTCCTTTCATTCGTACCGCTAGCAAAAAGATCTCCGCCAGCGTTGATGACAAAACCTTCAAAATCACGTAGTTCTTGGACTGCCAAATCAATTGCTAATCCCTTTGCTACAGCACCTAAATCGAACAAAAGCGGTTTTTTTAACAAAATAGTCCGTTTTTCTTCATCTAAAATCACATCTTGATAACTAACAGGCTCTTTCGTAGCTAGAGGTGAAATAATTTCTTCTCCCGTTAAGTAATGACGATTAAATCCGTATTTCTCAAGTGTATGGCCTAACGTTGGATCAAATATTCCTTGCGTTAAATCAGCTACTTGCCATGCAAAACGAATGGCTTCAAAAAGAATAGAACTGACTTGCATAGCTTTACCACTTTGCATAGACAAACGTTTGAGCTCACTTTGATGATGGAAGCGACTACATACTTCTTCTACAGAGTAGAACGCTTGAAATGCCCTTTTCATTTTTTCTTTTATATATGTTTCTGTGCATGATGTGGCTATTTTAATATGAATAATTGTCCCCATACAAAGTGCGGATTGCTCATATGCTTTTCTAATATGATTAGACATTACCTGTCACACTTTCTGTATTTTGTTTATTATAAGATACAGTAGTTTGCTTCGCCTGTAATAAAGCATCCTGAACCGCTTCTTGAAAATCTTCTGTGCTTCTTGTTGCTCCAGAAACCACATCTACATCCGTACTTTGCCGATTTAGGACTTGTTGAGGTAATTCATCAATATAAGATTGAGAATAAGAAGTGGTACAGTCTGTGATTTTCACTGATGTAATTTTGTCTTTTTGAATTGTAACCACTACTGCTACTGAACCGATGTGATTTGTTCCTTGGCCATAATATGTTCCATCTTTATAAATACTCCTAATATTTTTAGCTGTACTATCGGCAGTACTAGCAGCCCCCTTTGATTGTGGCATAGATGCAGTTATATTTTTGGAAGCCTGTTCTACCTCTGCCTTTGAAGGTTCCGTAGCAATATATCCTGCTGTATAAATCATTCCTACAGCAACTGTGCATAGTGTAATCATTTTATTTCCTATTTTAGCCATCCTCATGACCTCCAGCATCATTATAAATAAAAATATTTGAATCTCTATTCCTAATTTTACATGGCTATTTTTAAAAAAGTTTTAAAAACTTCTCCCTAGTAAAAATAAAAGGACAATGGATATATTTATATCATGCTGTTGATTCGAAAGGAAACACGACCAATTTTTCCCTAAGTAAAACAAGAGACTAGAAGGCTGCAAAGCGCTTTTTCAAGAAAGCTTTGCAGTCTATTCATATCTCTAAGTCTCTTGTTATAAAAGTCGATAAGAATCCAGCTTATCCTATAGCAATTGCACAGTTAAAAAAAGAAAAAAGCATACCTGATGGTATGCGACTTAAACAACAAAAGTATTTGGATAACATAGTAGAACAAGCTCATCGCTTTATAAAGAAGCGAATCCGTTCTATGTTAGGATTCAGATACTTTGATACAGCTACATCCATTCTTTCTGGCGTAGAAACCCTAGTACAGGTGCGAAATGAAATATCTAATCCCTACTAAAAGCCCCCTTATCAACTTCCTATAATTCACATATTTCAACAATAGTTAGAATTTTAAAATAAAATCCATAATAAAAAACCTAGATAGTAGATTTACTTAAATTTCCACCATCCAGGTTTTACATTACATATAACTATAAATATTTTATTTCTCTCTTTGATACTCTATCCAATTACCAGAAATAATAAGTTTCTGTAACATCCGTTCATTTTGCGCAACATATACATAAACATTTATTTCTCTATCCGCAAAAAAGACTGATTGCGTAATCCGGTCATATAAATCTGTTTCTGCATTACCAGTGTATTCTTCAAGTTCATCTAACTTTTGCAGAACATCATCATTTACTTCGTAAACTTCTCCATACACCTTTTCCTCATTTGAACAAATCATTGCAGGGTATCCTTCATTTGTATCAAATAATTTGCCATACGTCCATGCTTCGTCTGCGATGCATGTTGCACCTTGCATATAATGAGCGTTCGTTTGCTCTTTTCTTAACGTGCCATAAACGAAAACATGATACATAAATCCCTATCCCCTTTATATGTCTCTACTTTCTTATTTGTAAATAAGCACGGATCATAAAGTAACTCACTTCATTTGGAAGCTGTTCTTTAATAGATTTCAGACCACCTTCTGCATTTTGTACAGCAGTTTCTATAAGAGATTCATACTCTTTTGGTACAAAACTTTGCCAATCTACTTCCATTCCATCCTCAAAAGAGCGAATTAAATGGTTTTCGATTGTTTGTCTTGATAGATCACGTTCTTTTGCAATCTCACTTAGGTCAATACCTTGTTTATACATTTCATACGTTTCTAAATGAGAATTCGCTGACGCTTTTCCTGATTTTTTACGCTCTGAAACAACTTCAGTCTTAATTGATTCAGCATAGTTTGGATTATCTTCAATAAAGTGCTGAACTGCTTGTAAGAAGTAAGACCCGTACTTCACAAGTTTGTGTTCTCCTATTCCTTTTACAGTTAGGAGTTCGGAATCACTTTGTGGCATTTTCGCACACATATCTTTTAACGTTTGGTCAGAGAAAATAACAAACGGTGGTACACCTTCTCCTTGCGCAATTTCTTTACGCACTTCACGAAGCACTTCAAATAAAGGATGGTCTTGAACAATTTGTCTCGTTTCTACTCGTTCTTTGCGTAAAACATTCACTTTACCAAGTAGTGCTTCTTTCCCTTTTTCCGTTACTTTTAATGTCGGATATGTACCATGTTCAACTGCAATCAACTCGTCTGAAATTAAAAACTCAATAAACTCACTGACTTCTTTTACACTACGGTTTGATAAAAGACCGTACGTTGGCAAAGTATGAAAATTAAATTCAATGACTTTCTTATTTTTCGATCCAGTTAATACTTGTGCAATCATTTGTTTTCCGAATCGTTGGTTCGTCCTGATCATACAAGATAGAACCATTTGTGATTCTCTCGTTACATCAATACTTTCACGGTCGTCCGTACAATTACCACAACGGCCGCAATCTTCCTTCGGTTCTTCTCCAAAGTATTGCAAAATAAATGATTGTAAACATTGTTCTGTATGACAGTAATCGGTCATATTTTGCAATTTTTCTAGTTCATTTGAAAAACGTGATTCTCCAGTTGATTGATCAATTAAAAAGCGTTGCACTTGCACATCTTGAGAAGAATATAACAAAATACATTCACTATCTAACCCGTCACGACCAGAACGTCCCGCCTCTTGATAGTAACTTTCCATATTTTTCGGAAGTTGATAATGAATAACGTAACGAATATTCGATTTATCAATCCCCATCCCGAACGCAGATGTCGCTACCATCACACTGATTTCATCTCGTAAAAAGAGTTCTTGCTGTTCATTTCGATCGTGATCGCTCATACCTGCATGATATTTCGATACAGAAACTCCTGCTTTCCCTAGATCTTCATATAACTGATCGACTACTTTTCTTGTAGCTGCATATATAATCCCAGATTCCTTCTGATTTTGACGAATATAATCTGCTAAATACGCATTACGATCCTGTCCTTTAATTACTGAAAATGATAAGTTCTCGCGCTCGAACGTTGTCATAATTGTATTTTCTTGATTAATTTCAAGCGTGCTACAAATATCATCACGTACTTGTGGTGTTGCCGTTGCCGTTAAAGCTAAAACGAGCGGTTTTTCTGGAAGATAATCTAATATGCGATGTATATGTAAATAACTTGGACGGAAATCATGACCCCACTGCGAAATACAGTGTGCCTCATCAATCGCAATCATTGGAATTTTCATATCGATAAGTTGGTCAACAAACTCCATAGAATCAAGACGCTCAGGCGCCACGTAAAGCAATTTGTAATGTCCTTGTTTCGCCAATTGAATTCGTTGATTCGCTTCTGTAATAGAAATAGAACTATTAATATATGTAGCGGAAATACCGTTTTGTATTAATGTATCTACTTGATCTTTCATAAGTGAAATCAAAGGTGATATAACTAATGTCGTTCCTTCGAATACTAATGCGGGAATTTGATAACAAATTGACTTACCACCGCCCGTTGGCATAATACAAACTGTATCTTTCCCATCTAATACATTTTTAATTGTTTCATCTTGTCCTCTTCGGAATGACGAATAGCCGAAATAAGACGCTAAAAGTTCTTGTGCTTTTGTAAACAAAAAAGAGTCACCTGCTTTTCTATATCTTTCATCTATTCCTATTATATCATCACTTATGCGTCATGAAAGTGCTGAATGAAAGAGTTATATATAATCTATCATCAAACTGATTCTCGCCATCCTTTTTCATTATTCTAAGTTTCTCTTCGTTAAGGATATTAATTAGTATCGGCGTTTTAGTTGCTTTCTACGTTTTACAACATATAAAACACAAATCTAGTATACAAGAAGAAAGAATTTCAATATAAATATTCATTTTATTCGCCTTCCTAGAATACTACTAATCGTATACATGTGAATTTGAGGAGGTTAAATTATGAAACGTAGTTACAATAGTTCCATCAAGCCTAAAGAGTCAAATGAAAAACTCCAATTTTCTAATAATGATGCGTGGAAATATGAATCATTTTATAAGTATCAGCCCTTATTTTCTTATAGCAAGCTTATGAATTTCCTTTCTCAACTTTTTAAACGTTAATACATGTGCCAAATATATATCATTCAAACAAATTTTCTCAACATATAACTTATAGACTTACTACAATACAGTTGTTACCATATATAATAATCTGTTAGATAAACCCCTTATGTTGACCTGCTTAAATTAGCAGGTCTTTTTTATCCTTACATATTGCAATGTATCGTAGCCTGGTTGAAAAGTCTTTTCTCCATTTTAGAACCCTATTCCGCTCTCCACAAATGATTATAATTCCAAAAAGCAAAATATAAATCCGCTACATTCATACGAGCAATTCATTTTTTCTCAATACACAAAGTGAATTTCATTTGTTACTATGAAGGTACTCTAGATGAGTCTTTGCTCATCAACATTATCTAGTTAAAGGGATCTGCTGCGGGAAGCAGATCCCTTTGACTTTATTAAAAAGTACCCTTCTCATTTGGACACATTTACCAGGTTATTTTGAAAAAATTTTATGTTAATATTACGTAGTCGAGTCCGACATCTCGGCAATACCCTTTTGAGGTCCTGCAATTTCCCTTGCAGGACCTCTATTACTTTAAAATTCTTTTGATTCATATATATCATAATCATGTTTTTTATTCACCTTCAACTTTCTCCTTTTTCAACTCTCCAAAAACTCTTGGACACGTAACTTAAAAATAACATTTATCATATTGTGAGATATACATGTTCAAAGGAGTGTAACTATTTATGTATACTTATTGGCAATCATATTACTCCCCTTATCATATCACTAATGGAAACTTCGATTCATTTGTACGAAATTACCGAGTTAGTAAAAACGAAAACTTTTTAAAAGGATATATGCGTTCTTTATGGGAACAACACGTCACTTGGACGCGATTAGCCATTATAGGCATCATCTTTAACTTGCCAGACGTAAACGTTACTGTTGGACGTCTTCTACAAAATGCAACACACATGGGGCTATCACTTGAACCATTCTACGGAGAAAATGCAGTAAAAAAATATAGTGCATTAATTAAAGACCATTTAGTAATTGCAGCTGATCTTGTGAAAGTCGCAAAAGCTGGTGATCAAAACGCAGCTGCCGCTATTGAAAAAAAATGGTACGCTAACGGGGATGAAATTGCTGAATTTCTTAACAGTATCAACCCATATATAGATAAAGATGAATTTAGAAAAATGTTTTATGAACATTTAGCACTAACAAAAGCAGAAGCACTTGCCTTCCTAAATAAAGATTATGAAGCAGGAGTAAAACTTTACGATAAAATTGAAAAAGAAGCATTAGAAATGGCTGATACTATAACAGATGCAATCGTAAAACAATTTCCGCAAGTATTTCAATAAAAATAAGCCGATTTGAAAAAACAAATCGGCTTATTTAGTTTTCTATCAATGATATTTCACCACTCCTCTTTACATTTAACGTATATCGATATATTTTATTAATATCCGTTTTTTATAGGAGGAAATAGTTTGATTAACGCCATTGGTCTCGTATTTATCCTCACAAATAAACACGAGAAAAAGAAGAAAGTTTATCTGAATGAAAAATTCGCATTAATAGACATTATTGATTCTAAGGAAGTATTTGATGATGAAGGTAACTCATTAGTAGAACTAACATGTAAATACAGCATATATTTAGATGAAAAATACTACTGTAAATCTCTCGATGATTATACCGGACAAGTATTCCCTTTCTTAAGCGCTAAAATAGGAAAAGGACTTCTTAGAAACTTAAATTATTACTTTTCTTACGTTGATGCCTATGATAAAAAACCACCTGATAAAGAAATAAGACCTCTTATGAAACAAGTAACTAACAGATAACAATAATCATTCAAAAAGAAAGCATCTAATTTTTGATGTTTTCTTTTTTGAATCAAGAACTCGTTACCTTTCATCCTCTTCTAAATGTATGTACCCAGGCATACTTTAAATTAAAAACATTGGAGGATTAGACTGAATGAAATACTCAGAAACAATTGTTAGTAAACGGCTTCGAACACTAAAAATGTCTGGTATGTTTTTCATGCTAGTTTTAATCGCATGGCTTGGATATACAAAATTACTTTATGAAAACGGATTTCTTCAAGAAAAGAAAAATTCAGTTGAAGTCATGAATACTAGCATTACAGGAGAAATTGAAAACACTTTTCATGTAAACTTACAAGGTTATCGTAAAACGAGCCTTGATATCGTAATAGATGCAAGTAAAACCGATCCGGGCGAACTATCATTAATTGAGCTCATCAATAAATCTTGTTCACAAGATTGCACAAGTGAACCTTCAACTTACGTTAAATCAAACCACGGATATATCTTTTATACAGAATCTAATGGTACGAATGTAGCTTTAAAAATAATAAAACAAGATTCATGGGGAATTGAAAAGAAATCCGTTCAAAAAGGAATTTAAAAGGTTCATACAAAAAAAGAGTACTTTACTTCAAAGTACTCTTTCAAAGAAAATTACCACTTACGGCATTTGTCATCATCGTCGTCACGTTTACGATTGCGACGGCAATCATCACAATCACAGTCACGTTTACGTCTACAACCACAATCATCAAAATCTCTGCGTCTACATCTACCAAACATTAAATCATCCCAAAATCTATTACAATCTCTACGTCTACAACCACAATTATTACACATGAATATGATTCCCCCTAATACAATATTAGAATTCATCATATTCTATGTTTAAAAGCGTAAAAAGGCTTGTTTAATAGTCTATTTTAAATGTATAAATGTGATATAATTTGAATCAAGTACTAATTCATGCCTATATTTCCTGCTGCCCTTCCACAGCCCCCTTCAATCTCTGCAACATATACCCAATTCCTTTACAATCTTCTAATGGATATGTAATGATTTCTTCTGGATATAGCTTCGTCACTACTTTTTTATGCTTCTTTCCCGCAAGTAAGACGATCTCTTCAAACTGAAGTAAATCTTTATCAATCATCTGTTGCTTTAATTGTTCAATACTAATAACCTCATCACTCTTTGAATCAAATGCAAGATCATAGTTTTCCTTTACAATATCATTTGGTCTTAAAAATCCATGCTTTGCTGATAATATAACCCAGTTCTCGAAAAACTCAGTTGCATACGCCTGACATGCTTTTCCGAATGGACTAATATATACATCTTTTGCCTCTGCCTCTCCGTAATCTAGGTAATTATCCCAAACCTTCTTCTTTCCGCATGGAATTATGCATAACCTTTTCATCGCTATTTCTTACCCCGCTTCTATATTTCTTATTAAATATCAATTTTTCAGTACATTTTTTTACAGAATACTATATACTAATATTGAAAGAAAAAATTATATTATCTTCTATAATTGGTTTAATTTATTTAGAATAATCTATTAAGCATATGTATTATTACATAAACACACCGTACTAAAGTCACTTTCATACAGCATGCAGACACCTCATCCTTTAGTGAATTTGTAAAGATTTTGTAAAAACAAGTACACTTAATCTCCCAATCGCTATTTAATAGTACAATATATAAATGTATTATTAAAAGGAGGTGAACAACTATGAGAAATATACTCCCAGCATTATTAGCTTATATTATTGTTTGTATCATTGCGATTATCATTCCAGCATCTGAGGGCTATAATACTGTAGGTTGGAAATTCTTTGTTGGGCAAGCGTACGCAATACCTATTTTCATTATTGCTGCTATTATTACATTTTATATAAATAAGAAACGATCTTATGAATAAACGATAAGTAGGATAGCTATTGCTATCCTTTTTTATTTCCATCTAATAGGCTCGTCTGTAATTTTATAATAAAAAAAGACAAGTAGCCAATCCGACTACTTGTCCTTTCTGTTTATCCATACCCAATAATATTAAGCTTGGAATGTTTCTGTTAATACAGGAACGATTTGTTTTTTACGAGATACAACACCTTTTAAAGTAGCCGTGTTGTTTTGTAATGTTACGTTGTATGCTTTCTCAACAACGTTTGCTTCTTTACCGATCGCAAGACCGACAGAATCGTTAGTTAAGATATCAGTTACAACGAATAAGAATAGGTCTAAACCTTTTTCTTCTACTACTGCAGAGATAACTTTTTCAAGTTCCGCTTGGTGTACAAGAACATCGTTTGTATCAACAGCGTTTACTTGTGCGATTTCAACTTTCGCGTTACCCATTTGGAATTCTTTAGCGTCAAGAGAGATTAATTGCTCCATTGTTTTTCCGCTTAAGTCAGCACCAGCTTTTAACATTTCTAAGCCGTAGCTATCTGCATCTACACCAGCGATTTCCGCTAATTCACGAGCTGCTGCTACGTCTTGTTCTGTGCAAGTTGGAGATTTGAATAGTAAAGAATCTGAAATGATTGCAGATAACATTAAACCAGCAACTTCTTTACGAATTGTAACGCCATTTTCTTTGTACATTTTGTTTAAGATTGTAGCTGTACATCCAACTGGCTCACAACGGTAGTAAATAGGATCGCTTGTTTCAAAGTTAGCAATACGGTGATGGTCAATAACTTCTAACACACGAACAGATTCGATATCGTTAGCACTTTGTTGACGCTCGTTATGGTCAACTAAAATAACGTTGTCCACTTCGTTTGCTACTGTCTCAACAAAACGCGGTCCTTCTACTTTAAAAGAGTCTAACGCAAATTGAGTTTCACCACTGATTTCGCCTAAACGTACAGGCTCAGCATTCATTCCTAATTCTTTTTTCAATTCTGCATAAGCAATCGCAGAACAAATTGCATCTGTATCTGGGTTTTTATGCCCGAAAACTAGTACTTTTTCCATGTTTTCCACCTCTTCATGAAAAGGATATCTTAAAGAAGCAAATATGACAATATTTTAGACACATTTTTTTATAAATAATTGCAGTTTCTTCTATATTTTTCATAAAAAAAATCATCTAAAATGAATTAGATGATCAAAATGTATATTTAATTTAAAATAGTGTAGGAACTTGCACTACATTGTTAAACGCAAAATTGGAATTTAAACCATTATTCACAAGGTTCACATCAATAACTTGATAAAACGCATTTCCAGTGTCTGCAATCTCCCAAACAGCTAAAATAAGATGGTAGCCACTACGATCAGTTGGTACATTTGCTTCATGCGTTACTGTTGTCCCCGGTCTAACTCCGCCATCATTTTTCACATAGAACGGCACTAAATCTAAACTAGACCTTGTTAAATGCATATTTGGATTCCAATCCTTCTTTGTAATGTAGTATTTCCATTCTTTCGTACTATGAGGAGCCGTTAGTTTCCACTTGAATGTATTCGTCCCGCCGTTTAACGTAACTTTCTTCCACCTATCTACTGATTGAGCGTCTAAAGCAGGAAAATGACCAGCACCTGCAATTTGTCCATCAGAAGGCCCTAATTGCGGAAACCCGCCTATTCCTTCTACACTTTGTGGTTCATATTGAACTGGACCGCAATTTACATTTACCCCTTGCTTACATAAATAAGATCGGCTCGCTGGTGATTCCACATACCCATGAGCTGAAGCCTTTTCTGAAAATCCAAATGTTAATAATCCCGTAAGTAATATCCCACCACTTAACATAACCTTTTTCATCTTTTGTAAACTTGTCTTTTTCATTCTTTCATCCCCTTCCCAAAAATGAAACGAAAATAACTATAGTTGCCTAGTCATCTTCTCTACATCCATTATAAGTGGAGGAGCATTACTAAAAGAACCCTCTAAAAACTTTCTCAAATTCGTTTAGCTACAAAAATATCAATTATTCTTCACATTTTAATTACCAGTTATCAAATCTATTATTTATTTTGTCGTTTTATTGTTACATACTTATAACACCGTCTGAAAATACAAACGGCGTTAAAGTGGTTAGTGATTACTTACAATTATATATCACAGTGTAGCTTTGAAAAAAGTTTGATTAAATTAACTCTATAAACCTAGATAAAATAATAAATAGAAAAAGTGGATTTTGAAAAAGATTGATCATTTCTTGATACTTGTGCCATTAAAGCGTACAATTACGAAATTGGCAAAGGTAGTCTAGTTATCAAATAGCCCTCTCCCTCTCAGGTTTGCGGAAACTGGCTCCTTTCCTATTTCACGTGCCCATATAGATAACTGGCCGATATGGTGGATTTCGTGGACAATGACATGACGTATTATCTCTCCGTGTGTACATTCAATGACTCGGCGCCTAATTGATGCGTCTCTTGAGCTAATCGGCTCTTCATTGAAGTCAGCTTTTGAAAGTTTCCGAGAATCCATTTCATTTGTCCAAGAGGTCACAAATGGCTTCACTTTCTCGTGGTATTGAGCTGAAAGATTTTTCACTTTTTGTAAACTGGCATACTCTTCAAACAATGGCTCCTCAAGCAATGATTCACCACGCAACCCTAAGATCCACATATATTCCACATCTACAATGTGAAATAGGGTATGCAGGATACTGCCGAACCCACCGACCCGTTTCTTTACTAGTTCTTCATCCGGCATGTCTTCGCACAATGTAAACCACTCATCACGAACTTGCCAGTTATATTGAAACAGTTTTAACATCACAACACCCTCCATCTTTTAGATTAACATTTAATACTCACCAAAGACTTCAACAAAATCAAAATCTAAAAAAACTGTTAAAATTCTCTACAGACTGGCCCTTTAAATTAAACATTCCAGATGAAGGTAAAGGGTCAAAAGAAAGAAACTATTATACAGGGATTTATCAAACTTTATTTTAAATTATCAATCTTTTTTTAATCAACACACAGACATAATAACAAATATGTCGTTTGAAATTATCTCCCTTTTCAAATAAAAAACTAAATCATTTTATAATAAATTACCGTTGCATCTAACTCACCATTCGGAGAAATTGCATATTCCGGTATTTTTCCAACTTCTTGATAATCTAATGATTTGTACAATCTATTGGAAGGATCTCCTTCTCTAGTATCTAACAATAAAAGAGACCTTTTTTCTTGCTTTGCCCGTTCCTCTGCTTTTTGCATAAGTGAACGTCCAATGCCATTACGTCTAAAGTTTGGATGAGTCATTAACTTACAAATTTCGGCTCTATGGATCCCATTAGGCTTTGTAACTAGATGTAATTGAATGCTTCCTGCCATTTCATTGTTTATTTTAGCAACATACAATATCACTTCTGGTGCTAATACAGTTTGCCAATAATTTGTTGCTTCTTTTTGTTCCAGTGGAGGTAAAAAACCAATTGACGCCCCATCATCTACTACAGTTTTCAAAAGTTTAAAAAGCTCTTCAATATCATTTTCTAGTTGCTTAATTTCTTCAATTACTAAATTCCGCATTACTTTTCCCCCTTTTGTTCGCTCAATATATATTTGTATATTATCACTAATTATTAGAGAAAAAATTAAAGAAGGAATAACTGAATAGTAAGATGAATTTATTTAAGATATGATTTTTTGGGGAAAGGATGACTTTATGAAATACATTTTAGACAGGACATACGCGAGAGAATTGCTGGATTGGGCATATGAACAAAACCCAGGTCCATGGTTCGAACATTCAAGTAATGTTGCCCTTGCAACTGAAAAGATAGT
The DNA here is from genome assembly GCF_003264175.1 of Bacillus sp. SRB_331. Lineage (NCBI taxonomy): Bacteria > Bacillati > Bacillota > Bacilli > Caryophanales > Bacillaceae > Bacillus > Bacillus sp. SRB_331. Next base: position 40,980 of record NZ_NADV01000029.1, on the reverse strand, counting down.
TGTTGAACTTATTAATAATGGGTACGACCTAGATGCTGATATAGCATACAACGCTGCCCTCCTGCATGACATAGGAAGATATAAAGGTTTTACTAAATCTGTTATTCATTCCTATGATGGTTATATGTATATGAATGATTTAGGGTATACAGGAAACGCCATTATATGTGTGACGCATTCATTTCCTTGCAAAAATGAGCATTTAGATATCGCGGCAGAGTGGAGCATTGTTCCTGATTATATGGAAAGCCGATTAATTGAAATATTGAATGAAAACAGTGACTACGACTTATACAATAAGGTGATTACCCTTTGTGACGCACTTGCTGATGCGGAAGGCTTTACTACTCTTGAAAAAAGATTGATTTCAGTTGGTTTACGTCATGGCACAACCTCTCATACTTCTTTACATTGGAAGGGATTCTATGCAATTAAGAAAGAATTAGAATCTTTAATTGGTAAGAGCATATACACACTTCTCCCTAATATAGAGATATCGATTTATAAAAATATATAATATTAAAATAAACACAACTTAAAAACGATAGAATTTGTATGTATGATTCTAAAAAACTCTTTCAAAATCGGAGGGAATAATTATTAGTAAAATGGGATTTGACTTGATAGAACATAAAGGTAACTTTGATTTTGGATATGAAGATATTGCGGGTATATCTCGGAAATGTAAATTTTCTAATTGTTCGCATACAAATGAACCACACTGTGCAGTAAAAAAAGCTATCTCTGACGGCATACTTTCTGAAGAAATATTTAATAGTTTTTATAGAGATTTAAACGAGGCACACTATGTTTCTAAACAGAGTAATAAAACAAAAGCTATCGACTATATGAAACAATTGAAACTCTTTCAAAAAAATTAGACTAAACTAGAAAGCCCCCCTTAAAAGAATATTTTAAGGAGGGCTTTTTCTTGTTTAATGACTTTGATGTTTCAATTCCACCAGACATTCTTGTACTAAGGTTACTGCCTGACTCATTGCAGCTCCCCCAGCAAACGCGGCTGAAACACCACAAGCTTCTAAAATTTCTTTATCAGAACATCCTTGGTCAATACAGCCCTTCGTATGATAAATCGTACAATATTCGTCTTGTGTTGCTAAACTAATCCCTAATGCAATGAGCTGCTTTTCTCTTTTAGTTAATGTACCCTCCTGAAAACATGCTTGTGTAAAAGCGTTATATGTTTCTGCAATTTCAGGGATTTGTTGCGTAAAATTCCCTATACCTTCTTTATAATCAAGTAATACATCATTTATAGAGCCATATTGTTGATTTTCCATCGTATATCCTCCATTCATTTTATTCACACTTACTTTAGTATGAGATAAAATGAAGGACATATACAAATATTTACTTTGAAAAATAGAAAGAATTTTCAGTTTATTTCACTTTTAAATTTGCACCTCTACAGTTTCAGCCCATTATCTACTGACACTTTTTCTTTAGAATTTTTCCTTTCAACCTCTTTACTTCTTTCTTCCCAAAATGTTAAACCTTCAATTCCCACATTTTTAGGATCAAACACTGGATCTTTCCCTTCTTTTTTCTGCGTTTCATAGTCTTTTAACACTTTTAATGCCGTTTTACTTAATAATAGAATCGCGATTAAGTTTAACCATGCCATACTACCGATTCCTAAATCTCCAAGGTTCCATAATAGCGACGCTGATTCTACGCTACCGATGTAAACCATAATTAAAAACCCAATTTTCAAAACTGGTTTTAACCAGCTATATTTGAGGTCACGATCTAAATAAGTGAGTGTCGTTTCAGCGATATAGTAGTACGCGAGTAAAGTTGTAAATGCAAAGAAGAAGATTGCGATTGAAATAAATATTGGACCAAATCCTGTCATAACAGTTTCAACTGCTTGTTGTGTATAGATTGGACCTGCATCTACATTCCCTATATTCTTTACAATAGCGCTTTTCCCTTCAGGTATTACATTATACATACCTGTTATTAATATCATAAGAGCTGTCGCTGTACATACTACAATGGTATCAATATATACAGAAAACGCTTGAACTAGCCCTTGTTTTGCAGGATGTGATACTTCAGCAGCAGCGGAGCTATATGTCGCTTCCCCAACACCAGCGACGTTTGAAAATACAGCACGCTTTACTCCCCATGCAATAGCTGCGCCGACAATGCCGCCAAACATTTCATTTACACCAAAAGCACTTGAGAAAATTAAAGCAAACATACTTGGAATTTCCGTTACATTCGCAATTAATACGATACATGTAACAATTACATAACCAATTGCCATAAATGGAACTAGCATTTGAGAAACGCCCGCAATTCTCTTTACGCCACCAAAAATGATAGCTGCTAATAATACGACTAACAATATACCAGTTATATATTTGCTAATACCATTAGAATTTTCAAATCCAACTGCGATACTACTCGATTGAATACCTGGTAATAAAACGCCATATGATAGTGTTACAACGACCGCTACAATGACCGCAAACCATTTCATTTTCAAGCCTTTCTCAATGAAATATGGCGTACCACCACGGTATTCATTGCCTACTTTACTTTTATATACTTGTGCTAATGTTGATTCAACAAATGCACTAGCTGCTCCTAATAATGCCATCACCCACATCCAAAATACAGCTCCAGGTCCGCCGAAAGCGATAGCTGTCGCTACTCCTGCGATATTACCAATTCCAACCCTACCTGATAACGCCAAACAAAATGCTTGAAAGGATGATATCCCAGTCTCCGAACTCTTCCCTTCAAATAATAGTTTAATCATCTCCTTAAAATAGCGAATTTGTAAAAAACGAGTTGCAATTGTGAAATACACTCCTGCTCCTAATGCGAAAACAACTAAGCCAATACTCCAAACTTGCCCTACTAACCATTCTACTAACTGCTCCATCCAAATCCCCCTTATAATTCTTTTGAAAAAGCAATTTTATATATAAGAAAACGGACAACTATTATTAAACCTTCCAGTTGTCCGCATCTCTCATTATTTCATCCCTCTATTTATTAACAGTTAGACTCTCTATTACTTTATATTTACCCAAACACTTTTCACTTCTGTATAGTTATCAAGGGCGTATGAACCTAATTCACGTCCGATACCAGATTGCTTATATCCACCAAATGGTGCAGCAGCATTTTCTAAGTTATAATCATTAATCCACACTGTTCCTGCCTTTAATTTATTGGCCACTTGATGCCCTGTTTTAATATTTTGTGTCCATACGCCCGCAGCAAGCCCGTAAGACGAGCGATTTGCTCTTTCAATTACTTCTTCTGTCGAATCGAACGGGAGTACAACGACAACTGGTCCGAAAATTTCTTCCTTAACGATTGTCATATCGTCTGTAACATTTGTGAATACTGTTGGCTGTACAAAATAACCTTTTTCAAATGCACGTTTACCACCAGCTGCAACAGTAGCACCTTCAGATTTTCCTTGTTCAATGTAATTTAGCACACGCTCTTGTTGTTTTTTAGATACGAGCGGTCCCATTTCAGTTTCCGCCTCCATACCTGCCCCTAGCTTCACGTCATTCGCCATTTTTACAAGTTCATTTACGACTGTTTCATAATGTTTCCGATGAACGAAAACTCGAGATCCTGCGCTACAATTTTGACCATGATTATACATAATGCCTTGGAACGCACCGTTAATCGCTTCTTCTAAGTCAGCGTCTTCTAAAATGATGTTTGGTGACTTACCACCAAGTTCTAACGTTACATGTTTAATTGTTTCTGCAGATTGACGCATAATATATTTCCCTGTAACTGTTGAACCTGTGAAAGCTACTTTATCAATATCATGATGGTTTACAATTGCCGATCCTGCTTCAGGACCGAAACCTGGTACAAAGTTTACGACACCGTTTGGAAAACCAGCTTCTTTAAAAAGCTTCGCTGTATATAGTAAAGATAAAGGTGTTTGCTCTGCTGGTTTTAATACAATCGTACAACCCGTCGCAAGAGCGGCTCCCATTTTCCAAGAAGACATAACGAGCGGAAAATTCCACGGGATAATTTGACCTACAACGCCAACCGGTTCATGGCGTGTGTAATTTAAATAGTCTTTTGAAATTGGAATGGTTTGACCAATAATTTTTGTAGCCCATCCCGCGTAATAGCGGTAATTTTCTACAGTCGCTGAAATATCATCATCAAGTGCTACTTGATATGGTTTTCCATTATCTAAAGCTTCCAGCTGTGCTAATTCTTCTCTATGCTCTTCAATTAAATCTGCTAATTTATAAATAAGGTGTGCTCTTTCAGCAGTAGTCATCTCTGCCCACGGGCCTGATTCAAAAGCAAATCTTGCCGCTTTTACTGCGACATCAACATCTTCTTCTTGCGCTTCACATACGACTGCTAGAACATCTTCTGTTGCTGGATTGTATGTTTCAAACGTCTTTCCACTTATTGAAGAAACAAATTCACCATTAATAAACATTTTAATTTCTTCATTTAAAAACGCTTTCACTTTTGGTTTCAGCTCAATGTTTGTCGTTAACATATATACTCTCCTCCTTATTTAAACAGCTGCATGAGCTGCAATTTCTAGTAGAATAGCTTGAAGCTTTTGATCTTCTTCTTCAGTTAATCCTAATCTCGGATAACGTGAAGGTCCTCCGACTTGCCCATGTAATTCCATTGAACGTTTAACGATTTGCACATACTTTCCTGATCCTTCAAGAAACTCACAAAGAGGTAAAATAGCATCGTTCATTTCCCACGCTTTTTCTAATTCACCATTTTGAAAATGCTCATACATTTTCGTAACGAGTCCTGGAACGGTATTTCCGGCTACTGAAACCCATCCCGATGCACCAACTAAATAAGATTCCATAACTAAATCTTCAGATCCGCAGAAGACTTGGAAAGCACCTTCACCTTGTCTTACTAAATCTCTCGCTTTTCGAATATCTCCGCTAGATTCTTTAATATGTGTAACATTTTCACACTCTTTTCCAATACGGAGCATTAACTCTGTGCTCATATCAACACCAGAAGTAAATGGGTTATTGTATAGCATAATTGGTATATTTACAGCGTTTGAGATTTCTTTAAAATGAAAATAAATCTCCTCTTCCTTCGGTTTACAATAGTAAGAGTTTATAATTAATGCGCAATCCGCTCCGTGCGCTTCTGCATGTTTCGTATATTCAATCGTTTCTTTCGTCGTCTCTGCAGCAGTTCCAACAATGACAGGAATACGGCTATCAACTTCTTTTAATACTGTTTCTACCATGTTAAATCGTTCTTCTTTTGATAAACTAACAAATTCCCCTGTACTTCCATTAATAATAATTCCAGCTACCTTTTGCTCAATAAAGTAGTTTACGTTTTGTTTTACGCCTTTCCAATCAATCTCTTGAAATTCATCCATCGGTGTTATTAATACTGGAAATGCCCCTTTAATTTTTTGCATCTTTATTCTCTCCCTTTAACATATTATTTTAATAAGAAACCTGTTGGAAACGGATCAGTAGGATCTAATATAAATGTTTGCATACCTGTAATAAACCCTCTACTTTCAAATCGAAAAATGTATCCGAGTTCTTCTTTTTTCACTTTTTCTACTGTTATAAAGCTATTAAAAATACTTTCATTTTTAAAAGGTTTATCCGCTATATAATCATTTTTAAATAATGTATGAACATAAGACACAATAGTAGAAACAAAACCTGGTGAACGTACTATAAAGTTATCTTCATGAAATGTAATCGACTTTATATGGTTCTTTTCTTTTTGCGTAGAATCTACTAAAATAAGTCTTTTTATAAGTGACTGTTTTTGTATAGCTTGAAGTGTAGCTTCACCCCATTTTTTTAGTTCAGAGATGTTTTCAATACAGATTTCTGGCGAATACGTATCCTTGTCTACAACTGCATATACTTTATCTGCTTGTATGAGAGCGTAACTTATATTACCAACCTTTAAATTTTCCTCAATCATATAGCATAGTTTGCTTTCAAACGAGACAGATATAACTTCATCATCCTCTACATAGGCATGGACTGAAAATATTCCAGATAGCGTTTCAATTTTGTATTGATTAGACTCTCTCTTTTTTAAATATCCACTTTCTAGTAACATCGTTATTACCGCGACAATACCTCCATAATGAAGAGGAATGGATCCTTCATGATTAAAAAATAATACAGCTGCATCCACTTCATTATGAATAGAAGGAACGACAATACATCCATTTAAGCCGATAAAACCACGTGGTTCATTTAATAAGAGTTTCATTTCTTCTGCTAAATCGCCTGAAAATTGTTCATTTAATTGCTCCAAACTGTAGTAGTATTTGCATGGTAGGTCTTTAATTACACGAAATGCTTCGCCAGCTACGTGTACGTCTACTGCTGTATACATTTTTTGAATGCTCATTTTACATCCTCCGTTTCATGTTCCATCGGCGGAATTAGCAAAAAGCCTTCTTTAAGTGGATCCTTTTCATTGTAAAAAAATCTATGCATGCCCATAAGCCAAGCTGATCCCGTAATTTTCGTTACTACAGCTTCAATATTTTCGACATATGTTGTATTCATGACACACCCTTTAAATAGAGAACCCACAATACTCTCATGAACAAATTCTTCATCGATGTCAATTTTTTTATGAGCGTATAATACAGCTAACTTCGCTGATGTTCCTGTACCACATGGAGATCGATCAATTCCCCCTGGTGGAACAACAACTGTATTTTTCACATGCGCACTTTCATGAGTAGGATCTGTGTAAAATTCAATATGTGTTAATCCTCTTATAAACGAATACTCTGGATGAATGATTTCAAATTTCTCATTAATTGTATTTCTAATATGAATCGCCTTATCAATGATTGTAGAAGCATTTTCTGGCACTAGCTCTAGACCAACTGCCTTCGCATCGATAATGGCATAAAAATTACCTCCATACGCAATATCAGCCTCTACAGTTCCAACTTCTTCGACGTGTACAGAAATATTTTTCAGTAAAAAAGCTGGTATGTTACAGAAAGAGACTTCTTTCGCTTTCCCATCTTGAACAGAAATATCTACTTCAACTAAGCCAGCTGGCGTATCTAGCTTTAAGGAAGTAATCGGTTCAACTACTGGAATTAAACCTGATTCAACTAAAGCTGTACATACACCAATTGTATCGTGGCCACACATCGGCAAATATCCACCCGTCTCTATGTATATAACACCTATATCAGCTTCAGGATGACACGGATCTGTTAATAGTGCCCCTGACATTACATCATGACCACGTGGCTCATTCATTAACAATTTACGAATCCAGTCATACTCCTTTTTCATATGTAACATCTTCTCTGCCATCGTCTCTCCAATTAACTTAGGAAGTCCGCTAATTAATGTCCTCGTTGGATTCCCGCCCGTATGTGTATCAATCGTCGTAAAGACTCTTTGTGACCTCATCCGTTTAACACCCTTTCTGTAAAACGACTCAAACGAAGTGGTTCAATAGGAATGATTGTTTCTTTTTCATTTAATAACTCTTCAATCACTTTCCCAGTAACTGCCGCAAGACTAATTCCATCACCTTCATGTCCTGCTGCAATAAAATAATTCGGAATATGTTCCACTCGTGAAATTATCGGCAAATGATCTTCTGTCCACGGGCGTAATCCAGCATATGAACGAATCACCATCATATCTGCCATTTTCGGATAAAAACGAATTGCTCTATTCGCAATACATTTAATAACCTCGTTATTTATCTTCGTATGAAAACCTACAAACTCTCTACTACTACCAATTAAAAAATTTTGGCTTTCTGTCGGTTCAAATACAAGTGCCACCCCATACTTTTCAGTTAAAGCATCCACTTTTCGTTTTCCACCAAATTTAGAAATTAAATAACCAAATTCCATTACTTTACGGCAACCTACGTGTTGTTGCCTTGAAGCTACAATAATATGCCCTTTTCTCGGTTCGATTGGGATATCCACATCTAACATCTGCCCAATTTTAGGAGCCCACACACCGGCTGCGTTTACAACTTGTTTCGCAGTAAACGTTCCATTTGTCGTTTCTACAATAAAGGAGCCGTCTATATCTCTTTTCACTTCTTTAACTTCTGTATGATTAAAAGCTTTTGTACCAAATTTCTTCGATTCTGCAAGAAGTGAAAAAGCAAGAAGATATGGATTTACAGTTGAATCCGTTGCACATTCTAAACCGCCTAATAAATCATCTGCAAAAAATGGTGATTCTTCTTTTATATCTTGCCTATCAAGCATTCGAAATGGTAAACCAGCCTCTTTTTGACGATTTACCCATTGCTGCGCTGCCTCCATCTCTTCGTCTGATTCACAAACGAGAATGCTTCCTGGCGCTCTATATTCAAATGAGTGCTCCAATTCTTCACTTAATTCAGTTACTAAATTTTGACTTACTAACGACATTTGACTATCAAACCCTGGGTCTTTATCAATCGCCAAAATGTTCCCGTCACACCGTGAAGACGTTCCACTGACAAATTCCCCTTTTTCAATGATTGTTACGTCTCTTCCGTATTTTGATGTGTAATAAGCGATAGAACATCCTATAATACCACCGCCTATTATTAAAACGTCACAGTGTCTCACATAGCACCCCTCCTTTCTCCTAAATCTCTCACTTTCTATTTATGCAATTGGTGTGCCAACTCTACATACAGAACTATTTATATGAAATAATTTTTATTTGTAAAAATATTTTAAATTTATCGTAAATAGGTGTATTATTTCTTTATCACTGTCTAAATTTTTATACATACCAGGAGGACACTATGACATTTTCATTTCCAACAATAAAAGAGTTTATAAAAATTTTATCAATTGATCGTACAAGCACCATTCAGCACATGAAACAGGAAGGTAAAAATTTTTATTACCTTCCTTCATCTACTGAAGAATGTAGTTGCGCAGTTATTTATGAAGAGGACTCTTTCACTACGTTAATCGAAGCTTTTTCTAACAATTCGGCAGTTGTAATTGTGAACGAAAATCTAGATCCTATATGCTGTGTAACTGCTCAACAAATGATTCCATTTCTTTATACGTCTTACAATGATCTACTAGCTTTTTATAACACTGTTATTCAAACGTCTGATTCTTCTGTTACAGTCATCGACGATAAAGAATGCGTTCGTACTTGGACAGATGGCGCTGAAAAGATTTTTTCAGTGAACCATAATGAAATTATCGGACAACCCATCACCCGTTTTTTTGATTATAAAGATTTAGAAATTCTGCAATCATTACATGACGGAAAAAGCATAATTGCTCAGTTCCATCAGCCACGTCCAGATTTGTTCGTATTAATTAATTCAAACCCAGTTTATTGCAACGATAAAATTATTGGAGCAGTCGTTTCAGAAACGGATGTTACAAATCAAGTCGTATTAAATGAAAAACTATTTAATATGTCGCATGAAATGCACCGTTTAGAACAAGAAGTAGCAAAATATAAAGATACATCCGATCCTTTCCTTGCGATGAATGGAAAAAGCCCTGTTATACAAAGAACGATTCAATTAGCTAGAAAGGTTTGTTCAGTGAAATCCACGGTTTTAATACTCGGAGAAAGCGGAGTTGGAAAAGAAGTGTTTGCGAAAGCGATTCATGAAGCAAGCGAAACAGCAAATGCCCCTTTCATTTCAATTAACTGCGGCGCAATCCCAGAAGCGTTATTTGAAAGTGAATTATTTGGTTACGAGCGCGGGGCGTTTTCTGGTGCAAATAGTAAAGGTAAGAAAGGTAAAATAGAACTTGCACAAGGCGGTACTTTATTCCTCGATGAAATAGGCGAAATGCCGCTCGATATGCAAGTGAAGCTTTTACGTGTACTGCAAGAACGAAAGTATTACCGAGTTGGTGGAGAAAAAGAAATCAATATTGATTTCCGCATTATCGCTGCTACAAACCGTGATTTACAAGAAGAAATGAGAAAAGGAACTTTCCGAGAAGATTTATACTATCGCTTAAATGTAGTTAGCTTGCTTATTCCACCGCTGCGCGAAAGACGAGAGGATATTATCGAATTGACGTACTACTTTTTAAACGATTTTTCAATAAACTATAACAGGCCTATTCGAGACTTACCTTCAAATATTATGCATGAACTACTTCATTACAATTGGCCTGGTAATATTCGCGAGCTCCGAAACGTAGTTGAAAGACTCGTCGTATTTGCGACAGACGGCATTATTAAACAAGAATATTTACCATTTCATACAAATGAAACTTTAGACAATCATACAGCTCAATCCCTATTACTCAGCAACAATAATACGATTCTTTCTTTACAAGAAGAAATGGATGAGCACGAGAAAAAGGTAATTGAAAGAGCTTTACGCATTTTAGATGGTAATAAATTAGAATGTGCGAAACACCTTGGCGTAACAAGGGCCACTTTATATAACCGTTTAAAAAGACTGGGGTTACAATAATCCCTCTCCTCCTCTATATTGGCATAGTTTTTGCATAATAATTTATGTAAACCGAACTAGAGGAGGAATACATATGACGAATAAAGAGAACTTAATTGTTTGTCGTTGTGAAGAAGTTACATACGGACAACTTCAATCGACAATTGCTGAATATAATTGCTCAGCTCGTGAGCTAAAACTAAGAACACGTGCTGGTATGGGTTTTTGCGGCGGTAGAACATGTAGAATGACGATAGAACGAATGGTAGAAAATGCGAATCCTAACATATCCCAAAATGAAATTCCATTAAAATATCAACCGCCAGTGCGTGCAGTTACTTTTGGAGCGGTAGGTGACAATCAATGAGTAGAATTACACATCACCCTATTTTAGGTAGTTTAAATAGTAGTCAGCGTATCAATTTTCAATTTAATGGTCAACAATATGAAGCATATGGACATGAAACGATAGCGGCTGCTCTACTTGCAAACGGAATAAGAACGTTAAGAGTGCATGAAGATAGCGGAACTCCGCGAGGTATTTATTGTAATATCGGGCATTGTTCTGAATGCCGCGTGACTGTAAACAATCAAACGAATGTACGAGCTTGCTTAACTGTAGTTGAAAACGATATGGTTGTTGAAAGCGGAAAACAACATCCAAATGTCGTGAGAGCGATGGTGAAAAAGCGATGATCGATGTAATTATTATTGGTGCAGGACCAGCAGGATTATCAGCTTCCATCTCTTGTGCACGTTTTGGACTTAACGTACTTGTTATTGATGAATTTATGAAGCCGGGCGGGAGATTGTTAGGACAGTTGCATCAAGAGCCTACTGGGGAATGGTGGAACGGAATAGAAGAATCAAAGCGCCTTCATGAAGAAGCAACATCCCTTTCAGTCGATATTCGGTGCGGTGTTTCCGTATATAACTTAGATGAAGATGAGCGGTCTTGGTTCGTGCATACAAATATCGGTACGCTAGAAGCACCGTTCGTACTAATTGCTACTGGGGCTGCGGAGTATTCTATTCCCCTACCCGGCTGGACACTTCCAGGGGTTATGTCAATTGGCGCAGCTCAAGTTATGACAAATGTTCACCGCGTTCAAGTTGGTAAAAAAGGAATCATTATCGGTGCTAATATTTTGTCATTCGCCATTTTAAACGAATTGCAATTAGCTGGAATCACAGTGGATCATATTGTACTCCCTGAAAAAAGCGAATTAAGCCAAAAGGCCGGTGAACCAGAAGAAGTTTTAAACTCACTCTTAAATGCGGCTCACCTCGCCCCATCTCCCTTCCTACGTATAGGTAGCCGTTTTATGAAATATGATTGGATTCGAAAAGCTGGATTAACATTTTATCCAAATAGCGGCATGAAAATAAACGGGACGCCGCTTCATCTTCGTAAAGCTGCACTTGAGATTATCGGAGCGGAACAAGTTGAAGGTGTTCGTGTTGCTAACATTGACTCTAAAGGGAATATTATTAACGGATCAGAAGAGATATATGAGGCGGACTTCGTTTGTATTGCCGGTGGCTTATACCCTCTTGCTGAGCTTGCCGCTGTAGCAGGATGCCCTTTCCATTACATTCCGGAATTAGGCGGCCATGTTCCACTTCATTCAGAAGAAATGGAAACCCCTCTTCCAGGTTTATTTGTAGCTGGAAATATTACTGGAATTGAAAGCGGGAAAATCGCGATGGCACAAGGAACAGTCGCTGGATATTCAATCGTGAAGCAAGCAATTCAAACATCCAATTCGGTTGAACAACACTTGCAACAAGCAATTCAAAATGTCCACACTGTGCGTCAACAAGCTGCGATTCAGTTTAATCCGATGGTTGATGTTGGTAGACAAAAGATGAATGAGATTTGGCGTGATTTTCAATCATTTGAAGAAAATCAACAAATGAAAGCGTGAAATACTAGCATATAAAAAAGGCGGTGGATTCATTTCCACCGCCTTTTTTATAATTTTTGTACTACATCTAGTATTTCTATTACGTCAATTACAGGAACCAAAGGTATTACCTATTTTTCATTCCGACTAAAACTTTCGATATCGACATCCATAAATTTATAAACATTAAAATTCCGCAAATATCAGCGACAATTACATACAATCCTATAAATTGGTTTTCAAAGTGGAACAACGGAGTGTAATAAATGGCCATAATTAAGGATATAACCATTGAAAAAAGAAGCAGTTTTTTCCTAGTTATCATATAAATACAATACAAAAACGTATAATAAGCCCAAAATTGCGCAGCATACCATGCATGAGATAGTCGAATACCTGTTTTCGTGTGCAAAGTTGTTAATACCAGTATGCATATTACAAGTAATACAATTACTGGTGCAAATCTAACAAATTGCAAAAGATTTATTAAAAAGCGTTTTTTTGAACTTAGGTGATTTGCTTCGTATTTAAACATTTGTTTCGTTATATAATGAACAAAGAATATTAATCCTACACTAATAGCTAACATAAAAAATATCATTACTACGCCTTCTTTTCTAATGTATTAATCAACTGTATTTTAAAAATCAATAGGACTTAACCTAATAAAAATTACACCATCACTCTTCTACCTCGCTTTGAATAATAAAATATTAGATTTCTGAAATATCATATCAAATATAGTTGTGATTTATTTGTCGCAATTCGTCGAATAGATAAATAAAAGTCGTTTTATGTCAAAATTATTATTTATTTGGATAGCCAACTTTGGATTAGATAGATAAAATGATGCAAATACTAAATTGAAGACACATGAAATACTGGATTTTATTCTAAAAGAAGAAACATACTAGCAATATTAATCCAAATAAAAAAACTGTTAGAGCATACAGCTCTAACAGTTTTATTGTTCATTATTATTAAATTTCGCTAATGCGTAAATGCCTTCTTCATCATCTAATTCAAGTTGCAATCTTGCTGCAAATGAATTGACGTTGTATTCTCGATCAAGCAACAAGCGTAGTGCTTCGATTAAGTTTGCTTGAATTAAAATTTGCTGGCGACCATTTACCTCTACTTCTGCAGAGAAACCGTAGTCATCATCATACATTAGTTCAACTGAAACTTCTTCTGGACCAACTTGTCTTTTTTCAGCGATATATACGCAAAGCGCATTTATAAGTTCTTGTTCAGAAATTTTTATTGTTTCCATGCTACTTCATCTGCCTTTTTCTTACGTTGATCTTTGAAGTATTTAAATGCACGAACTGCTAACATTACGATACCAGCCATTACTAGCATATTTACCATAAACGCTAATACAGAACCAAGAGCTCCCATATTTGCAAATAAGCTACCCATTAGTAAACCACCAAGACCACCTAGTAATAAGCCTTTCATAAAGCCACCTTTATTACTTTTTGGCGCTGTGTTTGTTGCTTTTGTTTTTGAATCAGTTGTCGTTTTTTGTGAATTCACATTAGAATCTTTTTTGTTTAAATCAACTTTTGACTTTTGACCTGAACTTGGTGTATATGATTTTTTACCAGATTTGTAACTTTTCGCTGCCGCATGATCTACGAACATAAAGCTACTAGCCCCAAAGATAACCATGAATGCTGTCATTACTGCTACAAGTTTTTTCAACATATTATATCCATTCTCCTTTTATATAGATATATGTGAAATCTACCTTTCTAGTAAATTCAGAATGATAGATTTATTTTAAAACCATTTTAAAGGTTCTTATGAACTTATTATATGAACTTTTGTCGAAATATGCAAGCATTATTTACTTACGACAATTTCATGACATAGGAAAAATTAAGCAAAACGGAATTGACTTTAAATGAAACAAAACATATTATAAGTTCATAAGAACTTTTTATAATTTTGGAGGTGAAAAGATGGAAACATTTCATCTCACACGAAACGAAATGGCAACCCTCCTTCTATCACTAAGAGGATGGAATACGAAAAAGCCTCTCGGTATTTTACAAGAAGCTTGGGCAAAGTCACATAAAAAAGATATTGAAAGCGGACAAAGCGTCACAGCTTTTATTACAACCGCACTTTCACCTATTTTTGAAAAACTGATTAAGATTGACGATACGGACGTCGGTTTTTCTTTAAATGAAATAGTTGCGCTTGGCAATCAGATTGAAAATACGAGCTTCTCTGTAACTGCTATGCAAAACTGGGTGAAACGAGATATAAAAGAAATGATTGGCTCCCCTCAAAAAGGGAAGAAATACTCAATCGAACAAGCAGCATTACTATTCATTGTCGAAGATTTAAAAACAGCGCTTGATTTTGAATCTATTCGCAAACTATTACGACTCATCGTAAATGACCCGGCCGATCGAAGTGATGATTTAATTAATCCTCTTCATTTATATGTAGCTTATTCTTCTTTATTTGAAGAACTGAATCAAGGGAATTGCTTACAACTAAATGCTACTGATACAATTCATACGATCGAAAATATCGTAAAAGAAAAGGCTGATAAAATAGCAAGTAAGTTCGATCAAATTAATAACGAACAACGCGAAGCAATTCGTAACGCTATTATTATCGCCACACTTTCTGTACATACCGCTTATGTACAAATGCTAGCAAAACGTTACGTTTCAGCAACGTTATTTTTACAAAATTTAGATGTGAAACCTTAAAAAACAGGAGCAGATTTGCTCCTGTTTTTTTATATCAATATATCTTTTGTACTATTAAGCTCACATGAAATTCGAAATTGCCCTTCATGAACTTTTTCGGAGACTAAAAAAGTTTTATGTAGACACCTTTATTCTCACTAATATATGAGAAATTTTTAATAATCTTTTCATTATCTCTTCATGAAAACATGGCTTATATCCTTTACTATAATACTTATGAGAGACATAAAAGAATTGAAATGGCAATCCCCTATATAAATAAGGTATAATCTACATATAGTGAACCTTTTATGTTGTTAAATAAAGGGGCTTATATTCAAAATTCATAAATTAGAAGGTGCAACAATGTTAAGTAGTTTTATTCACTCAGTATTAACATTTTTTGAAGGATTAGGTTATTGGGGCATTATGCTCGGACTTATGATTGAAATTATTCCAAGTGAGATTGTCCTTGCTTATGCCGGATACTTAGTATTCAATGGTAGTATCTCATTTGTAGGCGCAGTTATATTCGGTACAATTGGTGGTGTTATTGCCCAAATCTTTGTTTACTGGATTGGTCGATATGGTGGTCGCCCTGTATTAGAACGTTACGGTAAGTATATTTTCATACATAAAAAACAAATGGATGCTGCTGAAGATTGGTTTAATCGTTACGGAACTGGCGTAATTTTCACTGCACGTTTTATTCCTGTTGTTCGCCATGCGATTTCAATTCCTGCCGGGATTACAAAAATGCCAATTTCACGCTTCATTACTTTAACAGGACTTGCGATTATTCCTTGGTCTATCATTTTCATTTATTTAGGTGAAAAACTTGGAGAAAACTGGGGTAATATAAATGACGTTGCTGGACCATATGTGAAATCGTTCGCTGTTGGCGGGGTTGTTCTTATTATTTTATATTTCATGATAAAAAAATGGTCAAAAAAACGTAAAAAACTCGCTTAAATTTCTAAATAAAAACCGCTATTAATTCAATCGAAATTATAGCGGTTTTTATTATTAACTTGATTATCTTTTATAAATTGTATAATTTCTTCTTTATGTTTTAAATCATGTTGAATGAGTGATGAAAAATAATTGTTTAATCTCACTCTTTTCGTGCCGAATTGGTAATCATCTTTAAAATTCTGGGCAGGAATTTGATTCATTTGATCAACTAATTGTTTACGGGTGGATATAAACTGATCTATTAGTTCTTCTTTTGAAATACCGGATCTCGCATATTTTATTGCACCCTCATTCATTTCCTCAACACCTGTTGGAACATTGGGTACTGATTGTCCACTTATAAAGTATGGAATTCTAAACTTCATTAAAAACTCATCCCAAACGACTAAATGTGAAATCACATCCGCAATTCCCCATGAACCTTCTCTAAAAGGTTCAAACCATACATCACTAGTTATACACTTCAATGTTTGACACCATTCTATTAAACTTAACTTTTCTTCTAGAATACATTCCTTCTCCATAATTTATTCCTTCCTCTTCCACACTAACTATTCATTCATATTAATAACTTCTAGCTATTATATTAAAACCCTCCAGTCTAAGATTTACATGGATAAGCAACAATTCCGCCATAAAATACGTATAGTAACTCAAAAAGGAGTAATCCCCCTATGCATTGGCAGCAAAAAGTACCATACTTAATCGGACGCCCTGTTGGTGTTTCTCTTATTAATGGGCAAGGAACTTCCGGCGTTTTATGTGGCGTACAAAATAATCAATTATTTGTTTATGAATACCTTTACCAAGCTCAGTTCGCCATGAAACATTATGATTTTAGACAAATTCAAGATATACACGCCTTTCCAAATTGCCCACACCAAAATCCTTTATACTAAAAAACAGGAACGGCTTAATTGCCATTCCTGTTTCTAAGTTGTTATTTCTCAGAGTAAAACTTCTGCACTGCTTCATCAAAATAAATCCAGCCTTTCCAGCCTAAATGAATCGTATCTTTTAAGAAATACTTATCATATTCATGGCTAGAAAAATCGACTACTGGGTATCCCGCTTTCTCGACTTGCTCGCGAACCTTATTATAATACACATCACGACGTTCTTTCGGGAAACCAGCGTAATCATACCACGGTCCGTTTACAGGCACAGAAATAAAGAGTGGTTTTATATTTTTTTCTTTGAAAAGATCTAAAACAATTTGTAAGTCATCATATTCTGGTGAATCATCATACGATTCATTTGCTCTAAAGTTTTTTAAACCTTTTAATTTTTTCTTTAAATTATGTTTATAGTAATACGGATTTTCAATTCCGAATGTATTTGTTGTGGATCCCACTTTACCTTCTTGCTCCGCATGTTTACGTGCATCTTCCCAAGAAAGCGAACGTAATCCCATATTCGTTTTCTCTTTCATCGGTTCGATCTTAAATAGAGAGTTAAATAAATCTCGATGATCTAAAATGTTCCGATACATATACGCTAGCGGTTTAGCTAATCCACCTTTTATGTTATGTTTTGTATCGTTATATACAATACTTTCTAGCGAACTACTTAATATCGCATCTTTACGAACAACTTTGTAATCTAATAAACGCTTCGCGATTTTTTTCTTCATTTCAGGATTTATTTCGTCATTAAAAATAAAGTGATAGGCTTGTTGTTTAGAGAAATTATTTGTAAAATCCCCTTGTGATACACCGGTTTTTGTAAACCATTGTGGTGAAAGAACAAAGACTACCTTTTTACCTTCTAATTCATCCATTGTAGACGTCATATTTAAAATATGAGCCAAGCTTTGCGTACCACCAGTCCCTATTAAAAATGGAGTAAAGCCTGCCGGATTTACTTTAAAATAATTAGACGGATGATATGCATCCATTCGTAAAAATTCTGATGAACCATACATCGGTAAATACTGCGAATTCTCTAACATTTTTTGCTGTAAAAAAACACTTTGTAATTTCTCTTTTTGCAAGGAAGTTGCCGCATCTTCAACTTTCTTATCGCTAATAAGTGATATTAAACTTTTAGATGGGATAAGCAGTACAATGAAAAAGAGTAGACACGCTAAAATAATAGGGCCAAAAGCATGCTTCATCTTCATCTGCTATTCCTCTTTCTAGTACTATTAAATTGTAACCCTTGTTTTTGACACGTCATCATTTCTCTCCTTTTTCTCTATACATGTTCCATTCTATTTATCTATTATTTACATGTATGTATTCCCTTTCTTTGGACTATTAAGTTATATACTTATAGAGCACGAAAGTGTTTCCAAAGAAACATGTTAATTATACAAGATTCTACATAAATTTCACACTGGAATTTTAGTAATAATTTTATTTTTAAGCAGTGAAAAAACACATAAAATGTCTATAATTCATCCGATGATGTATTAAGTTCAAAATATGATAATAAACGCCCACCATGATCAACATCTTGAGTATATGTAAAGCCTAGCTTTCGTAAAAGTTTTTTCGAATTCTCATTAGCTACTTTAACCCTAGCAATTATTCTTTTTAAATTCATCGTCTCTGTTGCATATTGAATGGAAGCTTCTGCTGCTTCTGCTGCTTCTGATGCATATCCATTCCTCCAATACTCTGGATCAAGGAGATACATAATTTCTGTTTCCCCTGTTTCATTTACCTTTCTTAAACCACAATGTCCTAATAGCTGGCCTGTTTCATTTTTGAATAACAGCCATACACCAAAATCATACTGTTCCCAATGCAATATAAGTTGACTCATATAATCTTTAGTTTCATTTATTGACATACCTCTTGATTTAGCAAGCCATTGACCAACCGCTTCTTTTTTTAATATGTTATACAATTGATCAACATCTTCTATATTCGGTTTTCTCATCACCAATCTTTTCGTATGTATTACTTTCCCCTTTACAAATACAGACATAGTGCCCCTCCTAATACTGTTTATAGACTACTAAATTATACCATGAACTATCATTGGCTTTAACTAAGAAAAAACAGACTATCACATACGTGAAGTCTGTTTTTTCTCTTTCTTTACTTTTGTACGTCCGCCCATTTCAAACTTGTTGCTGGACCAAATTGGTGAACATATAAATCTTTTACGTACGGTTTTTGTAAGTAAGATAGACCGCGCTGGAATACTGGTGCGATTACTGCATCATCAAGGAGTACTTTTTCAGCATCTTGCAATGCCTTCCAACGAGCTTTTTCATCATTACCTAATTCTGTTTTAATCTTCTTAATTAACGCGTCATACTCTGGATTTGTATATCCGGTATTATTTACGGTACTTCCCGAAAGGAAAATTTCTAAGTATGTCATTGGATCTGGATAATCAGGTAACCAACGTGATAACGACATTTCGTATTCTTTTTTCTTCTCTAACGCTAGTTTTTGAGTATGTGGTTGTAATTTCACATTTACTTTTAGCCCTGGTAAGTTTTTCTCAAGCTGCTCTTTAACATATTCGCCTACTTTTTTAAAGTTTTCTAAGTCATAGTTTAATAGTTCTAACGTCACTTCATTTGTGCCTGTCTCTTGCTTCGCCTTTTCCCAATATTCTTTCGCTTGTTTTACATCAGTCTTATTAAACTCACCTGCCGTACTTCTAAAATCTTTCTTATCTGGGCCTTTTAAAAATCCTTTTGGTACGTAATAATTCGCAGCAACTGATCCGTCATTTAAAAATGAAGTCGCAAGCCCTTTCTTATCAAACACTGTACTTAGCGCAAGCCTTGCATTTTTATTTTTAAGAATCGGTACATTTTCATTAAAACGGAAGAAGTACATAACCGGATCTGTATATTGTTTTAGCTCTTTATTGTTTTTATATTTATCTACGAATTCTGTTGAAATGACAGCTCTATCTACTTTATCTGTCTCATATAAATTTACCGAAGTTGAAATTTCTTTAACAATTTGGTAGTTTACTTCATCTAATTTCACTTCTTTTTTATCCCAATATTTATCGTTTTTCTTCATTGTAAAGCTCGCTTCGTGCTTCCACTCTGATAATGTAAACGGCCCATTATATATCGCTTTATTTGCCTCTAACCCGTATTTATCACCTTGCTCCTTCGCATATTTTTCATTAATTGGATAGAAAGATGGTAAAATGAGTAGCTTCGTAAAATACGGTACAGGATGTTCCAGCTCTACAACGAACGTTTTATCATCCTTTGCTTTCACACCTAATTCTTCTAAGCCTAATTGTTTCTTATTTATCTTCTCCGCATTTTTCACATCGTACGCGATATATGCATATTGAGAGGCTGTATCTGGATTTATAAGTTGCTTCCAAGCATATACGTAATCATGAGCTGTTACTGAATCTCCGTTAGACCATTTCGCATCACGTAAGTGGAATGTATATGTCTTACCATCTTTACTCACTTCATATTTTTGTGCTCCCGCTTGAATCACTTCATCATTTTTCGATAAACGGAATAACCCTTCCATTACGTTATTCAAAACGTTAAATGATACCGCATCTGTTACTTTCCCTGAATTTAATGATGGAATTTCACCCGTTTCTAGTAGTTGTAATACTTTCTTCTCATCTTTCGGCTTTGTAGCTGTTTTTTCTTTAGCACAGCCTACTAAAAATGAAGATACAAGTAGAGTACTAACTAATGAGTAGCGAACAACCTTTTTCATATAAAGCCCCCCTATCTTTTTTAAGGTAAGTAACGACGAGCACCGGCGTATTCTTCTATATATCCTGGTGTATTTAGCGGTATAATTTCTACCGATCTTTCAGCCTTTGGAGAGTGAATCATATTTCCATCACCAATATACATGGCAACGTGATGAACACTACCTTTTCCTTGATTATGTGCAAAGAATATTAAATCGCCCTTTTGTAGGTTTTCTTTATCAACCGCAATTCCTGCTTTTGATTGTGGCCCAGAATCCCTCGGTATTGTAATGCCATGTGATTTATAAATCGTATGTGTAAATCCAGAGCAATCAAATCCAAAACCACTTGTACCAGCCCATATATACGGTAATCCTAAAAACATTTTTCCGGTGTTTATTAAGTCATCAGCGGTTGGAGTCGGAATATCATTTTGAGAATGGTAAACAGTTCCATCATTTTTCCGTAGCCACGCCTTCTGACCATTTGGCAACAATACGCGGTATGAGATCGTATCTTCACTTAATAGCGGTAAACGCGTATTATAACTGACTTCTAGCGATTTATGTTTTTCAGAAGGGTTAATATATACAATTGCTGTCGGTTTCGTTATTAATACGAAAGGTTCGTTTGTTTTATCTGCAAATTCCTGATTATACGTTAATTGTTTTTCAGGCATCCACCCTGGATACCCTTCTTCATTTCGCGGCGTTGGCTGTCCGTGCACTAGTACTTTTACCCAATCACCTTTTTTATCAATTACTGTTACTTCTTGACCGAGTAGCGCTTGCGTTTCTAATTTATTTGCACTCGTTAACCAAAGCTTCTCATCTAGCGTCATTGATTTCGTCCACTTCCATAAATCAACTGGATTTGTCGCACTCGGTGCATCAATTGGTCGTAATGAATCTGGTGCAGTCCATAACGTTGCAGCAGATACATCTATAAATGCTTTACTATCCTTCTTCTCTTCAGCATTCACCGAAGTAAACGATGAAAATATAAATAAAGTTGTTAAAAATGCAGTTCCTACTTTTTTCATATATATCCCCCTTATAAGATAGTTTACTAGGTACTACTTCTAAGATTGTATATTCACTATAGAATGCAGGTTTACCTTTGGACCAGTGTAAGTCATCCCTTCTGGCTCTTCTACTAACCATAACGGTGCATCAAGATCAAAGTAATGAATATTCGGATGTGCCGCAGCTAAATGGGCAACAGCGCTAACTGAAAGTGAAGGTTCCATCATACTTCCAACCATACATTTCACACCTGCTACTTCCGCAATATCTGCAATTTTCCATGCTTCTCGTATGCCGCCGCATTTCATTAATTTAATATTAAGTAGGTCTGCATATCCTCCTTGGACAATCTTTAATGCATCGCTTGCCGAAAACATACTTTCATCTGCCATAATAGGCGTTTGTACATTGTCCTTCACGTACTTTAATCCTTCCCAATCTTTTGCATGAACTGGTTGTTCTACAAATTCTATATTTAAATTTCTATTCTCCATTTCTCTAATAATAGAAACCGCTTCTTTCGGTTTCCATCCTTGATTTGCATCTAAACGTAACGTCGTATTCTTTGGTACTACATTTCGAATTGCCTCTATGCGTTCTAAATCTAAATGTGCCTCTTTACCCACCTTAATTTTTAATGTTTGGAATCCCTTTTCGATATGCTTTTTCGCTTCTTTTGCCATTAATAAAGGCTCATCCACACTTACTGTAATATCAGTATGAATCTCTTTCTTCCCACCCAGTAATGCGTATAACGGTATGTTGTGAAATCGACAATATACATCGTATAAAGCCATATCTACCGCCGCTTTCGCACTTGTATTTCCTATACAGCTCATTTGAATGTGTAACAATAACGTTTGAAATTGCAGCACATCTTTATCAACTAATACGGAGCGAATTGGCCCTAATATTGCTTCCTCAATCCCGTTGGCAAAATCACCTGTAATAACCGGTGTTGCTGCAGCAGCTCCTTTTCCTACAATTCCTTCATCCGTATGAATAAACACATCTATACTTTCGATTTCCGTTACAGTGCGAAGCGCAGTTTTAAACGGTGTATGAAGCTTTACATGTCGGCGGTTTACCTTCACATCGGTAATTTTCATTTTGTTCATCCTTTCATTGTTTATAGAGTGATACTTAAATATCCGGGTGGCTTTTCCGTTAATGCGAAACAAAAAAATCCAGCCATAAGAAGATTCTTACGGCTGGATTTTGTCTATGAATGGGTAGACAAAGCAGCAATCTGATTATATTTTTTCTGTGCATCCTTTAGCGCTACAAGTAGCGCCTTTTGAGATGAACCGAAGTATCGATTTTTTATTTCTGTTACTAATGCTGGGTCATTAATATTTTTATGTAGAAACAAATATTTAACAAATTGAGATGTTAATGCAATTGTGGCTGAGCAATCTGCATCTACAATTTCCCCTGTATCCTTCTCAAGTACAAATGCTACAAAATAACTTTTGAACTTTTCGGTAATGGGATTATTTTGAGGTGCTTTCGCATCCCCTACGACGTAAATTGTATTTGAAGCGTACACAGCTATCTTCCTTTCTTATACGAGGATAACGGTTTTCTTAACAGACGTATAAGCTGTTAACTCAACGTTGATTAAAAAATGTATCCGCTTACCTTGTATTATATACAATTGACAGAATTTTAACAATATTTATTTTGACATATATTCCATAATTATAAAAATCTCTTGAAACAATTAAAATTGGCTCAAACTTCTCATTTTTACAATATGTCATTGCTCCTTGTACCATGACATTCACACTACAAACAACTTTTTCCCTCATACATCAAAAAACAGTTAGCTATCGCTAACTGTTCCACCACTTCACTTTGGCAATACGAATATTGTTTCGTTTGACTTAGAAAATTGATACTCTTTTCTAGCAAACTTTAAAATCTCTTCTTCATTATCGGTTAAATTCTCAATGTTAGTCTTTAAAGAACCTTGATCTTTCTTTAAAGAAACTAATTGTTTTTTTTGATTTGTTATTGTATTTTTTTTGCCATTAATTACTTCTTGTTGTTTCGTTAAAATATATTGAACGTACAAAGTAGTAGCAGCAATAAAAATGAACATGAAAATAAAACGCCTTAACTTCTTCTTATTTATAGTTCGCTTGTCGTTAGGCTGTGATAGTTGCTCTGGTATATTAGGAACATTGACTCTTTTGAGTTTCCTCATTTTCAAATCCCCCTAACCCATATTTTCTCACTACCATAGGCACGATCTCTTACTAACTTAAATTCTATTCTTATAAAATAACCTCCTTCACAAAAAAATCTCACAAATTAACCAATTAGAGATAGCGTTCGACGACATCTCTGTATTTAAAATGAGAATTTTTATTTATGCTGCTATAAAATAGTAGTTTATGTTATTCTTTTTCCCCAATTGTAGAAAACATTTTTACACATATAAATTCTAGTTTTGCATACCGATGTTATAACATGCTTACAAGGAGGAAAAATGATGCACTACCGTACATTAGGTAAAACTGGAATTACTGTTTCTGAAATTGGCTTTGGAGCGTGGGCGATTGGCGGCGATGAATGGGGTCCTGTTAACGACAAACAATCTATAACCGCTATGAAGAAAGCAATTGAATGTGGCGTAAACTTTATTGATACTGCTGATGTATACGGATTAGGACATAGTGAAAGGTTAGTAACTCAAGCGATAAGAGAGCACCGTAATAATATCGTTTTATCAACGAAAGGCGGTTTAATTGGGCATCACTATGATCCAAGTGGAGAGCCTGTTTATAATACTGCAGAAAAAGTGATCGCAGTATTTGAAACTAGCTTACTGCGCCTAGAAACAGATTATATTGATGTTTATTTCTGTCACATTTGGTGGGATAAACAAGAAGAAACAGAAGCATTTTTACGAGCATTTGAAATATTAAAACGGGACGGAAAAGTAAGAGCTGTTGGTGTTTCAACTCACGACATACAATATATAAAACACTTCAATAAAAACAATGAAATTGATGTTGTGCAACTTGATTACAACATATTAAACCGAAAACCAGAAAACGACATACTGCCCTACCTACAGGAGAACAATTTAGGAGCTGTTATACGCGGCCCTTTAAAAATGGGGATATTAACTGGAAAATTTACAAATAAAACAACTTTTCTTGACGGAGATTTACGCAAAGAATGGCCAAAAGAAAAGTGGTTTCAAGAAGATTTACAAAAAGTAGAGAAACTACGATTACTCTCAAATGAAAATCAAACCTTAGGGCAACTTGCACTTCGTTATGTCCTCACTCATCCAGCGGTATCGGTCGCAATTCCTGGCGCAAAAACAGAAAAACAAGCGAAAGAAAATGCAGACTCGTCTATCCGTCCGATTCTTACAGATGAGGAATTAGCGCATATTCAGTCAATATAAAACAAGACGAGCAGCTGGAAATATCCAACTGCTCGTCTTGTTTTACTTTTAATATTTTAAATCTATATCATATTCCATTCTCTTCGCTGTTTCTTCAGCAACCCGAGCACCCAACAAATTTTTCACAATATGAAATGACATATTAATTCCGGCTGAAATTCCACCAGACGTAATAATATGCCCCTCATCTACAAACTTTACATTTTCTAATACTTCCACATTCGGAAAATCATTTCTAAAACTTTCAATACTTGCCCAATGTGTTGTCGCTTTGAAGCCATCGAGTAATCCAGCTTTCGCAAGTAAAAGCGCACCGGTACAAACAGAAGTCATTAACTTTACTTCTTTCATTTGCTCGCGGATCCAATTTGTTATTATTTCATTTTTCATTTCGTTTTCTCTAGCACCTAACCCACCAGGAATAATTAAAATATCAACTGGAGGCAAGTTTTCGATACTATAGTCCGGTTGTACCTTTAATCCATTTCTCGCTGTAATCATTTCTCCATCTTGACTAACAGTATGAACTGTAAATGGTTGACCTTCACTTGTTGCTGTAACGGAAAAAACTTCAAATGGACCCGCAAAATCTAACACTTCCACTTCATTAAAAAGAAAAATCCCTACATTCCAGTGGCTAATCATAAGCTCACTTCCTCTTGCAAATGATGTAATAGGGATTCATGCCCTTTTTCTAAAGCAATATCATATGCCGTTTTCCCATCATTTTTCTTAATCATTTTATTAGCACCATTTTCAAGAAGTAATATAATGATTTCTTCATTTCCTAATAACGCTGCTTCATGAAGTCCTGTCCAGCCACCACTTTGCACAGCATTCACATCTGATCCCTTTTCAATTAAGAAAGCTACAAGCTCACTTTGCTTATTCGCAATTGCTGCTTGAAGAGGTGTATTTTCATTTTCGTTTTTTGCTCTAATATGTATATCTGCACCCTGTTCTAAAAGGAAGCTTGCTAATTCTTTCTGTCCAAAATAAGCTGCTAAATGAAGCGGTGTCCAGCCATCTTCACTAAATTCGTTAACAACACTTGGATCCGTATTAATGATTTCTACTACCTTTTCTTTTTCCCCTCTTATGACTGCTTGTGATATTGATATGATTTGTTCCATAATGAACCTCCATGTATACAAATATTAAGTACCCCTTAATAAATTCCATTAATAATCACATGTTCCTTTCTAAATAATTAAGTTTACATAATAATATTATTTTTATAATTCGTTATCCTAATAAAAAAACAATCCACTCTAATGAGTAGATTGTTTTTGAATTTCATTTTTATAATTATTTAAAAAATATCATTTTCACTTACAACTAATAAACATTAATAAAAATGAAATGAAATTATATATTTAGCAGCCATGCACTCTTTACATATCAAAACCGGCTATTTACTTAAATTAATAGTTTTTTATCATTTGAAAATAAAAATGAAATTTATCCTTACATTTGAAAAACACATATATAGCAAGAATCTATAGCAGTACTCTTATCATACTAATCTATAACAATTCTGCCTTCTTCCCTTACCTGTATCCTTTAAAACATAAGACTTTAAAACGAGTGCTGTTAGTGAATCTGTTAATGTTTTATATGATAAATTTGAAAGAGCTAATAGATCGTTCGTATATAACATTCTATGCTTCTCTAATAATAATAGTACTAATCGTTCTGACGGTTTTAATGTTTCATCACTTTCTAGTATAAAATCTATATTTTTCATATCCCTACTTCTTACTCCTTATATAAAAAAATGATTTTAGTAGTTATTTAATATAAAAATACTACATAACAAATTTGAAGATATATCGAAATAACATAACGTCCAAACACTTTTATACTATAACATAAAAAAGACATTTCCCCAAATTGAAAATGCCTTTTTATATCTACTTCTCTTTTTTATATAATTGATATGATTGTTCTAGCCCTTTATTATATGTCGTATTATTATCTGTCCATTCTCCCCCTAAGTTTCCTGGCCACCCTGATGTATTAGCAACATATTTAAGCAACTCCCAATCCTGCAGTCCTTTTTTCACACCACGTTCATACGATTTGACCATACTTGAAATTGCTATCGTTGTATTTATACGCGAATCCACTAAACTCTCTTCCGATAATTGCGCTGGTGCTAATCCACCACGATGTAATTGGAATAATCCGAAAGATGTTCCGTTATCCCCTATCGCTTTTCGATCAAATTTTGTTTCATGATCAGCAATAGATAATGGTATCCACTCTGGAATACCATACCTCTTTGCAACTTCACTAATTACTTGTTTATTATTTTTAATCTCTTTCTGCTTTTCATAGTTAATATAAATTACATAACTTAAAGTAACTAACGTAAATAATATGAATATATATTGTAGTGCCTTTTTCATCATTTCATCTCCTGCTTTGTATATGTTTCACTTTCTATATACACTATAAGACTTTTATGTGACATTCATTTGACAAAATGATATTAATTATACATAAACTGTTACAGTTTTAACTATCAATCTAAAAACTACAATTCTTCTAAAAGACTCCTTCAACACATAAAAACAATCAGCCTTTCATGTATAGTACATGAAAGGCTGATTGTTTTTCACTACACTTTTTTATGTATACAGTATATCCCTACTATAATAAAACAAATTGAAATTACTGATAAAATTGTACCTTGGATTTCATAAAATGCAGTAAAGAATTTTCCGCTTGGTCTATCCCACATTTCTAATGAACCCGCGTAAATTGCGGAAGTTATATATGTAAGACCGAATAGGAGAATTCCCGAAAGAACATAGGTTACTCCACTATTTTTCATTATTAGCTCACCTCCATTAATTTTATTTGTGAATAAAACAAAAAAGACCTTTATACGTTAAAGATCTTTTTTATCTTATTTTTGTTACAAAAAACGCCAGAATCTAAAACGAAAACTTACTTTATGATTAACATCTCTATATACAAATTAAAGACTATAAGGTTACCAGCGTCTTCTCGATTATCATTTTTACATTAAATGTTTTTTGCAATATGCGGTTTACTATAATGGCTTGTTCCACCACCACCTACTATTACTTTACCGCCTTTTTCGAAGATTAATAATTTACTTGAACCATCTGAAAGTAAAACTATTACTTCAGCATGATCACTTGTCGCTACATAGATTACATAACCACTTTTTGAAATACAAGTTTCCCAATGCTTATCAAATTCTGATCTTACGACTCGATTAGAATACACTTGATTTTCAATTCTTCCTGGCTGTTCATTTTCCAATTTTTTCTTACCTCCTTCCAAAGTTGTCATTTATATATAAATGACGGTTTCTCAATAAATTAGTGACCGTCCTTAATATAAATAGTATATGTAGTTAGTAGGAGAATGCTTGGGCAATGAAAACGTAACAGTATTTAAGTATTTTACAATCGGAATTTTTCCTTAATCATTACAGCTACTTCTTTAGCACTCAAATGAGTATTATTAATTTTTATGTACTCTTCTTTTTCAATTTCATCATGAAATGAATTTAATCTATGTTTTTTCATCGTTTCTTTTAAATTTTTTTCAGACCATTCAATGTCTCTTTTTTTCGGTTTATGCTCTAGTCTATGTGGACTTTTATTCCGCTCTAATCTTTCATCTAATTCTGCCTCGAGCTCTACAAAATATACTGCTGCGCCTTTTGATTCAAAAATACTTACTACATGGTTTATGTACTCCCAATCCGATTGAAGGTCAAATGCCCATACATATGTAAAAATCATTCCGTATAAATCACTTTTAGACACTTCTTCAAATATTTCATTACGAAACAAACTTACTAATCTTTTTGCTTCCTTTGTACTGTAATCAAAAAATGGACTTACTAAATCAATGGTCATGTGATTATGAAAAATTTTCAAATCTGTTAGTTTCGCTAATTCTTGTCCGACTGTCATTTTCCCGACTGCTTGCGGGCCAAATATTAAGATGAATTTCATTTGTTTTCCTCCGATTTTCCTCTATAAACAATGAAATAAAACATATCCTAACATTGAAAATAAGGCAGTCGATGTTGTGTCGATTGCCTTATTTTCATGAATAATTCCTATATTATTCCTTTCGTACAGCTTCAAAAGTAATAATTTGTTCTGCATTTGACGGTTGCTTTTCATAAACATAGTCAGCAGAGCAAGTAATGTCAGTGAAACCTATACTTTCTAAAAGGAGTTTAAACTCTTCTATTCCATACCACCGCATTGCAAAACGTTGTAGTTCAGTTTGTACTAACTGTCCTTTACTCCATTTTTCATATTTTAAATATGATACAGTTACTTGGTTAAGCCAATCTATTTCAATTGATTTATTTTCTAATGTAATTCCGTCCCCGCTTGGCAAGGAAAAAGTCGATGTATGAATCTCACCCGTCTTCCAGTCATATGGAAGCGCAAGATCTACAATTAAACGACCACCTAGATTAAGATGTTCATAAAAACATTTCAAGGCGTTTATAGAATCATCACGATTTTCAATTAAACAAAAGGATCCGGTAGGAATTATTATCGCCTCATATTTATATGGTAATGAAAATTGTTGTAAGCTTCCTTGGTATAAATTAGGGTTTAAGCCTCTCTCTTTACAACGCTTACGGCAAGAATCTAGCATTTCAGGTGAATAATCTATCCCATCAACTTTAAATCCAACTTCAAGAAGTGGAATAATGACACGCCCTGATCCTACTGCCGCTTCGAGAATTCTTCCCCCACAATTATTTAAACGTTCTTGGTAATACTCAATATCACCATTTAAAGAATAACCGACAGGTTTTGTAAAATCATATAGTTCTGTACAAAGTGTACTATAAAAACTAAACATTTATTTTCTCCTCCGTTTTATGTGTACGGAAGATTCTAATTTACTTAATCTTTCCGTACCTCAAATTTTAATGAGAATTCGAAAGAGCTGACTGTCATAATATATCACTCGCTTTCCATAGAATATAATCATATTGTATAATATTCCCTTCAAAATGAACATATAGAAACCAAAATTCAGACTTATACTGAAAGGAGGATATGATGAATTCATTAATTGGATTTCTTTTTCTTCTTATCGCTATTAATGTTCTAATTTTCTTTATAGCAAAGCAGTATAAACGAATATGGAAAATAGCCAGTGGTATTTTCATTCTTTCTTCCCCCATTGTTTTCTTTGCCACTATGCACGTAATTGGAGAAAAAGTAGGAGATGGATTAGCTGGAGATTTTGCCGCTTTTACCTTTAGTGGCCTTTTAATCATTAATGCAATTTTTTTATTTGTTGTAAACATTATTATATCTACCAATAGAAATGCATAATACACTCCCTATGTTTGTAGGCATTTCTATTTCAAAATTTAAAGAGCTTACTATAGTAAGCTCTTTATCAAAAACTATTTATTTCACAATCGGCAATGTCACTTCACTCAATTTCACAGTTAGCTTCGTTCCTGCTTTCGGTCTAATTGTATAATCGTAATCACTTGCGATTAAAACGATTCCCATTTGATGCCCTGCTTTAAATACGTAATCATCTGGCTGCATGTCCCATGTAAATGTGTAATCTTTACCAGGTTGAATCGCTGTTGAATTTTCTATACTATTTAAGTTTTGCGGATCCATCCAACCTCTCGTTACAATTTCAGGCCTCGCTCCGCCATAATCAACGAGTAAAGCTGTTAAATTTGAAACAGATCGATCAATATTTCCTGTTATTGAAATTTTAGGCGTACCACTTATTCGCATATCTTTTTGCAGTACAGGCATTGTATATACTAATCGATTCGCTATTTCTAACTCAGGGTTTTCTACTAGTTGATTTGACTTTATTTTAGCATCATCTACTAATGAGAAAACATTGTTTACTGATCCCATACTTAATGGTAGATTGACTGCTTTATTACTTAAATACATACGGACTTTTGATGGTACAGCTGCTGGATCTGGCCAATTTTTTATTTTTTGCCACGATTTATTTTCACGTTGTACATCTACCATCGGTTCAGTCATAATTCCATTTTCAATTCCATATAACCAATAATCGAACCATTTATTTTGCGTTTGTTGCCAGTTATTACTTGATGTTCCGCCATGTCCACCTTGATGCAACCACATTTTACGAGGAACATTATTTTTGCCAAGAGCTTCCCACCACTGTGCGAACTGCTTCGTTTTTACATTCCAATCATTTAAACCGTGAACAACAAACACACTAGCCTTCACATTCTTAACATCTTTTACATAGTTACGTTTATCCCAAAAATCGTTATAATCGCCTGTTTTACGATCTTGTCCAGCTGTTAGTTCTTTAATAATTTGCCCGCAAACTTCAGGGTTCTTTCTTGTTAGTACTGCTTCTGCCATATTATCTGTATCTTCTCCCTGATATCCACCTGGCGCAATAACCGCCCCATTTGCACGATAATAATCATACCAGCTACTAATCGCTGCGATTGGAATAATTGTTTTTAACCCTTCCACTCCTGTCGTTGCGACAGCATTCGGTAACGTACCATTGTAAGAAACTCCTGTCATTCCTACATTTCCCGAAGACCAATTTGCATTTACTTCCTTACCATCCTCTGTATATGCTTTCGCACGCCCATTGACCCAATCAATGACAGACTTCGTCCCTAGTATTTCTTGTTCATCTCCAGTTGTCGGACATCCATCTGATTTTCCAGTTCCGATACTTTCGCCTAAAATAACTGCATATCCTCTCGGAACATAATAATTACCATACGACCCAAGATTAACTGCCCCATACGGTTTTCCTTCATACGCATACAATTCTTCATCAACATTATAAACAGGAACATCTTTTAATCCTGATCGATATGGACTCATTTCATAAATAACGGGGACTTTCACATCTGAGTTCGTCTTTGGACGCATAACCTTTACTGATACACGATCTTTTTTACCATCACGATCACTATCAACTTCTGTCTCTACAAATAGATTTTCTACGATGGCTTCATCAAGTGAATAGATTGGCTTCGTCATCCCATTTTCTAATTCAATTTTCGTATTTGACATTAAACCCTCTGAAATTTGACCATTTAACATAACATTTTTGTCTTTTACGGAGCTCCCTTCATTTTTTTCTGCATGTGCAGTCATACTAGAAACTCCTGAAGTAATGGTTAAAGATAATATAGTCGATAGTGTAATTGCTATTTTCTTTTTCTTCATGCCCTTCCCTCCCCATATATTCCTTCTTTTACTATACATTAAAAATGCAGAAAATTCAGTTTATATTTCGTAGAAAGTTGAGAAATTTGTAAAACATTCGAATCTTTCAAGATAATAGAAAAGGAACTAATAACAATTAGTTCCTATCTATATACATATAAAATTGTATTTCTCCATCTTCTGCCGAAACTCCGTATTCAAAACCATGTCTTTCTAATATACTTTTTACAATCGCTAATCCTAATCCAGTACCTGATTTTTCTTTACTGCGAGAAGACTCTAATACGTAAAAAGGCTCCCAAATTTTATCTATCTCTTTAATTCCCTCAGCAGCAATACCATTTTGAATTTGAAAATACACAATGCCATTTTTCTCTTCTAATATGATTTTTATATTTTGATTCGTTGTATATTTTATCGCATTAGAAATTAAATTTTGAAAGACCATTCTCATTTTATTTAAATCAGCATAAACAATCGTGTCACCAACACTATAGTTCACTTGCAACTTGAGTTCTTTCGACTCCAGTTCAATCTTATGCTTATCTATTATACTTTGTACTAGTGGTTCAATAGGGAATTCTTCTTTTTGTAAAATATCTCTTTCTAGTTTAGAAAATCGCAATAACTCTTCAATTAAATTTGAAATTTGATCTGTTTGTTTAATGATTGTATCAACATATGTGCCATCATCTAAACCGTCTTTTATTCCCATAGAATATGCTTTTACTAATGCGATTGGTGTTTTTAATTCATGAGTTACATCGCCCATAAATCGTTTTAAGTGGTCATTTCGATCTGTTAAATCTTGATGTGCTTCATGTAATTTATCACTCATAATGTTTATACTATTTGCTAAATCACCTATTTCATCATTCGTTTTAACTTTCGTCCGTTTAAATTTCAGACGTGAAATATCTTCTGCGACATCACTCAATTCATTCAGTGGTGTAGTGATTGTTTTTGAAAAAATCCAGACGAGCACGATAATAAGAAATAGTGAGAATCCCAAAATGTATAAATAAAATGAGTTAAGCGTTTTAATTACTTCATTTGAATGTGCGATAGAAACTCCTACTAAAATCAACATATCATCTTTCGCAATGTATTTCGCAAAAAAACTAGATTTTATCTTTTCTTGATCATATATTTTATTCGATTGTCCGAGGTTCTTCACTTTCGTAATTTCTTCTTTTGTAATCCAAAGTTTATTCAATGCAACTCTCTTTTTTGTAAGTTGCATGCGTAATTCTTCATTAATAGCATCTTCTGAACTATTTATTGATGTGTACGCAATCGTAACATTACCTTCATTTTCAATATAATTTATAGCATCATCCAGTTCTTTACGCGGTATTGACTGGATTTGCGCTGTAATGCCTTCTAAGCTTTCGCGTGTTTTGTGCACATTATATTTTGGTAAAAAATAGTTAATTAATAATAAAGAGATGGAAAAAATAAGGATGACTGTTAAAGAGATGCTGAAAAATAACTTTTTACCGAGTTTATTCACACTCTTCCTCCAAACTGTATCCTAAACCGCGATGTGTCTTTATAATATTTTCTCCTATTTTTTTACGCAACCTTCTTACATGCGTATCAACCGTTCGCTCTTCCCCAAAATAATCAAATCCCCAAACGATATCTAACAACTTTTTCCGCGTTAAAATCGTGCCTTTATGATTTAAAAAACATTTTATTAATTGTAATTCTGTCTTTGTAATATCTAATTCTTTCTCGTTTTTATATACTTTATTTTTAGTGAAATCTATTTTAAAATCTTGAACTTGAATAACATCTTCATGCTGTACAAGCTTTTTCGCTCGCGTAATTAGCACTCCTGGGTGAAATGGTTTTTTCACATACTCATCTGCCCCACTTTGAAGAGCTGCTAATTCATCTTCACTTTCACTTTTCGCAGTAAGCATTAATACTTTTACACTCGAATTCTTTTTTATTTCCTGACAGACAGTAATACCACTACTTTTCGGCATCATCCAGTCTAAAATAGCTAAGTCAATTTTCTCATCATAAAATATTTGAAGTGCTTCCTCTCCATCCTTTGCTAATAAAACTTCGAAGCCTTCTTTTTCAAAATACGCTTTTAAAATTTTCAGCATATCTTGTTCATCATCCGCAATTAATACTTTCATTACAATTCCTCCGTTACTTATAAACAAATATCAATTTTATCATACAACTTCTTTGTTACATCAATGTGACATAAAAATATTTACAACGTTTGAGGGTATAGTAAGTGTGAGGTGTTGTTTCATGTTCAAAAAAATAGGAGTCATTACTCTTCTCTTCTTTTTATTATCAACAAATGCGTTCGCAAATACAAATAAACAAATTGAAGTATTTGATTGTAAAAAAGAAATGGTCGTTCAAAAACAATCTTTAGATCCAGCTATTCAAAAAGAAGCTGTTCAATATGCTAAATCCATTACTGGCCCGTTCAAAAACTTAAACGTCGTTCCGAAAGATGGACATATGATAAAAATCCCATTATCGAAACCTGTTCCTATTACAAATCAATGGTTACATACAACAATTGATGAAGTACTCATCCTTCTCCCACTTAACGAAAAACCTTACATTATGCTTTACGATGATGAGAATAATCCACATTTTTATTATGTAAAAGGTGATCCGAAAGCTTTATTGAAACAAATGAATGTTAAATTATAATTAATTAAAGATCCCGCAAGTATCATTCGCGGGATCTTTCTTTATCAGTTAACAACTTGATTTTCATTTAAAAAATTAATAATCTGCCTTTTGTGATGGTTATCGTGATCTACGAATTCTTTAATAATATATATTAGAGAGTACGGCATTCCAGTATGAGGACAATATGATACTCCATTGGCAGTTAAATGTTCCTTTAGCTTTCCAATAGACAGTCGGTTAAGCTCTTGAACAAGTAAATCTCTTTTAGCTTGTGCTTCTTCAAGAAGTTTTATCTTAGATATACCTGATTTTGCATAATTAGAGGCTTGTTTATTATATGTATCAAAGTCAGGGAACTCCATTCCCTGTCCATCTCTCACTGATGATAATGTCTCATGTAAAAGATAGTCATCCCAATTCATAATATGAGATACAATCTCACCAATAGCCCATTTCCCCTCTGATATTGGCGCTGTCCACAATTCGTCATTCATACCTTTCAATGTGGTTATCCATATTGAATAATCTTTAAAATCATTAATAATTTTATTTTCTCCCATCATCTAATCCCCATTCTAATAGTAGATTCAAATAAATTATACCATAAATCTGCATAATGCAGAACAAACGTTCCCTTCGGGGTCAAATAATAATTCACTATATCCTTTTATCTAAGTTTAGATAATGGCTTGTTCCTACATACATTTTCCCTTTCGCAAATCCACTCGAAGTATAAAATTGATCCCCCTGTTCTGTATCTGTATATAAGACAACAATAGTAAAATAGATTTTTGCATCGCTTAAGATTCTCCCTAACAGTAACCTTCCTAATCCTTTCCGCCGGTAATCTTTTGCAATGTAAAACCTTCTTAATCGGCCAATCTTATTATCTTTCGTATACGGATCTTGATTTAATCCCCCGATTCCAATTAACGTATCCCCTCGAAAGATTCCATATAAACATTCACCTGTTTTACTAAATGTATTTCTTTTACTTTCATATTCATTTATTAGTTTTATTAAGAAGTTAAATCCTTCTTCTTTACTTTCCTGGACAAGGTGATTGACCTCATATTTTAGCGGATCTCCAATTTGTTTTATTTGTATATCTTCCAGCTTAATCTCCCACTTTCTCTATCCAAATGTATCTTTTTGAAAAATAAAAATGCCCAAGAATATATTATCCTGAGCATTCATTTGAATGTGAACTTATTCATTTTGTTATGTACGTATTCTTCAATTCTGGTAATATCCCCTTCAGTTCCATTAAATCATCAATTACTAAATCAGCATGAGCAAGCTCATCTTCTTGTGCAAAATCAAAATTACATCCAATCGCAATTAAACCATTATCTTTTGCCGCATTAATATCCGATAAACGATCCCCAACTACCGCTGCCTCTTTTATATCATACTTCTTCAAAATACCTTTAACTAAGTCACCTTTATTTAGCGAGTGTATTTGTTCAATACTGAATGTTTCCGTAACCCATTGGTCTAAATCATAATAAGATACGATTGCCTGTAAATATTCCGTTAAACCATTACTAGCAATGTAAATGGAACAATTATTTTCTTTTATAAAACTAAAAACTTCCTTTACATTCGGATATAAAGTACCATTTCCGCTCTTTATATTTTCAATTAGTCTTTCTAAAAAATATGCATCTGTTTGTTCCCTTACTTCATTAGAGTGATTAGGTAATAAAGCTTCCCAAACTTTAGGTAAAGGTACACCCATAATTTCACGATATTTATCAATTGGCGTTATCGTATCCCATAATTGTAGTGACCGTAAATGATCAAATGTATCATCTAGTGATAACTCTAAAATTTTATCTGTTTGAAATAAAGTTCCATCCATATCGAAAATTAGTGCTTGTAACATGATATTCTCTCCCATTCTTTACTTATGAACTACAATACAGCTTTACTCGAAATATTTTTAAGCATCTCCACAATAATTTCTGAACAATAATTCGCTGCGGTTTTCGCGAAATCATCATATGAAACTTGCGCTAAATCATCTGCACTGTCAGAAATACATCTCAAAACGAGAAACGGTATGTCATTTATATAAGCAACATGTCCAATTGCTGCTCCTTCCATTTCTGTACAATGAGGTGCATATTCAGTGACTAATTGCTCCTTTAATTTTGAATCCTCGACGAAGCATTCTCCGCTGACGATTCTTCCTTCATGAACAGTAATATTTAAACTACTACTATTAACAGCTTTTCGGGCTAAATCTCTTAATCCCTCGCTTGCATGAAACGCTTCTTGAAACGGAAATAGATTCTTCATTTGATTTTTATTAACATCATGATGCGTAACATTTGTAGAAATAACTAGATCGCCAATTTTCACATCCGGATGTAATCCACCCGCAACACCTGTATTAATGATAGAATTCACATCAAATTTATTAATTAAAATTTGTGTACATGCGGCGGCATTTACCTTTCCTACACCACATCGCGTAATAATAATTTCTGTATCCATGAAGTTTCCTTTATAAAAAGGTATTCCCGCAATAGTATGTTCCTCTTTTATATGTAGTTTTTCTAAAAGTAAGTCTATTTCAATTTGCATTGCTCCGATAATACCGATTCTGTTCATATATGTAGTCCCCTTAATTAATTTGCAAATATTCATCAATATCTTTATGAATTTGCATAAAAGCCTTATTCCAAAATTCATACTCTGTTAGATCAATATCAAAATGTTTTTTCATCAATTCTTCAACTGGGGTCTTTCCTGTTTCTCGTAAAAACTCTTTATACCTCAAATGAAATGCATTTTTATTTTCCTTTGCTATTTCAATTAAACTAAAACTCGCTAAATACCCAAATGTGTATGGATAATTGTAAAAAGGAACGTCTTCTATATAAAACTGAACGTATTTCATCCAAACAAACGGCTGATATTCTGTTAGTGCATTCCCGTATGCCTTTTCTTGCGCGGCTATAGATAATTTCTCAATTTCATCAGCACTTAAAGGACCTTCCTTGCATTCTTCATAAAACTTCTTCTCAAACTGAAACGATGCACGAATTGCCATAACATAATTAAAGCTATTTCTAATTTTCCAGCTAAGCAATGACTTTTTCATCTCTGTACATTCTGCTGTTTTTATTAAGTGATCTACAAGCACCATCTCAAAGAAAATAGACGCTGATTCTGCTGTACTCATTGGCAGATAATTATCTAAAAATGAAGTAGATTGTTCCAAACTCATAACATAAAAATGCCAAGCATGTCCTAATTCATGAGCAAGTACTCTTACACTATCAATTGTTCCATCATAACGCATTGAAATACGGGATTCTTTTTCACTGAAAAAAGGAGCACAAAATCCACCCGGCGGTTTATTATCTCTCGGTTCAGCATCTACCCAGCCATTCGCTATCGCATTCCGCGCGAACTTTGCCAATTCTTCATCTATATTTTCAAATGCATCATATATGTTTTGTACTCCTACTGAAAAAGGAATAACGGTCTCATTACTTTCTTTTAATGTCATGATTTCATGCCATGTAATTGAATCATTACCTTTTTTATACGCGTTTAAAGCACTTACTAGCTTATCAAGTTTAGATCCCGTTGCATCCCACATTTGTGATAATACAACTTCTGAAATGCCATTCATTTGAAGGGATTGAGTTAAAACTGCTCTCCTTTCTAATTCATTACTCTTTGTGTTACGTAATCTTCCTATTTGATTCAATACAGTAGCAAAGATTTCTTTTTCCTTATTCAAAGCATTTGTAAGAGAATCGAATACTTTTAACCTTTCATTATGATCATCACTATTCATCGCAACATAATTCGCTTGTCCAAAAGATAAAGTCTCTTTATCATGTGTTATTTCTAATTTATTCCGTAATTGTATGTACATATCTTCCCAAGCTTTAAGTTCATTTTCTATTAGTTTAATACTTAAATTATTAGTATTAATATCTTGTTGCTTACTAGCTTCTATTAATAGCTGAACTTCTTTCTTTAATTGATTTATTTTTACACTTAGTAAAGCATTTTCAGGTTGTGCATCCTCTTCAGTAGAACGGCAATACAAATAATATTCCGCCTTTTCGATAGCTTGAATAAGTTGTGAAAGAGTTACTGTATCTTTTTTTGTTTTATATTCAATTTTTAATCTTTCTATCGTTTCTATAGAAAACTTGAAGTTTTGTTCTTGAGGATATAGCCTGTCCAAATCCCATTGAGATTGAGATTGGGCTTGTATTATTTTATTCATTTTGCACCCCCCTTTTTTTACAAATAGTTACAAAAAACCACTCTCTTCACTATTATATATTAACTATCTAAATTTTAATATCTTGAAATATTCAAACTTATATGAATGTAATTTGATATTTCAATTTTCTATTTCCTCCTATTTATATAAGTTGTAAGTATTACTACTTCTTCTAGGGAATTTCTAGGTTCGTATAGGTTACTAACTAATATAAATTTACATATTTTTCATTCGCAAAAAACAATTATAATAGAATAAAAAAAGGATTGATCAAAAGATCAATCCTTTACTCTACTTCATTTAAGAAGAACAACGTTAACGCACCTGGTCCGGTATGCGCTCCGATTGCTGCTCCAATTGTATTTACGATAAATACTTCACAGCCGAATCTTTCAGTAATTAATGCTTTTAATGCTTCGGCAGTTTCTAAATCATCACCGTGAGTCATACCGATTGTTTGACCTTTAAGGTCTTTCCCGCGCTCTTCCATAATATCAACAATTCGGCTTAATACTTTCTTTTTCCCTCTTACCTTTTCAAGTGGTACAAGTTTTCCTTCATCCACATTTAAGATCGGCTTAATGTTTAATAAACCACCGATAAAACCAGCTACTTTACTTAAACGCCCACCTCTCACTAGGTACTGCAAGTCAGCTACAGTGAAGATATGTTCCATATGGTTCATTAGAAAAGCGACACGGTTTAATATTTCTTCTTTTGATGCGCCCTCTTTTGCCATTTTTGCAGCTTCTAATACGACAATACCTTGACCGAGTGAGGCACATTTTGTATCAATAATTTCTAAATCTAAATCAGTGTATGTTTCTTTCACTTCTTCTTTAATGAGAACTGACGATTGATATGTACCAGACAGTTCAGATGAGAAAGCTAAATATATACAAGGATTACCTTCTTTTGCATAAGAAACAAATTTTTCTTGGAAAGTTTCAAGTGAAGGCAATGACGTTCTATAAACAGCGCCTTCTCTCATTTTTTGCAATAAAGTAACTGATTTTAATGTAACCCCATCTAAATACTCTGTTTCTGCTTCATCATATACACGGAGTGGAATTAAATCAATATCATATGCCTGCAGCAATTCTACCGGTAAATCCGCCGCACTATCCGTAATGATTTTAACACTCATTTTTAAACCTCTATTCTGTTATAAATATATAAAAAAATAAAATAAAAATAGTACTTTTAAATTATATACGTAAAACTTAAATGAAGAAAGGAAAACACTTTATATTGTATGCACTATTCTTCAAAACTTGAACCTTTACTAAAAATCATTCTATTTTAACTATTTATTATTCTTTCTATAACACAAATGATTTTATGATTATTTTGCATTTATATATTTTATTTTTTAATTCAATATATTCTTTTCAAATTTATACTATTTAAAATTTAAAAGCCCAATCCAATAAAGGAAACGGCTTTTAAATTTTTAAAAAAATAACCAAACTTTATTTTCCATCACATTGTTTGTTTACATTATTATTTAGGCAATGTTAAATATTAGTCCAGTTATGATTAATATTTATAGCCTGTACTAGAATTAAAACAGTGAATATTTATCACTAAGAAGCAGCATATATAAAAAACAGGTTAAATATTTTATAGAATATTTAATTTTACTAGTAAAGCTAATAAAATTTGGAGAAGGATTTGAACAT